>JAZKIR010000008.1:0-37555 GCA_040384785.1 Pseudomonadota bacterium
AAATCGGCTGTCCGCATTGGCTCCCCCTCGCCCGGCGGGGCGAGGGGGTTGGGGGGAGTGGGGGACAGAAGTTCGGAAACTCGGAAGTTGGAAGTTGATGCTGGCTCTTAGAAGCAAGCGGTGCATCGAAATGCCCATGGCAGCTCCGCATCCGTTTGATTCCACCCCCAAGTACCCTGATTCGTACGTTCCACGCTATAAAACCTTAAAATAGGGGGTTACCCCCGAAAGCACCATGAACGCCCCAGTCGACGTCTCCTTTTTTGCGCGCGCCGCAAAACCACTGTCCAGCTACCGCAAGTACTGGGCCGCCCGCTTTGGCACGGCGCCCATTTTGCCCATGAGCCGCTTGGAGATGGACAAGCTGGGCTGGGACAGTTGCGACATCGTGCTGGTCACCGGCGACGCCTATGTGGACCACCCCAGCTTCGGCATGGCCGTCATCGGCCGCATGCTCGAAGCCCAGGGCTTCCGGGTCGGCATCATTGCCCAGCCCGACTGGACCAGCGCCGAGGCCTTCAAGGCCCTGGGCAAACCGAATCTGTTCTGGGGCGTGACCTCGGGCAATATGGATTCCATGATCAACCGCTACACCGCGGACCGCAAGATCCGCAGTGACGACGCCTATACGCCGGGCGACATCGGCGGCAAGCGCCCGGACCGCGCCGCCATCGTCTACAGCCAGCGCTGCCGTGAGGCCTTCAAGGACGTGCCGATTGTGCTGGGCGGCATCGAAGGCAGCCTGCGCCGCATCGCCCACTACGACTACTGGTCCGACAAGGTGCGTCGCTCCGTGGTGGTGGACGCCAAGTGTGATTTGCTGCTGTACGGCAATGCCGAACGCGCCATTGTCGAAATTGCCCAGCGCCTGGCCGCGCGTGAGCCGGTCGAGAGCATTACCGATGTGCGTGGTACCGCCTTCGTGCGCCGCCCGGATGACGAGACTGGCAAGGGCTGGATCGAGATCAACTCCACCAGCGTGGATGCGCCGGGGCGGGTCGAATCCCACATTAACCCTTACATGACGACCTCGGAGCAGGCCGCCGGCCAAGGCAGCACCTGTGCCAAAGAAGATGCTGAAAAAGATGCAGCATCGGCTGCCACCGGTGGTGCTATCAAAAGTGGAGTGGATGGTGTAGATTCCACGAGGGCTACAGGCCAGAATGGTTTAAAGGCTCTCCCGGTCAACGACAGCATCAAACCGCTGACCTTTATGCCGAATCCCAACCTGCAGCCCGCGCTGCACGGCCTGGGCAGCTACAAGGTGCCGCCACGTGACCGCTCGGTGATCCGTCTGCCCAGCTACGAGCAGGTCAAGAGTGACCCCATCCTGTATGCCCACGCCAACCGCGTCTTGCACCTGGAAACCAACCCTGGCAATGCCCGTGCGCTGGTACAGGCGCATGGCGAAGGCGTCACGGCACGTGACGTGTGGATCACGCCACCGCCGATCCCGCTGACCACGGCCGAGATGGACTTCGTGTTTGACCTGCCCTACGCCCGCAGCCCACACCCCAGCTACGCGGATGAAAACGGCAGCCACGACCACGCGACCAAGATCCCGGCCTGGGAGATGATTCGTTTCAGCGTCAACATCATGCGCGGTTGTTTTGGCGGCTGCACCTTTTGCTCCATCACCGAGCACGAGGGCCGCATCATCCAGAGCCGCTCGGAAGAATCCATCATCAAGGAAGTGGAAGACATCCGCGACAAGGTCAAGGGCTTTACTGGCACCATTTCCGACCTGGGCGGCCCCACGGCCAATATGTACCGCCTGGGCTGCAGGAGCCCCGAGATCGAGGCGGCGTGCCGCAAGCCCAGCTGCGTCTACCCGGGTATTTGCCAGAACCTGACCACCGACCACGGCCCACTGATCAAGATCTATCGCCGTGCCCGTGCGCTCAAGGGTGTCAAGAAAATCCTGATCGGCTCCGGCCTGCGTTATGACCTGGCGGTCAAGAGTCCCGAATACGTCAAGGAATTGGTTCAGCACCACGTCGGCGGCTACCTGAAGATCGCGCCCGAACACACCGAGCAGGGCCCGCTGACCAAGATGATGAAGCCGGGCATCGGCAGTTACGATAAGTTCAAGACCCTGTTTGAGAAGTACTCGCTGGAAGCCGGCAAGAAACAGTTTCTGATTCCCTATTTCATCGCCGCCCACCCGGGCACCACCGATGAAGACATGATGAACCTGGCCATCTGGCTGAAGAAGAATGGTTTCCGCGCCGACCAGGTGCAGACCTTCTACCCCAGCCCCATGGCCACGGCCACGGCGATGTACCACAGCGGGCGCAATACGCTGCGCAAGGTACACCGCACCGCCGAGAGTGACGATGAGACGGTAGACATCGTGCGCGGTGAAAAGCGCCGCCGCCTGCACAAGGCGTTTTTGCGCTACCACGATCCAAACAACTGGCCGCTGCTGCGCGAGGCCTTGAAGGCCATGGGCCGCGCCGACTTGGTGGGTAATGGCAAGCACCATCTGATCCCCACCTTCCAGCCGCTGGGCGACGGTGGTTACCAGAGTGCGCGCAAGAAAAATTCGACCGCCGCCCCGGCCACGCCGGTGAAGCCCACCAAGGGCTTGATACTGACCCGGCACACCGGCTTGCCGCCGCGTGACAATGGGTCCGGGCGTCCGGCCGTCAAGCCATCACGCAAACCGCGCTAGGGTGTGTGGGCGAGGTGGCGGCGTTTCAGTTGTCACCGTACAGAATACGAGACAGGCAGCAGTGCGACTACCGGTTGAGGGGCCTTTTTGGATGGGTCCACGGCTGGTAACGCGTTGGATTTGTCTAGACCTGTAACCGATATCACGCTCTCCTCGATAAGTCTTTTGAGGTACAAATCACCATCGGGCTTAATGAGTTCGAGATAGTTTGCAGAGGCCAGCGCGACCAAAAGCTGCTGGATGATTGCCTGCCGTTGTGCGTGAATCCTATGTGTCCAGCGATCGGGCTCGCTGATCGCAAGGCGAAGGCTAAAGGTCGGGATGTGCAAGATGTGAACTGCGGAGGATTGTTTTGTATCTGCGATCAATTCAACGGACAGGTCTGTCACAAATCCAGAAATCGTCCTGACTTGCCCTTCATCCGTTATCGAAATGGAATTTACGTTGGGCTGTGTGGTCTGCTGGGGAGGTGCTCCGCCGCTCGGCTTCTTTTTGGACAGCACGAGGATAGTTCCTCCAGCACAGATGATGCTCAGGATGAGCACCGGCGCATACCAGGCGCTCAACCGGCTTTTGGCAATCGCTCCAGTTCTTGGCACGGTCATGGAGGCCGTTGCGCCGCCAGCATGACGGGGTCTATGTGCCGGCACAGCTTGCTGCGTCAGGAGCGTTTGGTCATAGGCAAGGCGCTGCTGTGGGTCGCTGAGCACCTCGTAGGCCTGCGCCAGCGAAGAAGCAAGCTGAGTTGATGCGTCGCCGTTGGCACTTTTATCCGGATGGTGACGCTGCATCAGGCTTTTATAGGCAGCCCGAATGACTTCGGCGCTCGCCTTGGGGCTCACCTCTAGAACGTCGTAGTAGTTTGCGATTGGCATCACTAAGGTGCTGTTGAAAAGTCAATCGAGGCGCTTGAATACGGTAACCTGCTTGCCTTCTTGCAGGCGGAACTCCTGGTCCGTGGCCGATACAACCGCATTGACGTCCTGAATGATTTGCCCTCCGCTTTTAAAACTCCAGATGATGTTGCCGTTCCGGTACTCCCAAATGCCGTACTGCAATACGCCGCCGTCATCGTTCTTGATCTCCCATTCGCCGTTGTCGAACAAAACCAGGGGTGTTTCGAGTTTGGAGGACTTCCATTTGCCGACAAATGAGGCGTGTGTTGCGTGGTGTTTTGCGCCGCACGCGCTCAACGTGACTGATAACGCCAGGAAAAAGAATATCTTTCTGCGACCCACGATCAGGAAACCAGGCATAGGTAGGAACTTCAAACTCAGTTTCTATCAAGTACTTTTCGCCACTTAGCCTGCTCGGCCTCGACGCGAGCCTGCTCGGCCTCGGCGCGTCGGCGTTCTGTTTCTGCTTTTGCATTCTTGGCACGCTCTTGCTGTTGTTCTTCCTCTTGCTTGGCGCGCTCGACTTTCTCTTCTGCATACCGTAGTTCAGCCGATACTTGTTCACCCCGTCGGCGGGATTCCTCCTCAAACTGTTGCGCGTCGTTCTCAGTTTTCCTCTTTGCGTCATCGCGCTGCCGTTGCGCCCGTTTAACCTCATCGTTCTTGCTCCGCTCGGCGTCCATCAACTCGGCCTCCGCTCGGCTGGCGGGCCGGACACCCCAGGTTTGGTAGTACTCTTGAAAAAAGGCCTTGTCCTCTGTCGGGCTGCGTGTATCGACAACCTGGTCAGACGGGACATTCCTGGTGACCATAAACGTCACCTTGAAGACCATTCCGATGGCGACCAGCGTTCCCAAGATCAAAAGCACTTTTTTGAACGATGCCAGCAAAAGTCCCACGAGCGGATGCTCGCCCAGGTCAGTGCCGGGCCGCGCCTGACCGCTGAGCAAGTCAGCCTTCAACCCCATTGCCTCCGCCCGTAGCGACAGGGCGTCGGCACGCATCAACAGGGCCTCGGCGCGAACAGCCGCAGCACCTTGACCGATGGCGGGGGTTGTTACGAGCGCAACCGATTCCGGTTTGGCCGATTCACTGCGAATAGACAAGTGTGCGTCATAGGAGTCTCGCGACATGGGCGCAGCGAGTGTGCTGTATGCCACCTTTAACAGTCGCAACTGCATGCTGTAGTCTTCGTGACTGAGAGTTGACCGAAGGCTGTTCAGTGACTGCGTCAGACGCTCGTGGGATGCGCGTATCTCAGGGAAAGTCGCATCATTGGCAACCTCCAGAATTTCGTACAGCGATTTTTTGTTTGTCATTCAAAACATTCCCAAGCGCCTATCAGGTCGGTAATGGTATCGCAGCAATTTGGAGGGGTTTTACCGGCCACGCCAGCATCGCCAACTCCACCACCCGGTGCAAGGATTTGCGTTGTGCGCCGTCTGCGGCTTGTACGGCCAGGCCCTGGGCCGTCGTGGTGATGTAGCGGGCCAGGTCTGACAGGTTCACGTCCGCGTCGATTTCATTCTCTTGTTGCGCTTGTGCCAGTCGTTCGCGCACGGCGGCTTGCAAAGCCTTGCGATGCTGCCGGAGCTCTTCACGGATCGTGTCGCTGTCGGGGCTACCCACCAGGTTGCCATGCACCAACAGGCAGCCGTGCGGCATTTCGGGTTGGGTCAGGCTGTCCACCAATGCCAGCAACAGGCGCTCCACGCCGGTGCGCGCTACCGGGTGTGACAGCAGATTGCCGGTAAATTGGTCCTGGCGTTCGCGGTAGCGCACAAACGCCGCGCGGAACAAATCTTCTTTGCCGCCAAAAGCCGCATACAGGCTCGGCTTGCTCAAGCCCGTGGCTGTGGTGAGGGCGGCCATGCTGCTGCCCTCGTAGCCGTGTTGCCAAAACACGTCGACCACCTTGTCCAGCATGGCGTCAGCGTCAAATGCGCGGGGGCGTCCCAGGGCCATGGTGTGTGCGTGTCCTGTTGTACATGCCCCTATTCTCAGGGCGTTCGACAAGCTGCAACAGCCCTGTCATTCTGATATGCAACAATACCTCAATTAAATACCAATCGGTACGTATATAAAGGAATTGGATATGCACCACCCCACACGCATCGTTATCACCGGCATGGGCCTGGTCACGCCATTGGGCTGTGGTGTGGACCTCGTCTGGCAGCGCCTGCTCAGCGGGGCCAGTGGCCTGGGGCGCCTGCCCGAGGACATGTGTACCGGGCTGGACGCCAAGGTGGGGGCGTGTGTGCCGGCTGTGCAAGACGATGCAGAGGGTGGCCTGGACATTGACAGGGTTGTCAACACCAAAGACCAGAAGAAGATGGACCGATTCATCGTGCTGGCTTTGGCAGCCGCAGAACAGGCCTTGCAGCAAGCCGGCTGGCACCCGCAGACCTTGCACGACCAGGAGCGCACGGCCACGGTGATTGCATCGGGCATCGGCGGTTTTCCCGCCATTGCGGACGCGGTGCGCACCACGGACGAACGCGGCCCGCGGCGTTTGTCTCCCTTTACTGTGCCTTCGTTTTTGGTGAATCTGGCTGCCGGCCATGTCTCCATCCGCCATGGCCTCAAAGGTGTGATTGGCGCGCCGGCGACGGCCTGCGCCGCCAGCCTGCAGGCACTGGGTGACGGCGCGCGGCTGATACGCAGCGGCGAAGCCGACGTGGTGGTGTGCGGCGGCGCCGACGCCGCCATCCACCGGGTGACACAGGCCGGTTTTGCGGCAGCCCGTGCGCTGTCCACGGGTTACGCGGATGACCCCACGCAGGCATCACGCCCGTTTGACAGCCAGCGCGACGGTTTTGTCGTTGGCGAGGGTGCGGGTGTGCTGGTTATCGAATCGCTGGAGCACGCTCTGCAACGTGGCGCCATACCACTGGCCGAATTGGTGGGTTATGGCTCCAGTGCCGACGCCTACCATGTGACGTCTGGCCCCGCCGACGGTAGTGGCGCTGCGCAATCCATGCGTGTAGCCTTGCGGCAAGCCGGTCTTGCGCCCGAGCAAATACAACACGTCAATGCACACGCCACCTCCACGCAGGTGGGGGATGCGGCGGAGCTGGCGGCATTCCATACGGTGTTCACCAACAAAAGCCCCGCCATCAGCGCCACCAAGTCGGCGACGGGGCATTTGCTGGGCGCTGCCGGTGCGGTGGAGGCCATCTTCACGGTGATGGCCTTGCGCCACCAAGTGGCACCGCCCACCCTCAACCTGCACATACCAGACCCGCTGGCCCAAGGGCTGGACCTGGTGCAACTGCTACCCCGCGCCATGGCCATGGACCATGCGTTATCCAACGGGTTTGGGTTTGGTGGGGTCAATGCCAGCGCGGTATTCAAGCGCTGGATGGAGTGATCGGTGGTCGCAGCCTTTACGCGGGGCGGTTATTGGGCTGGTGCAAGCAGCAAACTGGCAGCATCGGAGCGCCCGGGGTTGAATCTATTCACCGCATGTTCTGAAGGGTAGCCCAGCGACACACCGCAGATCAGCTTGTAGGGCTTCGGGATATCAAAGGCCTCCCGCACCGGCCCGGCCCAGGTGGCCAAGGCACCCTGGGCGCAGGTGCCCAGGCCATGCGCATGGGCCGACAGCATCAGTGTCTGAATGAAGATACCGGCGTCCAGCACCGAGAATTCGCGCAGGCCGCTGTGCACAAACACAAAGATGGCGGTGGGTGCGCCAAAAAATTCAAAGTTCTTGCGCATTTGCGCCTCACGCGCGGCGTGGTCCTTGCGGCCTATGCGCAGCAGTTCGTACAGGCCATGGCCGGTGGCGCGGCGACGGGGTTGCAGGTCTGCCGGGTATTCAAAATTGGTCGTGAAATCGCCGTCGGGCAGGCCGTCGCGGGTGACCAGCAGTTTGAGTTTGCCCAGCCAGCCAGCGCGTTGCGCGGCCATGCCTTTGTCGAAGCGCATAGAGAGTTCTGTCTGCAACCGGTCGCGCACCGCACCCGTGGCAATGGCGATGCGGTAGGGCTGGGTGTTGGACCAACTGGGGGATGCGTTGGCGTCGGCCAGCACGGCGTCCAGCAAGGCTTGTGGGATGGGCGTGGGCAGAAAGTCGCGCACGCTGCGGCGACTGTGGACCAAGTTGGAAAACGTTTCGGCGGCAGTGGTGTTGTGCATCAGGGGCGCGGTGATTAAGTGCTTCAGGCAGGTAGGGCGACTGCAAGCTGGGCGGGTCCGGTGCTGCCAGCCGGTGCGCTGGTTGCCGTGGCGATGGAAGCTGTGGCAACTGCGGGCCTGCGGTATTCCCCAAACCAGCGCAGCGCGTCTTCCCACAGGGGTTGGGCCTGACGGCGGAAGTAGCCCATATGGCCTATGGCCCCCAGTCCACTGCGCTTGGGATCAATATCCACGGCCTGCAGGTCGGTATAACGATAACCCGCCATGAAAGCGTCACGCGATGCCGGTGGCGCCCACAGGTCGTCCGTAGCGTTGGCGGCGATGATGGGGGTCGTCACGTCATCAAACAGGTCCTGTACTTCGGCGCCCATGCTTGGGTCGTCAAAGAAATAGCGGGGGTAGCTGCACCAGCGTTTCCAATCCGTGTACACGTCCAGCGGCAGGTCTTCACCCATGCCCAGCTTGCTCCAGGCGAGGTAGCCTTTCCAGCGTGTCATCAGCGGGCCGAGGATGTTCCACATGATCTTTACCTTCCATTGTTCCAGTGCAGGCATCCAGCCATGCCAGCCGGCTCCCGTGGCAAAGGTGTAGAAGCGGGCCACCTTGCGGTGATTCGGCAGCAGGCCAAAGGCATGGCCGCCAAAGGAGTGCCCGATCATGAACAGCGGCAGTGTGTCGCTGGTCATGGCAGCAACCGCCGCGCCCAGGTCGAAACGTGCCCAGTCCAGGTAGCGCATGCGAAAACCCCGCAGCGTGGACGGTTTGGACAGGCCAATGCCGCGGTAGTCCAGCGTGAGTGTGGTGTAGCCCTGGGCTGCGGCGAAGACCGCAAAATTGCGGTAAAACAGTTGTGGCACACCGGTGGCGCCGGCTACCACCAAATGGCCGCGCGGTGTGCCACTGGCGGGGTAGCGCATGGCGGCCAGCGCATGGCCATCGTCAGTGTGCAGCGTGATTTTCTCGGGGGTCGAAGAAGCGGGGTTCATGGTGTTGCTCCTAGAGGTAGGGGTTGGACAGCCGCCGGCAGGCTCATGCGAACCATGTCCATCAGTGCATGCGATGTGTTGTGCATGGCGTCGACATTGCCGGCCACGCGGGACTGCACCAGCGCACCTTCGTAGGCCGAGACGATGAGTGCTGCCAGGTTGCGCGAACGGGTCTCTTCGATGCCGGCATGTTGCAAGGTGCGGCCCAGGCGTTCGCGGATGGCGGCAAAGCCATCGGCGAGCGCCTGGCGTATGGCGGTGTCTTCGGGGGCGGATTCCAACGCAATGGTGGCCAACGGGCAGCCGCGCTCGTAACCGCTATTGGCCAGCGCCTTTTGCGCCGATTCCATCCACGCTCCCAGGGCCTGTACCACGTCCGCGTTGCGGGACAGCAGCTTGTCCAGCCCCGCCGTGATGTGACCGACGACGGCCTCTATGCTGGCAACGGCCAGTTCGGACTTGCCGCCCGGGAAGTGGTGGTACAGCACCCCCTTGGGGGCTTTGGCAACGGCCAGTATTTCGCTCAGGCCTACCCCGTGGTAGCCCTTGTGGCGCAGGGCGTCCTGCATGGCGTCAATCAGGCGCTCGCGGGTGCCAGGTGTGCTGGTGGTAGAGGGGTTGGACGGTGTTGGCATGGTCTTATTCTATAGACCGGTCGGTCTATTGTCAAACCATGCCAAATTTCAAACGCCGCCGACCCATTGAAGCGTCGGCGGGAGCTGCTCCGCTTCTATCCCGGCTGGGCCGGCTTTCCGTTCTGGGCTTTCTGTGTCCGGATGGACTCCAGAACCTTCACCTCCCGGAGTTCCTCGGGGTTGAACCGGGACTGCTCCAAACGGTCTATCGCAAGTGCCTTGGCGTCGGCGCCGAGCGCCGTTTGGCGCAGAACATTGTCCTTGGTGTCACGGTAGTTCTGCAATCGCTGCATCCACGCGGCCTGATCCTGGTCGACAACTGCAAGGCGGTTGGCCTCTTGTGCTCCGTACAGCTCGGTGCGCAGGTTGCGAACCTCCTCCTCGTTGCCGCCCTGCGCCTGCAATGCCGCTATGCGCTGGTTCAGCGCCGCCTCCTTGCGCTCCTGCTGGACGCGGATGCGCTTTTCCTCCGGTAATAGCTGCTCCGCCTGCGCGACCAGCGATTCCCGCTCGGCAGCGCTCAGGGACGTATTGGTGTCCGCCTCGAGCCGCTTGATGGTGTAGGCGTCGTAGGCCTCATCAGCCTTAAAGAAGACCTCCGCCGCTTCAGTGCCCAAGTACTGGCGCCGGGCTGCCATGCGTTGGTTCATCGCGGCCTTGACATCCGCTACCGTGGAGATGAGATCCGCGTTCTGGTCGCCGGTGAAAACACGGTCCTTGGGCGGCTCGAACCGGGTCAGTCCCTGCTTGTAGGCAAGGTAGGCGCGCAGAATGTCCAGGGCCTCGCTTGCGGCGGTGTCCGGCAGCAGTCCCCTTAGATACTCTTCGATGCGGCCCAGTGATGTCGCCAGACCTTCCTCGGTGTGCGCCGACAGGAAGAACTCGAACAAGGCAGCCAGGTCAGCCGTCAGTATGAGTTTTCCATTCGTATTGGAGGCGATGTTCCAGTTGACGTTGACGCCAGTCAGGGAATTTGGAAGGCGACCGTATTTGGAAACGGCTTCGTACTCCTTCAGCGTTCTAAACCGCAGCACACGTTCGTTGGAGGAAGACTGCATGCTGTGACCGGTCTTTGCGAAGTCACCGCCAGTGGGCGCGGAGGCCCAGCGTGCCGATGTTCGAGCCGCGGACGTGGGCTTGTCGGCGGTGAAGTGCCATAGAGCGCCGCCCACTCCGAAAAGAATGAGCGCGCCCATGCAAACGCGTTTTGCGTTCGCGTTCATGTTCAGCGCCCCGCCAGCATCAAGCGATTGGCATGCGCCCGGTACACAGACACCGGGTCGGCAGCGCCCCAGCCTAATAGGCCTAGCGTCTGGTTTTGTTCGTCCACATGGTTCCACCAGTAGCTTGACGAGATGTTCTTGCCAAACTGGGCGCTCGATACCGGGATAAAGGAGTCGGCGTCTCCGGTGTAACCGTACCAGTTGCCAAACTTGCGGATCACCAGCAAGGCCCAATCAGCCGGGTCCGTGATGAGTGGAAAACCGGGTGCGGTGAAGGTGTTGTTGTGGATGTTGCCGGTGAAGGAATAAAAAAGGATGGCGTTCGGGTCGTTCACCGGTTTCTCGGCCCCTTGTCCATCACCCGCCCATTTGCCCGGGGCCGTGGCATCTGCACCATATTTTTTGGTGCCGTAGCTTCCGCCCACCGGCACGCCCGCGCTGGGGTACTTGGTGTTGAACTGTTGCATACCTGCCTGCGTGAAGTCATTCAGCACACCGTTGGCATTTTGTTGGAACAACCAATCCAGACGGCCGCTGAACAGCGCCACCACACTGCCGGCCACATTGATACCGGCAATGGCCGCCATCAGCACCGGCTTGGGCAAGGTGATTGCGTAGTCGGGCATGGGTGTGCCGTAGTGCGGACCGGCCACCGTGGTGATGGATGCAATATTGTTTTCCATCAACTTGGCAGCCACGCGCGACGTCGTTGAACCATGGCTGTGGGCAATGATGTTGGCCTTGTGGGCCGAGGTCAACGTGGTGACACCATAGTGGGTTTTCAGAATCCGGGTGATCTCGTTCTTCAAGGCCACGCCGCGTTCCTCTGTCGACATCCATGCGGACAGGGAGACGTTGTAGGTCTTTTGCCCTCCCGAATAATCGCGGATGCCATCGGCAACCTTGTAGAAGTATTCCACCGAGCCAAACAACGTATCAAACCCCATCACACCCGGTACCAGGACGATGGGGTATTTCGTCTTGGTGTCTCCGTTGACCCATGCATGGGCGGTCCCTGCAAACGACAACAACAGGCACAGGGATAAGGCTGCAGAGAACAGCTTTGAAGTCAATAACTTGCGCATTTTTTCTCCTTGTAATTGAACGAACAATGGACGTTGTCCAGGGCTTGTTTCGCTGTGCTGAACCCTCTTTGGCCAGAGGTGTTCTTGCAGTGGACGGAGTGACCTGGGAACGCGTATTCAAACGAACGGATCAGGCTGCGACGGTCTGGGTGCGGGTCGTCGCGACTCCCCAGCGCGGGCCGTGTGGGGCCGTAAGCTGGGGTGGTCATAAATAGCACGGTCGTGCTATTTATGGATAATAGGGCGGTGTCGCGAAGGTGTCACGCTGGAAAACCCGCGAGTACTTGCCTGGAGTTGTAACTACTTGTTGCGAACTGCGCGCAAAATGCGGCAACCAGCGGATGCCCGACCGGTTGCCGCCCTGAGGCACCCGGTTGCAGGCACGGCGCGTATCCGAATACGACCGGGGCTTACAAGGTGTGCAGCGGAATGTCTTTTTCGGTAGCGAGCTGGTCCAGCTGCTGGCGCGTCTGCGTCAGCAAAAAGCCGGCTACCGCAGTATGGGCCTCGGGCGCGAACATGGCCATGGTGTTGGACACCTTCAGTCCCACCGCACCTGCCAGCGCAGCCGCAAAGTGGGGCTCCAATGCCGCCACCGCCACGCGACCGTCTTTGCAGGGGTAAACACGGTATCCGGCATGGCCACCGCCCACGGCCGCGCCGGGTTGGGTCAGGCCCCAGGTGCGGGGCAGTGCCAGATAGGCAGCAGCGTCGGACAACGCAATGTCCAGCCGCACGCCTTTGCCTTTTTGTAACTGGTGCAGGCGGGCTTTCAGCACGGCCTCGGACGCCATCAGCGAGCCGCCCATGTCGGCGTACAGCGTGGGTGGCAGCTCCAGTCCGTTGACCAGTTGGTTCTCCGCCAGGTAGGTCAGGTCATGGCCAGGCTCTTCAGCCCGTGCGCCGGGCGCACCAAAAATGGCGACCAGCGACAGCGTGGGGTAGATCGCATGCAAGCTCTTCCATTCCAGCCCCAGCTTTTTGAGAGCGGAGGGCCGAAAGGACGTCAGCAACACATCGGCCTTGGCCAGCTCGCGGTGCAAGGCCTTTTGGCCCGTGTCAGACTTCAGGTCCACCTGGGCGATGCGCATGCCATGGTGCAACTCGTCATAGGCCGTACGGTTGTACAAGCCCATGGGATCGCCCGATGTGCCCTTGGGCGCGTTGGGGTGGGCGGGGGGCTCCAACTTGATACACGTCGCACCCATTTGTTGGCAACGCATCAAGGCCGCAGGGCCGGGCAGGTTCAGCGCCAGGCTGACAATGCGCACCCCTTTGAGGGGCAAGAGTGGTTTGGCTGCGGCTGGGCTTGCGAGGGTCTTGGTTGGCATGGATAAAGTTACTATGAAATTAATAGCGCATGAAGACCATTTCACGGGGGCTACTGGCCATTTTTGCTTAAGCCGGTCGGGGAAGGAAGGATCCGCCGGTAGGCCCATGATAATGGGCGCCTTGGCGAGCGTTGACCGCCGCCATCTCCCATTGCACAACAGACCGCACGAGGTAGTCCTTTGAACAACGACCAGCTTGACTTTGCCTTTGTTGCAGAGCTTCCCATTGCAGCGGTTGCCCCCAAGAAACGCGCTGCACGCCAAAAGGCGGCAGTGCAGTCGCCATACAGCCAGCCTGCGCTGGCAGCCCCGGTGCAGTCGTCTCCTGAGCCCCGCCTGCCCACCCAGCCTTTGGCCGGTGCCGCGGGTGACGTTGAAGCCATGGCCGCCACGCTGCAAGCGCACCCCGACTTCAAAATCCTGCGCCGCCTGCAGCCACGCCTGCACTGGCCGGCGGCGACCGAAGGGCGGGGCGTGTGCCGCGTCATCGTGCTGGACACCGAGACCACGGGGCTGGAGCATAGCCGTGACAAGATCATGGAGCTGGCCTTGTTGCGCGTGGATGTGGACCTGGAAACCGGTCTGCCCGTGGGTGACGTGCAGGTCTACGATGGCCTGGAAGACCCTGGCATGCCGATACCCAAGGAGGTGCAGGAGATAACGGGCATCACCGATGACATGGTGCAGGGCCAGAGTCTGGACGAGGACCGCGTCGCGGCCCTGCTCGACGGTGTGGACCTGGTGATCGCACACAACGCCGGTTTTGACCGCCCGTTTGCCGAAGCGCGCCTGGCGCAGTTCCGCGGTCTGGCCTGGGCCTGCTCCTTTGCGGACATCCCGTGGAAGGCGCAGGGCCGGCGTTCATCCAAACTGGAAAGTCTGGCGCTGGAGATGGGTTGGTTTTACGATGCCCACCGGGCAGAGATGGATTGCCACGCACTGCTGGCGGTGCTGGCCGCCAACTTGCCACAGTTGCCCCACACCGGGCTGGCCCATCTGGTGGAGCAGGCGCACAGGCCCAGCTACCGGCTGATGGCGACCAATGCGCCGTTTGATGCCAAGGACAAACTCAAGGCCCGCGGTTACCGCTGGAGTGGCGAGCAAAAGGTCTGGCATACGCGGGTGGGCGACAGCAAGGCCTTGCAGGCCGAATTTGACTGGCTCAAGGAACATGCCTACCACCAGCGCGCGGTTGTGGTGCAGTTTGAAAAGCTTGACGCACGGGTGCGCTACTCCAGCCGTACCGGTGAGTTGTTGCACCACCAGTTGTAGCCGGGAGCTGGCATGTCAGTTCTTACGCTGAGCAGTGTCCAGGTTGCGCAGGCGCGCAAGGTCGCGATCGCCGGGCGCGCGATTCTGACGGCCATCCATAAAACGGCTGCGAGCGGTCCTGTGGCGGTCGTCCCGTTGGGGCTGCAAGGTGATGAGCAGGCCGATTTGTCGGTGCATGGTGGCCTGGAAAAAGCCGTCTACGCTTACCCCGCCGAGCACTATGCCTTTTGGCGCGCTGCGCGCCAGACTGCGGGCCTGGCGAGCATCGATACGGAACTGCCTCACGGCTCCATGGGCGAAAACCTGACCTTGAATGGACTGCTGGAATCGGATGTATGGGTGGGCGACGTGCTGCGTTTTGCCAACTGTGTGTTGCGCGTCGAACAACCCCGCGAGCCTTGCTACAAATTCAATGCCGCCATGGGCTTCAACACGGCGGTCAAGGCCATGGCGCAAAGCGGTTTTTGCGGGTTTTATCTGTCAGTGGACGAACCCGGTACGGTGCAGGCGGGAGAGTCTTTCGAGTTATTGCCAGGCCCGCGTCACGTCAGCATTCCGCAGCGCTTTCAGGCCAAGATGTTCAAACACATGCAATAAAAAAACGCGGCCTGGGCCGCGTTTCTGTCTATACCTTGCGTTGCCGCTATCGGCAATTACTCGATCTTGGCTTTGCTGCGCAGTTCTTCCTGGAACTTGGCAATCTTTTGCTGTTGCAGTTGCTGGCCGATCTGTGGCTTCACATCTTCAAACTTGGGCAACTGCGCGTCGCGGATGTCGTCCAGGCGGATGATATGGTAGCCGAATTGGCTCTTGACCGGTGTCTCGGTCGTCTTGCCCTTGGTCAGACCGGTCAGGGCTTCCGAGAATTCCTTCACGTAGTTGCCGGGATTGGCCCAATCCAGATCACCACCCTTGGCGCCGGAGCCTGGGTCCTTGGACGATTTCTTGGCGATTTCATCAAACTTGCCGCCCTTTTTCAGCTTGGCAATGATGGCCTTGGCTTCGTCTTCGGTTTCCACCAGGATGTGGCGGGCCTTGAATTCCTTGCCGGAATTCTGGGCAGCAAATTTGTCGTATTCGGCCTTGATTTCTTCGTCCGAGACCGGGTTCTTCTTCTGGAAGTCGCCGAACAGTTCGCGGATCAGGATGGCCTGGCGGGCCAGTTCGATCTGGGTCTTGAAGTCTTCGGTGGCGTCCAGACCGCGCACTTGGGCTTCCTGCATGAAGATTTCACGGGCGATGACTTCGTCCTTGAGCTGACCCTGCATTTCGGTAGACACGGGGCGTCCAGAGCGTTTCATTTGCTCAGCCAGCGCTTCAATGCGTGCCTTGGGAATGGCTTTGCCGTTGACGATGGCCACGTTTTGGGCCATGGCCGCAGGCGCCAGTGCTGCCAACAAAGTGGCAGTCGCGAGTGCGGACAAAATTTGCTTCTTCATGCGTTTTCCTTCAGGGATACAAATCAAAAAAAGGGATGCCAAAAAGGCGTGTCAAACTGCAGTAGTGTTTGGCGGATTTTCAGTCTCAATGGCCAGAGCATGTAGGCCCTGATCAATGAAATCTTGCAGCGCATCATACACAAGGCGGTGGCGGGCCACTCTGCTCAAACCTGTAAACAAGTGTGAAGCGATGCGAACGCGGAAATGGGTGCCGTAGCCGGTGTCGTTGGCACCAATGTGCCCCGCGTGCTGGTAACTCTCGTCCAGAACCTCCAGGCGGGTAGGGGTTAGTCGGTCGTTCAGGCGTGCTTCCAACTGGCTGACGGTGGGGCCGGTGCTCACGGCGTGCCTTCTTTCTCGGCCACTTTGTCACCGTCATCGGCCCGCATGTGGGGCGCAATATAGAGGCCTTGGCCCACGAGGAAGATCAACGGAAAGATGTAGCCCCATATCTTGAAATTGGCCCAATCGTCTTCGCTGTAGTACGTGGCTACCCAGGCATTGCTGATGGCCATAAAGGCGGCATAAAACACCCATGCCACATTGAGTTTGTGCCATACGGGGTCGGGCAACTCCAGTTGGCCACCCAGCATGGTCTTCAGGAAGCTCTTGCGCATACCCCAAATGGACACGGCCAGCGCAATGGCCATGCCTGCATACAAAACCGTGGGTTTCCACATGATGAAGCGCTTGTCGTGCAAGGCCAGCGTGATGCTGCCAAACACCAGAATCAGGGCCAGTGTGATCTTGTGCAGCGCGGTCAACTTTTTGTCGATGGCATAAATGATGGCCATTTGCAGTACTGTCGCACCCATCAGCACGGGGGTCGCAAAATAAATGGCTTCCTCTTTACCCACACCAAACCAGGCGTGCAGCTTGTAAGCGCCGAAAAACAGCAGGATGGGGAAAAAGTCGATCAGTATTTTCATTCGGGTGTGAAGTGTAACGAAGCCGAATTCATGCAGTAGCGCAAACCAGTGTCGGTGGGGCCGTCCTCGAACAAATGGCCCAGGTGGGCGCCGCAGTGGCCGCACAGCGCTTCGGTGCGCAGCATGCCGTGTGCGCGGTCCACGCGGGTGGCAACGGCACCGTCGGTTATGGCCTGGTCGAAGCTGGGCCAGCCGCAACCGGCATCAAACTTGGTGCTGGACGTAAACAGCGGTTTGTCGCAGCATATGCAGACATAGGTTCCGTCCTTGTAGTTGTCGGCATATTTGCCGGTAAACGGGCGTTCGGTGGCGGCGTGGCGCGTGACTTCGAAGGCGACGGGTTCGGCACCCTTGGCTTTCAGCAGGGCTTTCCATTCTTCGTCGGTCTTGGTTATGGGGTAGGTCATGGGATGGCTTCTTGGGGGGTGGGATCAGGAACTGCAACTGATGGAAATGCCGCTGGCCCAGTCGGGCGGAAAGTCGGCAAAGGATTCAAACTCCGGCTGTTCATCAAAGGGATGTTCCAGCGCCTTGAGTAATTGTGCTACGACGGAAAAATCTTTGTTTTTGGCCGCCTGAATCGCCAACTCGCCCAAATGGTTGCGCAGCACGTATTTGGGATTGGTCTTCAACAACAAACTGGCCGCTAGCCCTCGTGGAATATAAGCGATTCGCTCTGAATACGATAGCAACCAAGCATCAAGCCCGTCTCGGTCCAGAAACAGATCCCGCACGGAATCGTCCTGTATGCCGGGATTTTCTTCCCGATTTTTAACCCAGTGGCTCAGCCGGCGCCAGAAGATGCTGTAGTCCACACGGTCTGCGGCCAGCAAGCGCAACACATCGTCGGCCAACTCGCGCTGACCCTCGCGCACATCCGGAAGGCCCAGCTTGGCTGCCATGCAGGTGTCTACGGCCTTGGGGTAGGCCGTCTTGTAGGTTTCCAGCGCCGCAATGGTCAACTCCTGGTCCTCAATCAGCGGCAGCAAAGCCTGGCCCAAGCAGTACAGATTCCAGTAGGCCACGTTGGGTTGTTTGTAAAACGCGTAACGACCCTGGTTGTCGGAGTGGTTGCAGATGTGGCCGGGGTCAAAGGCATCGAGAAACTGGAACGGACCGTAGTCAATCGTCAGCCCCAGGATGCTCATGTTGTCGGTATTCATGACGCCATGGCAAAAGCCCACGGCCTGCCATTGCGCCACCATGCGGGCCGTGCGCTCGGTCACCGCCTGCAAGAAGTTGGCGTAGGCATTGCCATTCAAACGCGTGTCCGTGCGGCATTGCGGGTAAAACCGGTCAATGACGTAGTCAGCGAGTTGCCGCAACTGGGGATGCAGGTTGTGGTGGCAAAAGTGCTCGAAGTGCCCAAAACGTATGAAACTGGGCGCCAGGCGCGTGACCACGGCGGCGGTTTCGGGACGTTCGCGGTACACCGGGTGGTCAGACCCCAAAACGCATAAGGCACGGGTGGTGGGAATCCCGAGTGCGTGCATGGCCTCGCTACACAAAAACTCACGGATGCTGGAGCGCAACACCGCCCGTCCGTCGCCCATGCGTGAATACGGGGTCAGGCCCGAGCCTTTGAGCTGAATCTCCTGGGCCATGCCGCCGAGCCCCGGTGGTGGTGTTATTTCGCCCAACAAGGCGGCCCGACCATCGCCCAACTGCCCGGCCCAGACACCAAACTGGTGGCCGCTGTAGACGCTGGACAGGGGTTGCGAGCCGGGGGCGGTCTGGTTGCCGAGCAGAATGTTTTGCCAGTCTTCGGACTGCAGCGCGTCGGGCGTCAAACCCAACAGCCTGGCTGCGGAAGCACTGTATCCAACAAGATAGGGTTGCGCCATGGGCTGTGTTGCCATGGGGGAGTAAAAGTCGGTGCCCAGGGCGGCAAAGCTGTTGGTCCAGCGCCATCCAGGCTCCAGGCCGGTCGGGCCAGAAGAAGAGTCATGCATGCCCCTATTGTCCGGCACCGCGCCAAAACCTACCCGGGCAAGGGTAAGTCCTAGCCTGTGTGGTGTCCCAAAGTCAGCGTTTTGGCCATGTTCGGATACCGCTGAATGGCGGCCCGCTCCCTAGAATTTTCAGCACCACGCGGCCTTTGGCCTCTGTGTAACAACCACAACAACAGGAGACAAGCATGAAGTCTGTTTTACGCACAGTGCGCGCGCTAGGGTTTGTTGCATGCCTGGCGGTGGCTGCCCCTGCATGGGCGGCCTACGACCAAAGCCTGACACGCACACTGGCCTCGGGCCAAATTTACGGCAAGGTCGATGCCAATAACAGCCACGCCTTTCTCGGCATCCCGTATGCGCAGGCGCCCGTGGGCAACCTGCGCTGGCGCGCACCACAACCACCCTCGGTCTGGAGCGGCTCCAGGGCCGCGACAACTCTGCCATCCATGTGTGCACAGGTCGGCAGTTTTTTCGGTGAACCCGACCCCGCAACGTTCGACCAGCCGGTCGGCAGTGAGGACTGCCTGTATGTGAACGTGTGGCGGCCTAACTCCAGCGCCGACAACCTGCCGGTTTTCTACTGGATACACGGTGGCAGCAATGTCAAGGGCTCCGCCCGTGAGCCGCTGTACAACGGCGCCTACCTGGCCAACAAGGCGAACATGGTGGTGGTGACGGTGCAGTACCGACTGGGCATGCTGGGGTGGTTGAACCACCCGGCACTCAAGACCGGCAACGCCAAGGACGATTCCGGCAATTTTGCGACCCTGGACCTGGTGCGCGGCCTGGACTGGGTGCAGTCCAATATCCGCGCCTTCGGCGGCAACCCGTCGCAGGTCACGGTGGCCGGTCAGTCGGCCGGTTGCATCAACACCTGGGGCCTGTTGCAGTCGCCACTGGCTGGTGGGAAATTCCACCGCGCACTGTGCATGTCCGGCATACCCAATGGTTATCCCGCAGTGTTGGGCACATTGGCCGCCGAATCCCTGATCGACAAGCTGCTGGTGGACAACGGCAGTGCCTCCACGCTCGGCCAGGCGGCGGGGCAACGTTTGGCCATGACCCCTACACAACTCAGCGCGCTGCTGCGCAATGCCAGCGCCGCACAGATCATGAAGCTGACACCATCGCCGGTCGTCCCGGGTCACTTCACCGATGGCACGGTCATCCGCGCCGGTGGCCTGGTCGACCTGGTGGCCGGCAACTACAACCGTGTACCGCTGATGATCGGCAGTACGCATGACGAGGGCTCGTATTTTGCCTATGCCTTTGGCATGGGAAAGCCCAGCGCGCAGGAGTTTTGGCACTTGTCCAACTACGCGGCTCCGGGCAGCGTGACGCTGAACGACCTGATAAAACCCGAGTTCCAGCCCATCTTCACGCAAACCCACGAGGCCGTTTCCTACGCGCTGGACCTGACCATTGACAACACCGTGCGCCTGCTGCGCCTGAGCAGCGGCGCGGGTGCGCTGTACCGCTACAACTTCAACTGGCGCGATACACCGACACCATGGAAGAGCACTTTCGGGGCTTTCCACGGCATAGACGTAGCCCTGCTGTTTGGCAACTACGTGGTGAACGAGCCCAACTTCATGCACTTCGCATGGGATGCCAACAACGCCGTGGCCCGGCAAAAACTGTCGGACCGTTTCATCAAACATGTGTCCACATTTGCCCGCACCGGCAGGCCGAGTCAACTGTTCGATGGCCAGACCCCATGGAACGATTGGACCAATTTCGCCTGTGGATTCGGCTGCCCCAAACGCATGGTTTTTGACAACACGTCCTACATGTCCGGTGATGATTATTTATTCTTCTGGCCGCGTTACCAATTGCTGTCGCAGCAGCAAAAAGACTATGTCTGGAAGGTGATTGACTTCAATGCCCTGCCGGCCAATGTAGACCCGTTCCGCGACGGGCCGCACTGACCGTTACACAGCTTCCTTGCCACCAGCCGTGGGACTATCTCTATCCATTTGCTGGCGATACTGGCTGGGTGACATGCCAAACCAGCGCTTGCAGGCGCGGAAAAGATTGCCCTGGTCTTCAAAGCCCAACAGGTCGGCAATCTCACCAAGGGTATAGCGCTCCTCGGCCAGATATTTGCTGGCCAGCTCGCGGCGCTGGTCCTCCAGCAACTGCTGGAAAGTAGTTTTCTCGTCTGACAGACGCCGTTGCAAGGTACGGTCCGACAGGGACAGCCGGGCAGCTATGTCTTCACGGCGTGGCTCACCCCGGCTCAAGCTGTGCAGAATTTCCTCACGCACGCGGTGGCTGGTGCTGATGGTTCCCAAGGCGGAGAGGCGCTCACCGATCACACGTTCGTGCAGCGCGTGCAGCGATGCGTTGTGCGAAGGCAGCCGCGCATTCAGATCCGCGTTGGCCAGCAACAAGCGGGTGGCAGGCTGGTTGAAATGCACGGGGCACACAAAGGCCTGGTGGTAGGGTAGGGCATCCACCGGGTCCGGGAACGTGAACTCGGCGGCCAGCGCGGGCACGTCTCGCCGAGTGACCCAGCGGCATAACGTCAACAAGGTCAGCAAGCCGTATTCCTGCCGCTGCCGTGGCACGCGCCGTGTATTGCCCACATGCCCCAGCACCAGCCAGCAACTGTGGTTGCGCTCGGACACCAGTTCAAACGTGGCGGCGTCCGACACCAGCGCCATTTGGCGTGCCAGATTTTGCAGCCCCGTGCGCAGGTCGGGGCAGGTCAACATGGCGTGGCCTACGATGTCGAAGTTGGCATGTCGGGCAGGTAACTCTTGCAGCAAGCCCAATGTTGCATTGCCCGAAGTGGCCACCGCCAGTTCCCACAGCTCGGACACCTGATCCGCGCCAAAACGTGCATTCGGATCGTCGAGCAAAGCGATATCGATGCCCACAGACTTGAACAACTGCGCAACCTCTAGGCCTTGCGCCGCGAACATGCTGCTTATGCCCTTGAGCCAGTTCGATGAACTTGTGCGTTCCATGGGGAGGTATCAAGCGTCCAGTAGTTTGGTCAGCGCGTTGTCGTCCAGTATCTTGATGCGGTTCATGGACAAGGCGATCACGCCCTGTTCCTGCATGGCATTGAGCACCCGGTTTGCGGTTTGGCGGGACATGCCGGCCAAACTGGCAAGCTCGTCTTGCGTCAGGTCCAACTGGCGGGTACGGCTCCAGAACAGTCGGCTCAAGGACAAGGCAATGCGCTGTTCCGGACTGCGTGTGCGTCCGGCATCAATCATGGCCATGGCCTGCGACAGGCGCAGATTCAGGCAGGCCACCACACATTGGTTGAAGGGCAGGCTGGAGGCCTGCAATGCATGGAAAGCGGCGCTGGGCAGGCACAGCAGTTCGGTATCCCGCAGGGCCACCACCTGGTACCTGCGCATTTCATTTTTCAGTGCCGCGCCTTCGCCAAACCATTCTCCAGCGCCCACACCCAGGAAGTCCGAACGCCGTCCGGCAACCGTGGGTGCAGAAATTCGCACCAGGCCACGCAAGACGCCATACCAGCCCTGTGTGCGTTCGTTGGCCTGCAGAATGGTCTGGCCGCGTGCTGCCGGCAGTGTGAAGACCTGGGCCTCCACACTGTCTTGCTGGTCACTGGGCAGGGCGGTAAACCAGGCCTGTGATTGCAGAAAACTGCGAACCGGGTTGAGTGTGCTGGGAAACATGGTCTAGTGCAGCGCCGGTGCGCAAGGCTTGTTTGTCAATGCCTTGCGGTACTCCCCTGGTGGCGTGCCAAACCAGCGTTTGCAGGCGCGGAAAAAATTACTCTGGTCGCCAAAGCCCAGGAGGTCGGCCATCGCAGACAGAGGCAGATTTTCCTGCGCCAGATACTTGCGCGCCAACTCGCAGCGGACTTCATCCAGCAGTTGCTGGTACGAGGTGTCTTCGGCCCGCAGGCGCCGTTGCAGTGTGCGGTCCGTCAGCGCCAGGAAGGACGCAATGTCTTCACGGCGTGGCTCGCCCTGGCCCAGACGCTGCATGACTATCTCGCGCACCTTGTTGCTGACAGTGGTATTGCCCAGGTGGCTGAGCTGTTCGTCCATCAGCCGTTCATGCAGTGCAAGCATGGCCGGGCTGCGTGAGGGCAGCGAAGTTGCCAGGTCTACGTCGGCCAGCAGCAGGCGGGTCGTGGCTTGCCCAAAGCGCAACGGGCAGTCAAAGGCCTTGCGGTATGGCAACTCGCATACCGGCTGTGGAAAGATGAATTCAGCTGCCAGGGGGCGCAGTTCGCGGCGTACCAGCCAACTGCATAACATCAGCACGGTCAGGATGGCGTGTTCCTGGCGTTGCCGGGGCACGCGCAAGGTGTTGCCCATGTGGCTGAGGACCACCCAACTGTGGGGCCGCGCGTCTTCCAGCGTAATGGATGTGGCGTCGGATATCAGGGCCAGGTAACGCGACAAACTATCCAGGCCGCTGCGCAGGTCAGGACTGGACAACATGGCATGGCCGACCACATCGAAATTGACGTAACGCGCCGCCAGTTCACGGTCCACACCAAGGGCCGGATTGCCGGACCAGAGGACGCCCAAGTCCCACAGACGGATCACAGCATCGGCCTCGACGCGGGCACCGGGTTTATCGAGTTCGGTGCTGTCAATCTCGGCGCCGCGCAGCAGGCGCTGCACATCGAGCCCCTGGGATGCAAACATGTCGAGTACGCCTTTGACCCAAGTGGCAGAACTGCTGCGGTTCATTGAAAAAATGGCTCTCCAAAGTCACTAGATTGGATGTGTTGGGACAGTGTTTCCAGCGTATGTGGTTTTTAGAATTCTTGCACTGCATCAACACCACGCGAGTCGGCAATTTCAATGGATTTTGCCTCGCTTTGCAAGCTGCGGCTTACCCCTACTAGGAGACAAAAATGAGAGTTCCCTGCAAAGTGTCACTGGCCGTGTGTGTGGCTGTATTGGCAAGCGCCTGCGGCGGTTCGGGCACTGTGGTTGCTGAGTCCACACTGGTCCGTGCCACCAGTTACGGTGCCGTCCTCGGCAGCGACGACAGCGCCGGCAGCGGAACCTACTCCTGGAAAGGCATTCCCTTTGCCAAGCCGCCCGTGGGCGCATTGCGCTGGAAGGCCCCGGTGGAGCCGGATGCCCGGTTGGGTCAATTGGTTACCAAGGTCTTTGGCAACGCCTGTTTGCAGAATGGCCGCATCTATGGGCCGGGCAGCAACAACCGCTACGACAGCAGCATAGCCAGCACACTCAATACGCCAGTGGGCGACGAAGATTGCTTGACGCTGAATGTGTGGCGCCCTGCCAATGACAGTACCAACTTGCCAGTCATCGTGTTTGTGTATGGTGGCAGCAATATCTCCGGCTACACGGCAGACCCAGTCTACGATGGTGCGGCCCTGGCCAAGGCCGCCAATGCGGTGGTTGTGACGACCAACTACCGCTTGGGCATTCTTGGTTTCATGAACCTGCCGCAATTGAAGACGGGCACCGACGCGGCCGCGGACTCCGGTAATTTCGCGTTGCTCGACATTGTGCAGGCGCTGAAATATGTGAAGAAGAACGCCAGCGTATTTGGTGGTGCCGCGGACAACGTGACGCTGATGGGCCAGTCGGCGGGCGCCATCAATACCTGGGCTTTGATGGCATCACCCTTGGCTGCGGGGCTGTTCCACAAGGCGGTGCCTATCAGTGGTGGAATTTCCTTGGCCAGTAATTTGCCTGCCGGCATGTTGCCCACGCTCAATCCGTCCAGCACCTATCTTGCGCAGGGCAACGGGCTGCTGGTCAAGCTCTTGATTGCCGATGGCAAGGCGACGGATGCGGCGACTGCCGGCGCCTACATCGCAACACAAAGCAGTGCGCAGATTGCAGATTATCTGCGCGCCAAGTCAGGTGGCACGCTGTTGTCTACGCTTTTGCTGAATGGCTTGACCGGCTCAGGGCCGATACCCGATGGGGTCGTGGTTCCGGCCGACCCGATCGCGGCCATCGCCGCGGGGCGCTACAACAAGGTGCCGGTGCTGGCCGGCAATACCGCCGATGAAGGCAAGCTGTTTGCGCCGTTCCTGACTTTGCTGGGCGGCAAGGCCGGCCACAAGATCAGCGATGCGGACCGCTTCAATCTGATGGCGGGTTTCAACCCGGATCTGCCAACGCTGTTGACTTCGGCCGACATCCTGGACGCCTCCTATCTGCCGGTCACAACACCGGTAACCGGCTTCAATGCCAAGACCACGCTGCTCGGCAATGTGTTCACTACACCGAGTCGCGACAACGTGCTCAACACCTTGGTCACGCAACAGGCCGGCCTGGTCTGGCACTACCAGTTCAATTGGGCGCAGGAGCCCGCACCGTGGAACGAGGTGTATGGTGCGGCGCACGCCTTTGATCTGCCCTTTCTATTTGGAAATTTTGGACCCTCGGTGTTTTCGAATGCGGTCAATAGCAGTGCCAACAAACCAGGGCGGCTGGCCTTGTCGGCCGCCATGATGGCAAGCCTGGGCGCTTTTGCGCGCACCGGCAATCCCAACGCCGCGGCTCTGGGTGTCTCCTGGCCCGTCTGGCCCAAGAAGCTGGTCTTTGACGCATCGCTGACGCAGACCAGCATTTCTACTCAATAACACGGCAGGTGTCGTCGGGACGACACCATTTGCGTGTGTGGCCTCGCGCTCGCACACTCAGGCCCTTCGTTGGTAACACACGAACCCATAAAAACGAGATGGAGACAAACATGATGGCGAAACAATCACAGATGGTGTTGGTGTTGTTGGGCGTGACCTTGTGTCTGGGGCTAAATGGCGCGTTTGCCGCCGAACCCGGCGTTACCGACACCGAAGTTCTGGTGGGCCAACCCGCCGGCGTAACCGGTCCGCTGGCCGAACTGGCGCCGGACATATTGAACGCAACCCAGGCCTTGTTTGACAGTGTCAACGAGAAGGGAGGCATCTATGGTCGCAAGATCCGGACGCTGACCATGGACGATGGTTACGTGGTGGCCAACACCGTCAAGGTTGTCAACCACATGATCGAGAAAGAGCCGGTCTTTGCGTTGATGAACATGACCGGCACCTCCAATGTGGCCGCCGTGCTGCCGCTATTGGAGAAAGAGAATCCGCCGCTGCCGCTGGTTGCTCCCTTCACCGGCGCCGATCTCATGCGCACACCGGCCATCAACCATGTCTTCAACATCCGCGCAAGTTATGGCGATGAAACGGAGAAGATGGTGCAACACTTGGCCACATTGGGCGCGCAGCGTATTGCCGTGTTGTGGAGCAATAACGGATTTGGCAAGGACGGTTTGGCCGGCGTGCAGAAGGCCCTGGAAAAACGCGGCATGAAGCTGTATGCCGATGCGCCCATAGAGCAGAACGCGTCCGACACCGACAAGGCCGTGGCCGCGCTGCACGACCGCCGCCCCGAAGCCATCATCATGATCACGGCCGGTGCACCAACCGTGAGTTTTATCAAGGGTTACAACAAGGTGCGCAAGGGCATGCATTTTTATACACTGTCCGTCATGGGGACCCAGGCCACCTTGCGTGCGCTGGGCGCCGATGGCGTGGGTGTGGTGGTCACCACCGTTGTGCCGTTTCCATGGGATTTCACACACCCGCTGTCGCGGGAATACCGCGCCGCGATGCAAAAGGCGGGTTACTCCAACCTGTCGTTTCTGGGTCTGGAGAGTTACATCAATGCCAAGGTGTTTGTCGAAGGCCTGCGTCTGGCCGGCAAGGATCTGAATCGCACCAGGTTTGTGAACGCCTTGGCTGGCATCAAACGTTTTGACCTCGGCGGGTTTCCGGTCGGCTTTGCCAAGGACTCGCGCCAGGGATCGCGTTATGTGGGTTTGACGATTGTCAGCCCCGGCGAGAAATTCACGAAGTAGGGCAGTGTCACCTAGGCACCAACCCTCCTACTATTTTCTCCACAAACTACTATGATGAATTTCCATATCGACCGCCTCAAGGAGTATCCATGCTAGGGTTAATGCAAAGCCAGCAATTGCTGATTTCGTCGCTGATTGAATTTGCCGAGCGCCACCATGGCGAAGCGGAGGTGGTGTCGCGCAGGGTAGAGGGTGATATCCACCGCTGCACCTACAAGGATGTGGCGGTGCGCGCCCGCCAGGTTGCCAATGCGCTGGACAACATGCAGCTGGCCTTCAGTGACCGCGTCGCCACGCTGGCCTGGAATGGTTACCGCCACCTGGAACTGTATTTTGGCGTCAGCGGCTCGGGCCGCGTCCTGCATACCCTGAACCCCCGTTTGCATCCCGAACAGATCGCCTGGATTGCCAACCATGCCGAAGACCAGGTTCTGTGTTTTGACCTGTCCTTTTTGCCCATCATCAAGGCCATGCACGGCCACTGCAAAACGGTCAAACATTTCATCGCTTTGTGCGATGCCGATAAGCTGCCGGCCGACTCCGGCGTTCCGGGGCTGCAGAGTTATGAGGCCTGGATTGGCGTCCAGTCCACAGCCTACGCCTGGCCTGAGTTTGACGAAAATTCGGCGTCCAGCATGTGTTACACCAGCGGCACCACCGGCAACCCCAAGGCCGCGCTGTATAGCCACCGCTCCACGATGCTGCACGCCTTGGCTGGCGCGTTGCCCGACGCACTCAGCATGAGTGCGCGCGACTGTGTGTTGCCCGTTGTGCCCATGTTCCACGTCAATGCCTGGGGCCTGCCGTATTCGGCCGCCATGACCGGCGCCAAGCTGGTGTTTCCCGGCCCGGCGATGGACGGTAAATCGATTTTCGAGTTGATCGAATCCGAGAAGGTCAGCTTTGCGGCCGGTGTGCCCACCGTATGGCAAATGATGCTGGCCCATATGCAGGCCGGTGACTTGCGCTTTTCCACCCTCAAGCGCACGGTCATTGGCGGCTCGGCATGTCCACCGGCCATGATCACCGCCTTCAATGACGTCTACGGTGTGGAAGTGCTGCACGCCTGGGGCATGACCGAAATGTCGCCCTTGGGCACGGTCTGCACCTTGAAGAACAAACATTTGCCCCTGGATTCGGCCGACAAGATGAAGGTGCGGCTCAAGCAGGGCCGTGGCATCTTTGGCGTGGACATGAAGATTGTCGACGACGCCGGCGCAGAGTTGCCCTGGGACGGCAAAGCCTATGGCGACCTGCTGGTCAAAGGCCCTTGGGTCATCAGCGAATACTTCAAAGGCGAGGGCGGTTCGCCGCTGGTCGACGGTTGGTTCCCCACGGGTGACGTGGCCACCATCGATCCTGATGGCTACATGCAGATCACCGACCGCAGCAAGGACGTCATCAAGTCGGGCGGCGAATGGATCAGTTCCATTGACGTCGAAAACGTGGCCATGGCACACCCAGCGGTGGCGATGGCGGCCTGTATCGGCATGAAACACCCCAAGTGGGATGAGCGGCCCATCATCGCCGTTGTCAAGAAGCCCGGTGCCGAGGTCACGCGCGACGAACTGATTGCGTTCTACGACGGCAAAACCGCCAAATGGCAGATCCCCGACGACGTCGTCTTTGTCGATGCCATTCCTCTGGGGGGCACCGGAAAGATGCAAAAAACCAAGTTGCGCGAGCTGCTCAAGGACTACAAACTGCCAGGTGTTTGACGTGGGCAGTTTCACCGCCGGGCCGCCCCAAGGTGAACGCGACCCCCTCGGGGGGCAGAGAGCCACACGCAGTGGGCGACCGTGGGGGCGACATCCCTTAGTCACCTTGGCGATAAGGGATGGGGGAAACCCTTGCAGTGATTTTTGCAATAGCTTGTACTCTTCAATAGTTCGTGTTTTTTAGGAGATAGTGAATGAAATTTGCATTTAAGTTGGTAGCTGCCGCGGCAGTGGTCTTGTGCACCCAAACTGCGATGGCACAAAAGGGTGAAACGGTCAAAATTGCGTGGATTGACCCATTGACCGGCTTGATGGGACCTGTTGGTTCCAATCAGCTCAAAAGCTT
Organism: Pseudomonadota bacterium; assembly: GCA_040384785.1. Taxonomy (GTDB): domain Bacteria; phylum Pseudomonadota; class Gammaproteobacteria; order Burkholderiales; family Burkholderiaceae_C; genus Allorhodoferax. Next base: position 28,466 of record JAZKIR010000008.1, read on the forward strand.
TCAGTTCTTCGCCGAAAAATTCAGCCAAAGCAACCCTGCGGGCGTGAAATTCGAGGTGGTTGGCATCGACAACAAGCTAAGCCCTACCGAGAGCTTGAATGCACTCAAATCAGCAGTGGACCAAGGCGTGCGTTACATCGCGCAGGGCAATGGTTCATCGGTGGCGGGCGCCCTGATTGATGCGGTCAGCAAACACAACGAGCGCAACCCCGGCAAGGAAATCATTTTCCTCAACTATGCAGCCGTTGATCCAGACTTCACCAACAGCAAGTGCAATTACTGGCATTTCCGTTTTGATGCAGACACGTCCATGAAAATGGAAGCATTGACAACCTTCATGGCCGACAACAAGGACATCAAGAAGGTCTACTTGATGAACCAAAACTATTCTCACGGCCAGCAGGTGGCGCGTTACGCCAAGGAAAATCTGTCGCGCAAACGTGCGGATGTTCAGATCGTTGGTGAAGATTTGCACCCCCTGGCCCAGGTTCGCGATTTCGCACCTTACATTGCCAAGATCAAAGCCTCTGGCGCCGACACGGTGATCACCGGCAACTGGGGTTCTGACTTGTCCCTGTTGATCAAGGCTGCCAACGAAGGCGGTTATGAAGGCAAGTTCTACACCTATTACACCGGTGTCACCGGCACGCCTACCGCCTTGGGTACCAATGCAGCGGGCCGTGTGTACCAAGTGTCCTACAACCACTACAACATGGGTGGCCAAAATGACAAGTGGATGGCGGAGTTCAAGGCAAAGTTCAACGACGACTTCTACACCAGTGCAATTATCAGTCTGTATTCCGGTTTAGGCGAGGCCATGGCCAAGGCCAAGTCGACCGACCCCGTCAAGGTTGCGGCGGTCCTGGAAGGCATGAAGTTCAAGAGCTTCAACGGTGAAGTAGAAATGCGCAAGACCGACCACCAATTGCAGCAGCCACTGTTTGTGACGGTATGGCAAAAGGCGGACAAGAAATATCCGTACAGCCCGGAGAACACCACCATGACGCTGGCACCAGTGAAAACCTATGAGTCGTACGTGGCGAGCACGCCGACCAGTTGCGTGATGAAGCGTCCAGGCTGAGGTATCGCCCCCACGCTCCCCGCTGCGCGTGGTTTGCTGCCCCCCGAGGGGGCAGCATTCGCCTTGGGGCGGCCCGGCGGCGAATGCCTAGCCGGTCATCCGGTCCAAGCCCGATTGTTCTTTGTGCGGTCGGGCCTTTTTTTGAGCGTTGGCACACAGCGCGACTGCGGTTGAAAGGTAAAACCCGATGGAGTTCTTCATCATTTCCACGCTGAACGGTCTCAGCTATGGATTGTTGTTATTCATGCTTAGTGCAGGTCTAACGCTTATTTTCAGCATGATGGGCGTTCTCAATTTTGCCCATGCCAGCTTTTACATGCTGGGCGCCTACGTGGGTTACACGCTGTCGGGCGTATTTGGGTTTTGGCCCGCGCTGGTGTTGGCTCCGGTGATCGTGGGTGGCATGGGCGCCTTGTTTGAGCGTCTGGCCTTGCGCAAGGTGCACAAGTATGGCCATGTCGCCGAGTTGCTGATTACCTTTGGTCTTTCCTATATTGTTTTGGAACTGGTGCAGTTGGTGTGGGGTCGTACCGCCTTGGAATTTACGCCTCCTTCCAGCCTGCAAGGCCCTGCATTCACCTTGGTGAACCATGCGGTGAATGGACTGAGCTTTGTGTGGGGTGCTGCGCCGGCAGAATTGTGCAGCGCTGCAGACGCCGCCGTGCGCGTGGTGTGCTCACCGTTCCCTCTCACACGGGGTTTCATGATGCTGGTCGCACTGCTGATGCTGGTAAGCCTGTGGCTGCTGCTGACACATACCCGTGTGGGTCTGGTGATCCAATCCGCACTGACACATCCGCACATGGCCGAGTCTTTGGGACACAACGTGCCCTTGGTGTTCATGCTGGTGTTTGGTGCAGGCACCGGGCTGGCTGGCCTGGCGGGTGTCATTGGCGGCAGCACCTTTGTCACCGAGCCGTCCATGGCGGGCACCGTGGGTTCCGTCATCTTCGTCGTTGTCGTGGTGGGTGGCTTGGGATCGCTGTCCGGAGCGTTCCTGGCATCGCTGTTGATTGGCGTGATCCAGACCTTTGCGATTGCCTTTGACTATTCGGTCCTGTCCGTCATGGAGCAGGCCGGGATGAAGGTGAGTGATGCCATGCGCAATAGCTCGGTCATTCAATTGACCTTGTCGCAAGTAGCGCCCATCTTGCCTTACCTCTTTTTGGTGTTGATTCTGATATTTCGCCCCAAGGGCCTATTGGGTAAGCGGGAAGGTTAAGGCGATATGAAATCCATGAAAATCGGGCGCGTAGTGGTGTGGGGTCTGTTTGCGCTGGTCTTATTGTTGGCACCCCAGGTCTTTAACAGTGGTCTATCGATCACGATGCTGTCGCAGATGGGAATTGCCATCATTGCCTGCCTTTCCTACAACATGTTGCTGGGGCAGGGGGGCATGCTGAGTTTTGGACATGCTGTGTATACCGGGCTTGGCTCCTATTTGGCCATTCACGCACTCAATGCCGTGGGGCAGGGCAGTCTGCCAATACCCGTCAGCGCGGTCCCTCTGGTTGGCGGCTTGGCAGGCATGGGCTTTGCGGTGCTGTTTGGATTTGTGACCACGCGCAAGTCGGGCAATACCTTTGCCATGATCACGCTGGGCATGGCCGAACTGGTGTTTGCGATGTCGCTGATGTTTGCCGACTTCTTTGGCGGTGAGGCCGGCGTATCGGGCAACCGTGTCGTTGGGCAGGCCGTGATGGGCATTACCTTTGCGCCCGCCGTGCAGGTGTATTACCTGATTGCCATCTACACCTTTATCGCCGTCGCGCTGATGTTTGCGTTCACCGGCACGCCGCTGGGGCGCATGCTCAACGCCGTGCGCGACAACCCCGAGCGGGTTGAGTTCATTGGCTACAACCCGCAGCGCATACGCTACACGGCCTTCATCATTGCCGGTTTTTTTGCCGGCATCTCGGGCGGGCTGGCGGCCCTCAATTTCGAGATCGTGACCGCCGAGGTGGTGGGTGCCGCACGCTCCGGCGCCTACCTGCTGTTTACCTTCCTGGGCGGCGCCACCTTCTTCTTTGGCCCCATTATTGGTGCCATTCTGATGGTGCTGGCCTTTGTGTTGCTGAGCGAGTTCACCAAGGCCTGGCTGTTGTACCTGGGCCTGATATTCCTGTTCATGGTGATGTATGCACCGGGTGGTATTGCCAGCCTGATCATGATGAACCTGCGTGTTTCCAAGTTCGGCAAGCTCAAGGGGCTATGGGGCATTTATCTGGCCATGGCCGCTACCGTCTCGGTGGGCCTGTTTGGGGTCGGTGCCTTGCTGGAGATGGTTTACCACCGCAAGCTGAATGCAACGCTGGGTTCCGAACTGCATTACCTCGGCGCCACGTTGGATGCGTCCAGCGCTGGCAGCTGGCTGGGCATGGTCGCTGTCATGGTGGTGGGCCTGGGAATGTTTGAATGGGTACGCAGGAAATTTGTAAAGCAGTGGGGCCTGATACAGGAAGACATTGAAAAAGAAATCAAACGGAGGCAGGCAGCATGAGCTCCACTAACAACCAAGCCACAAGCAGCCCAGCCCTGGCGCTGCGGGACCTGCGCAAGAGCTTTGGCAAATCCGAAATCATCCGCGGTGTGAACCTGGAAGTTCAGGCCGGTGAGCGGGTGGCCGTGATCGGCCCCAATGGCGCCGGCAAATCCACGCTGTTCAACTTGATCAGTGGCCGCTTCGAGCCCACCAGTGGTGATGTGGTGCTGCATGGTGAACGCATCAATGGCATGAAGCCGTTTGAGATCAACCGCAAGGGCCTGTCGCGCAGTTTCCAGATCACCAACATCTTTCCACAGCTCAGCGTGTTTGAGAACCTGCGTTGCAGCGTGTTGTGGAGCCTGGGCTACAAATACACGTTCTTGAAATTCCTGGTTAACCTGGACGATGCAAACGCGAAAGCCAAGGAGTTGATGGAGGCCATCAATCTCGATAAAAAGCGTGACGTGCTGGCCGTCAACCTGACCTATGCCGAGCAGCGTGCGCTGGAGATCGGCATCACCATCGGCGGTGGCGCCAGCGTCATCCTGTTGGACGAACCAACCGCCGGCATGAGCCGCAGCGAGACCACACGTTTCATCGCCCTCATCAAGACCGTGACCGAAGGCAAGACCTTGCTCACCGTGGAGCACGACATGGGCGTGGTATTTGGCCTGGCCGACAAGATCGCCGTGGTGGTGTATGGCGAGGTCATCGCGTTTGATACGCCGGAAGCCGTTCGCGCCAATGCCAAGGTACAAGAAGCATATTTGGGCTCATCGGTAGCCGATGCCCAAGCGGGAGGACACTGAATGTTGAAGGTATCGAATTTAAATGCCTATTACGGCAAGAGCCATGTGCTGCACGGTGTGGATATGCACGTGGGCCAAGGCGAAATCGTGGCCTTGCTGGGCCGCAATGGCTCAGGCCGGTCCACGACGGCCAAGGCCATCATGGGCCTGGTCGATTGCCAGGGCTCGGTGTTATGGAAAGGCAAGGAGGCCCTGGGCCACAAGACCTACGAAATTGCGCACCTGGGCATTGGTTATGTGCCGGAGAGCCGTGACATCTTCCCCAAGCTCACCGTGCACCAGAACCTGTTGCTGGGCCAAAAGGGCGGCAACAAGACCAAGACGCGCTGGACCTTCAAGGACATGTACGAGATGTTTCCGCGCCTCAAGGAACGCGAACATACCGAAGCCGGTGTGTTGTCCGGCGGCGAGCAGCAGATGCTGACGCTGTGCCGCACGCTGATGGGCGACCCCGATCTCATCATCATCGACGAGCCTACCGAAGGCCTGGCACCCAAGATCGTGGAGCTGGTGGCGGTCTACCTGAAAAAGCTGCGTACACACGGCATCTCGGTGCTGCTGATCGAGCAGAAGCTGACGATTGCGATGGAAATTTCGGACCGCTGCCTGGTCATGGGACATGGCAGCATCGTTTTTGAAGGCACACCCGAGCAACTGCGCGGCAATACCGAAATCCGCAAGGAGTGGCTGGAGGTCTAAGCCGAATAAGCACATACTTAAGGGAAGTCTCCGTTCGGGCTGAGCCTGTCGAAGCCCCTTCGACAGGCTCAGGACAGGCCAGGCGCAGGGCGAACGGGAGATTTCTCGAGTAGAGGCCGTATGTAAGAACCATTCGGTCCAAGCTTTTTTGTCCCAACCGCGACAAGCCGCTCTATCCAAACCCCAAAACCCCCCTACAATTTAAAACGAACGATCGTTCTATTTTGAATGTTCCACCAATTACCCTGAGGAATGCAAGCATGACCGCCCAATACCAAGTCCAAGGTGACGTCGCCATCATTACGCTCGACAACCCGCCCGTCAACGGCCTGGGTCTGTCCACCCGCCAAGGTATCGCCGACGGCATGGCCAAGGCCAATGCCGATGCGGCGGTCAAGTCCATCATCATCACCGGCGCCGGCAAGGCCTTCTCGGGCGGTGCGGACATCAAGGAATTCGGCAAACCCACGGCCCTGCAGGAGCCCAACCTGATCAGTGTGATCAGCGTGCTGGAAAACTCCGCCAAGCCCGTCGTGGCTGCCATCCACACCGTTGCCATGGGCGGCGGTCTGGAACTGGCCCTGGGCTGCCACTACCGCATCGCGGCTCCCGGCACCAGCGTAGCCCTGCCCGAAGTCAAGCTGGGCCTGCTGCCCGGCGCCGGCGGCACACAGCGTCTGCCCCGCGTGTTGGGTGTGGAAGCCGCATTGAACATCATCGTCAGCGGTGAGCCCATCAAGGCCGAAATGCTGGCCATGCTGCCCGGCCAAATACTGTTCGACAAGATGGCGACATCGGCTGACAGCCTGGCTGAAGAAGCGCTGGCCTTTGCCCGCTCCGTGGCCGATGTGCGCCCGCTGCCACTGGTGCGTGACCTGAAGTGCAAACACCCCCAAGGCGATGCCTACTTCCAGTTTGCCCGCAACATGGTCAAGGGTATGTCGAAAAACTTCCCTGCGCCCGCCAAGTGTGTGGACGCCGTCGAAGCCGCCACCAAGAAGAAGTTTGACGACGGCATGGCGGTTGAACGCGAGATCTTCATCAACCTGATGTGGACAGCAGAGAGCAAATCCCTGCGGCATCTGTTCCTGGCCGAACGTGCTGCGTCAAAAATACCCGATGTCCCCGCCGATACTACACAGCGCGCTATCAACTCCATAGCAGTCATCGGCGCCGGCACCATGGGTGGCGGCATTGCGATGAACTTCCTGAACGCCGGCATCCCCGTCAAGATGCTGGAGATGAAGCAGGAAGCGCTGGACCGGGGCGTGGCCACCATCCGGAAGAACTACGAAGCCCAGGTTAAGAAGGGCAAGCTAAAAGCAGACAAATACGACCAGCGCATGAGCCTGCTGACCACCACGCTGAGCTACGACGAGCTGAACGGCACCGACATGGTCATTGAAGCCGTGTTTGAAGAGATTGGCGTCAAGGAAGCCGTGTTCAAGGAACTGGACCGCGTCATGAAGCCGGGCGCCATTCTGGCGTCCAACACCTCTACGCTGGACGTGGACAAGATTGCATCCTTCACCAAGCGTCCGCAAGACGTGGTCGGCCTGCATTTCTTCAGCCCCGCCAACGTCATGAAGCTGCTGGAAGTAGTGCGCGGCAAGGAAACTGCCAAGGACGTCATGGCCACCGTGATGTCGGTCGCCAAGAAGATCCGCAAGACGGCGGTTGTGTCTGGCGTGTGCGACGGCTTTATCGGCAACCGCATGATCGAGCAGTACGGCCGCCAAGGTGGTTTTTTGTTGGACGAAGGCTGCACTCCGGCCCAGGTCGACAAGGCCATGGAAAAGTTTGGCATGGCCATGGGCCCATTCCGCATGGGCGATCTGGCCGGCAACGACATTGGCTGGGCGATTCGCAAGCGTCGCTACACCGAAAAACCGAACATGAAGTACAGCAAGACCGCTGACCTCTTGTGCGAAAAAGGCCGTTTTGGCCAGAAGGTGGGCAAGGGCTGGTACGACTATGTTGAAGGCAAGCGCGACGCCATCCCCAATGCCGAAGTGGTGACCATGATCGAAGAGCACCGCAAGGCGCTGGGCATCACACCACGCAAGATTTCGGACGAAGAAATTGTGCAACGCCTGGTGTTCAGCCTGGTCAATGAAGCGGCCCACATCCTGGAAGAGGGCATTGCCAACAAGGCCAGCGATATCGACATCGTCTACATCTTTGGCTATGGCTTCCCCGCACACCGCGGCGGCCCTATGAACTACGCCGACCAGGTTGGCCTGTTCAATGTGGTGCAAGCCATGAACCGCTTTGCCCAGAACCCGCTGGACGATGCAGCATTCTGGAAACCAGCACCGCTGCTGGCCAAGCTGGCGGCCGAAGGAAAGTCCTTCAACTAAAGCCCTTCTGTCATGCTCAAAAGGATACTTTGGGGCTTGCTCGTATTGGTGCTGCTGCTGGTAAGCGCAGTGGCCATCAACACGCTGCGCAAGGGCTCGCGCCAGATGGAGGTTGCTCCTCTGGCCGCCTTGGCGGTGGACGAGGCGAGCGCTGCCGCGCGCCTGGGTGAGGGGGTGCGCTTGCGCACCATCTCGTCGCGTGATGATGCCAGCTTGAACGCTGACCAGTTCACGCAATTCCACGCGTTGCTGCAAGCCAAGTTTCCCAAGGTCCATGCCACGCTCAAGCGTGAAGTGGTTGCCGATTTGAGCCTGCTCTACACCTGGGAAGGCAGCAACCCCAAAGCCGAGCCCATTTTGCTGCTGGCCCACCAGGACGTGGTACCGGTTGCACCCGGCACCGAGGGCGATTGGCAAGTGCCACCGTTCTCCGGTGAAGTGAAAGACGGTTTTGTATGGGGGCGCGGCTCCTGGGACGACAAGGGCAACCTGATGTCCCAACTGGAAGCGGTAGAGATGTTGCTGGCCAGTGGTTACAAGCCCGAGCGTACGGTCTACCTGGCCTATGGTGCGGACGAAGAAGTCAGCGGCACCCGTGGTGCGGCCAAGATTGCTGCCGTGCTCAAGGAGCGCAAGGTTCGTTTGAACTTCGTCATTGATGAAGGTCTGTTGATACTGGACGGCATCATGCCCGGCATCAGCAAACCCACGGCACTGATTGGTGTGGCCGAAAAAGGTTATATGTCGGTCGTGCTGAAGATGTCGGCAACACCGGGCCACTCTTCCATGCCCCCGAAAAAGGGAACCAGCGCCATTGCCATGATGAGTGCCGCGCTGAAGCGTCTGGACGATGAGCAGTTGCCCGGTGGCTTGCGCGGTGTGGCTGGTGAAATGTTTGACACCATGGCACCGGAGATGAACGGCTTTTCCCGTGTGGCCTTGTCCAACCTGTGGCTGTTTGGGCTGGTTGTGCAAAAGCAGTTGGAAGGCGCGGCCAGCACCAACGCGATGATGCGCACCACAACGGCCTTAACCATAGTGAATGCCGGCAACAAAGAAAACGTGTTGCCCGGCCGTGCCGAAGCTACAGTCAACTTCCGCATCTTGCCCGGTGACACAAAAGAGCAGGTGCTGGACCATGTGCGCAACCAGGTGACACAAGCAGTTGGCTCTGACAAGTTCGAACTGTTTGCATTGCCCGGTGCGGTGAATGCATCTAAGGTGGCACCCACCGATTCACCCCAGTACAAAACGCTGAACAAAACCGTGCGTGAAATCTTTCCCGATGCCCTGGTGGCGCCGGGCCTGATGGTGGCGGCGACCGACTCCATTCACTACGGCGACATCAGCGACCACATTTTCAAGTTTTCGCCGATACGCGCCAATGCCGAAGACCTGAAACGCTTCCACGGCACCAACGAACGCCTGGCCACCAAGAACTACGCCGACGCCATCCGTTTCTACCACCGCCTGCTGGGCGAAGCCGCCAAGGCGGCCACCCAGCCCTAAACACCGTTCACCGTTTTTTTTGAAGAAGAGGAATCCCACATGACTTCCGCAGTAATCGTATCCACCGCACGCACCCCCCTGGCCAAGAGCTGGAAGGGTTCCTTCAACATGACCCATGGCGCCACACTCGGTGGCCATGCGGTCGAG
>JAZKIR010000009.1:0-330317 GCA_040384785.1 Pseudomonadota bacterium
AGGAAGACGGCATTGTGCTGATCGACCAGGACAAGTGCCGCGGCTGGCGCATGTGTGTCAGCGGCTGCCCGTACAAGAAGATTTATTACAACTGGAAGAGTGGCAAGGCCGAGAAGTGCATCTTCTGTTACCCCCGCATAGAGGCCGGTCAACCCACCGTGTGCTCCGAGACCTGCGTGGGCCGCATCCGTTACCTGGGTGTGTTGTTGTACGACGCGGACCGTATCCAGGAAGCCGCCAGTGTGGAGCACGACCGCGACCTGTACCAGGCGCAGTTGGACATCTTTTTGGACCCCAACGACCCCAAGGTCATCGAGCAGGCGCGTATCGACGGCATTCCCGACAAGTGGATGGAAGCCGCACGCAAGAGCCCGGTCTACAAGATGGCGGTCGAATGGAAGGTCGCCCTGCCCTTGCACCCCGAATACCGCACGCTGCCCATGGTCTGGTATGTGCCACCGCTGTCGCCCATCAGCGCCGCGGCCAACGCCGGCCACATTGGTGTCAACGGCCAGATTCCGGATGTCAAGCAGTTGCGCATTCCGGTCAAGTATCTGGCCAATCTGCTGACCGCCGGTGACACCGCGCCGGTGGAGCGTGCCTTGGAACGTATGCTGGCCATGCGTGCCTACCAGCGCGAAAAACATGTCGACGGCCGCATCAACACCGCCGCACTGGACCAGGTCAAGATGACTCAGGCCGAGGTGGAAGAGATGTACCACGTGATGGCGATTGCCAACTACGAAGACCGGTTTGTGATCCCCAGCACACACCGCGAATACGCCGAAAACACCTTTGACGTGCGCGGCGGCTGCGGCTTTTCGTTTGGCAATGGCTGCTCGGATGGCGAGAGTGAAACCAGCTTGTTTGGCGGTACAAAGCGCCGCACGATCCCTATCAAGGCAGGAGTCTGATCATGTCCTTTTCCAAACCCCTAGCGGCCTCCACCAGTCTGAAGGTGTTTGCGCACCTGCTGTCATACCCGAACGCGAACCTGCGCAGCCACCTCGGTGAATTGCAACAGGCCTTGCATGCCGAGAAGGCCATCGCGCCCGCACGGCTGGCGGAGCTCGACACGCTGTTTGCCACACTGCAGGCCACCGACCCACTGGACGTGGAAGCCCAGTACGTTGAACTCTTCGACCGGGGCCGTGCCACATCGCTGCACCTGTTTGAACATGTACACGGTGACTCACGCGACCGCGGGCCGGCCATGATTGACCTGGCGCAAACCTATGAGAAGGCCGGTTTGTTTCTGGCACCCGACGAATTGCCGGACTACCTGCCGGTGGTGCTGCAGTTTGTGTCCACCCAACCGCCCAAGGAGGCCCGCGCCTTCCTGGCCGAAATGGCACACATCTTCAATGCCATCTTTAATGCGCTGCAGCAACGCAACAGCGCCTACGCCAGCGTGTTGGGTGCGCTGCTGGAGCTGGCCGGCGAAAAGGCCCACGCCGTCAAGGTGGTGGCCGATGAACCCATGGACGCAGCTTGGGAAGAGCCGGTGGTGTTTGACGGTTGTTCGGTCAAGGGCCAGGGCAAGCCGGATGCCACACAACCCATCCATTTTGTGAAGAAAGCCGCCAACCACGCTGGAGAAAACATGCACCCCCACACTCACATTCGTTCGTTGCCCCCCGAGGGGGCGCATGCCTCCCTTGAGGCGGCTCGGCAGGAGGCATAACTATGACCGCTCTCGACACCTTCCTCTTCGGCATCTACCCCTACATCGCGATGACGGTGTTCCTGCTGGGCAGCCTGATCCGTTTTGACCGCGACCAGTACACCTGGAAGAGCGACTCCTCACAACTGCTGAAGGCCGGCCAACTGCGCATAGGCAGCAACCTGTTCCACGTGGGTGTGCTGTTTTTGTTTTTCGGCCACACGGTCGGCATGTTGACGCCGCACTTCATGTACGAACATTTCATCAGTTCGGGCAACAAGCAGTTGATGGCCATGGTCAGCGGCGGCATTGCTGGCGTGCTGGGATTTATCGGCGTGAGCATACTGCTGCACCGCCGCCTGTTCGAGCCGCGCATCCGTATCAACTCCAGAACCAGTGACATCCTGCTGCTGGTGCTGTTGTGGCTGCAACTGGCGCTGGGCCTGGCCACGATACCGCTGTCCGCCCAACACCTGGATGGCGGCATGATGATGCAACTGGCCGGCTGGGCACAACACATCGTGACCTTCCAACCCGGAGCGGTTGAGATGCTGGTGGGCGCTAGCTGGGTCTTCAAGCTGCACATGTTCCTGGGCATGAGCATCTTCTTCATCTTCCCGTTCACCCGTCTGGTCCATGTATGGAGCGGTTTCGGCACGGTGGCCTATTTGGTCAGGCCGTACCAGGTGGTGCGCGCCCGGCGCCTGAATGTGCCCAAGGGTCACAACCAGGCCGACCGTCCCGGCGCTGGTGTTTAACAGGAGCCACCATGCAAACAACAACCAAAACCCAGCCTACTCTGGCAATCGCCGCCCCCATCGCTCGCGTGAACGGCGTGGCGCTAAACACGCAGGCTGAAAGCCTGACAGCAGACGAACTGCGCCAACGTGCCTGCTCCGAGCTGCTGCGCCAGGCCGCCATCACGCAGGGCTTTCTGTCCGATGCCGACCCCGCAAGTGTGGACGGTGTGTTGAGCGAAGAAGCCTCCACCGCGATAGAAGCGCTGCTGGAGAAAAACCTGGAGCTGCCCGAACCGTCGGAAGCAGCCTGCCAGCGCCACCACGCCGCGCACCAGGCCCGCTACAGCACCGGCGAACGGGTGCATCTGCGGCATATCCTGTTTGCCGTGACCCAGGGCATGGATGTCGTGGCGCTGCGCAACCGCGCCGAGACCACGCTGCTGGATGTGCGCTGCCACGACGGCGCCGACCCCACCGACCGCTTTGCCAAGGCCGCCACCACGCAGTCCAACTGCCCCAGCGGTGCCGAAGGCGGCGCGCTGGGCTGGCTCACGGCCAGCGACTGTGCGCCGGAGTTTGCGAAGGAAATTTTTGGCCTGTCTGACGTGGGTGTGTTGCCCCGCCTGGTGCACAGCCGCTTTGGCCTGCATGTGGTGGAAGTGCTGGAACGTGTGCCCGGCGCGCCGCAAAGTTATGAGTCGGTGCGCGGCGCCGTGGCCATGGCCTTGCGCCAGACCAGTTACGTGACGGCGCTGCGGCAATACCTGAGCCTGTTGGCGGGTCAGGCCGTGCTGGACGGCGTCGACCTGGACGCCGCCGACACGCCACTGGTGCAATAGATCACAACGACCCGTGTCCGCAATGACCATGCCCGACGATCTATTGCAACGGCTGCGCCGCTTTCACGACCATACATTTCCCGGCGTGCAGGACCAGTTTTTGTCCCTGGTCAAGGACGGGCAACACCCCACTATATTGTTCATAGGCTGCTCCGACTCGCGTTTGGTGCCCTATCTGCTGACCGGCACCGGCCCCGGCGATTTGTTCATCGTGCGCAATGTGGGCGCCTTTGTGCCGCCGTATGACGGCTATGTGCATGGACCCCAAGATGCCCTTGGCATCAACCCCCCAAGGGGGATCGCCCCGCTTGAGGCGGCTCCGCGCTGGGTCGGCTACCACGGCACGTCGGCGGCCATCGAGTTTGCGGTGTTGAACCTCAAGGTCTCGCGCATCGTGGTCTGTGGCCACAGCCACTGCGGTGGCATCCGCGCACTCTACGAAGAAGTGCCGGAACAGGCACACAACCTCAAGGCCTGGCTGAACCTGGGCCGCGACGCCGCACTGCCGGTGCAGGTCACGCCCGAGGCCCTGCGCCGCACAGAACAACGTGCCGTGGTGCTGCAACTGGAGCGCCTGATGGATTACCCCATGGTGCGGGCACAGGTCGAGGCCCAGGCCATGACGCTGCACGGCTGGCACTATGTGATTGAAGACGGCGAGGTGCATGTGTTCGACGTCAAGACCGGCGACTTTGTACCCGCATCGAATGCGCTGCACAGCGGCGATGGACCGTATAAGGTCCACCTGACCGACGCCAGTTTCGACGGCTGCTGAAGAAGATATGTGCCCCCATCCCAGTCTCCACGCTTAACCAACCAAAAAACCCACCATGTCAATCCAAAACTTTGACGACCTGTTGCAACAGTCCCAGCTGCAATCCCAGCCCCAGCGCCTGTTGCTGGTGTTTGCCAATGCCGAGTTGCCCGACGACGCGACTGCCGCGCAGCGGGCCGGTTTTCTGAAGGGCGAAGGCGGCGCACTGGTGCCGCACATGTGTGTGGACAAGTTGCCGCAAGAGATCGCATCATTTAAGCAGTTGTTGGACGAGTCCGCCGAACACGCGCCCGACTGGCGCATGGTTTTTGTTGCCGCCATGTCCGGTGCACACGGAGCGCCGCCCAGCAGCGAAGCGGCCGACCCGCAGTTGCAGCGCATGGTGGAGATGATTCGTGCCGGCGCACTTGCCAGCCTGCTGTCCTTTGACCGCCAAGGGCTTGCTGTGCAGTTGGGGTGATCGTCCAGCAAAAAAAACACTAGGTGCGATTTCGCACGGAAGAACCGGCCGCTACGCATTAGATTGCCCCGCATGTCCTTTTGATTCATGAAGGAGAAGGCAGCATGGGCAGTCCAGTGGGCAAAAGAAATATTGCGGAACAGATAGACCCTACGCACGAAGACGCCTGCTGGCGCGAAAATTTCAGCACCAGGCCCTATGTGCGAAGTGGCGCCTCGTTTGACGACTACCGAGCGGCCTACAGCTATGGGATAGCCTCGTACGCGCGGTATGCGGACCGCGGGTTTGACGCTGTTGAAGCTACGCTGGGGCGCGACTGGCCCCATGCCTGCCAAGGTTCGCATTTGACGTGGGACGCAGCAAGACCGGCAACGCGCGACGCATGGAACCGTCTGGCCGATCTGGCACGCAGCATGCAATGCCCGTGCGACGAGCAGCAGGCGTACCAGTTCGATCCATCACCGTCTGAAGCCATTCAATAGTGTGCTGAATCGCACAGACTCAGCCGTCTGGCCACCCTAAGCTGATCAAGAGTTCAGGGGTTTGCAAGCGCTGTTCAGCAGAGACAGCACGCTGGCCTCTGCGCTCAGGCCCCGAATGAATTTTCTTCATTGAATCGAATTGGGTACGTAACAGCACACGAGCCCAGTGGCAGTGCTGTTTTTTTCAAACACTTAACTGTGGGGAATCCATCATGCCAGTTGAAAACACAAAATCATCAAGCGCCAGTACGTCTCAACCTGCCCGCGGTAAATCCCAGGGCAACCCCGCCAACTACGAAGGTGATCGGGACAGCGAGCGAGATGCGCCAAACGCGTCCAAAAGCCAGGACAATAATCAAAGAGATAGAGAAGAGGCCGAGGGCCAAAGGAATACACAGGCTCAGGGCCGCAAGGACAACGGAAGGGAGGCAGATACCCGAGGCCAAACGGATACGCAAAGAGGAAGCCGGAGGAACACCAAGGGCCAAAGCGATGGTGAAGACCAAAGTGACAGCGATGGTGTACTCGTCAAGCTGGGAGTGGACCACCGGGAAGTCCGAGGCTTGTTTTCCGATTACGAAACCTTGGTGCGGGACGAGGCTTCAGCGTCCGATCGCCGATCATGCGCGGAGCACATTTTCTCCACGCTCATGATGCATGCGGCCATTGAAGAAGAAATCTTCTACCCTGCCATGCGAAAAATTGCGCGCGATCCCCAGCAGATCATGGTGATGGCAGAGGCGGAAGTGGAGCACGCCACCGTTAAGGACCTGATTGCACAACTGCAAAACATGGACCCTGAGGAGGCGCTGTACGACGCCCGCGTCAAGGTGCTGGGCGAGTATGTCGCCCACCACGTGCGGGAGGAAGAAAGCGATATGTTCCAGATGGCGGAAGAGTCCGATCTGGACCTGGAAGAGCTGGGTGAACGGGTTCAGGCGCGCAAGGAAGAGTTGATGGAGTCCACCACCCAAGAAGGCGCCCATTAGAACCAGCTGCAGCCGGTCTTTAAACCGCCTGCCCCAGACGGCCTACACCCTCTTCAATCTTTGCCACGTCCGCCGTGGCAAAGCTGAGCCGCAGCGTGGACAGATCAGGATTGCTGGCATAAAAAGGCGCACCCGGCACAAAGGCCACGCCTTTTTCAATCGCCCGCTTGGCCAGCTCGCCACCGTCTTTTACCTTGCCACCGGCACCGGTCAGGCGGGCCCACACAAACAAGCCCCCTTGCGGTTGCACAAACTCAATCGCATCGCCCAGTTCCTTGCGCAATGCATTGCCCATGGCCAGTGCGCGCTCGGCATACACCTTGCGCACATGGGCCAGGGTGCCGGGCATGCGCCCTGCCTTCAAATATTGCGCGGCCGTGGCCTGGGCGAAGGTACTGGTGTGCGCATCGCTGAACTGCTTGCACATGGTGGCCTTGGCCAGCAGTTCGGGCGGGGCAATCATCCAGCCCACGCGCAGGCCGGGACTGAGCACCTTGCTCAGTGAGCCGCAATGCACCAGCAGCTCCCGGCTTCCGGGCACGCCGGCGCTGAGCGCCAGCAGGGATGGCGGCGGCGCGTCGTTGAAATACAGGTCACCATAGGGGTCGTCTTCGACGATCAGTGTCTGGTATTGCACCGCCAGTTCCAGCACACGTTTGCGACGCTCCAGGCTCAGCATCACGCCGCTGGGGTTGCCAAAGGTGGGAATCAGGTACACAAATTTAGGTTTGTGTTCGGCGATCAAGGCTTCGAGCTTGTCGGTCTGCACGCCATTGGCGTCGATCGGTGCGCTGATCAGTTCGGCGCCGTACAGGCGGAAGCACTGGATGGTAGCCAAAAAGGTCGGGCCTTCCACAATCACCTTGTCGCCGGGGCTGATCATCGTCTTGCCCAGCAGGTCCAGGCCCTGCTGGCTGCCGGTGGTGACGATGAGTTGGTCGGGCGCCAGGTCTTTGACACCTTTGGCCTGCATGAAAGAAGCCAGTTGTTCGCGCAGCGGGTTGTGGCCTTCGGTCGCGCCGTATTGCAGCGTGGCGCCCGGCTCCTCGGTCAGCGCGGTATTGACGGCTTCGCGTATGCCGTCCACGTCAAACATGGCCGGATCGGGGAAACCACCGGCAAAACTGATGATGCCGGGCTTGCCCAGCAATTTGAAGAGTTCGCGGATGGCGGAGGTTTCTACGTTGTCTAGACGGGTGGCAAATTGCAGCGGCATGGCGGTCAGTGTGGAATGGTTATGGCTCGATGGTAGCGCCTGCACCTGCAGCGGCATTTGCAGCAGTACTTTTCACGTCCATGCAGACTGTCTAATTGTCTTATGCACTTTTCGCATAATGCCATGAATGAGGGCATTTCGGCATATCCAGCACCCGTATGCAAGCCTAGAATCCGCGTCATCCAAAAGATAACCCGGAGCCAAACAATGACCTCATCCGCGCTCACCGAGCTGCTGTCCTACACCCAAGAACACGCAGGCCCGGCCTCCAGTCGCATTGCTGATTTTGTAGCTGCCTATTTCGACGGCACCGACCCCGATGAATTGCAAGCCCGTGGCCCCGCCACACTGTTTGCCATCGCCAATGCGCACTGGCGCCTGCTGGATGTGGCCCGCCCGGCCAACACCGCCAAGGTCCGGGTCTTCAACCCGACCTTGGCCGAAGACGGTTTTGTCAGCGACCACACGGTGGTGCAGATCGTCAATGACAATATGCCGTTTCTGGTGGACTCGGTCACCATGGCCATCAACCGCGGCAACCGCACCGCGCACTGGATTGTTCACCCGTTGCTCAGCGTGACGCGTGATGCGCAAGGCAAAGTGCTGGGCGTCAGCAGCGCCGCGGCGGCCACGGCAGCCGGCCGACATGACCCGGTGGAGTCGCTGATACAGGTCGAGTGTGACCGCATCGTGACCAGCGCAGAACAGCAGGCACTGGCCGAAGAACTGACGCTGGTGCTGAACGACGTGCGCAGCGCCGTGCAAGACTGGCAACCCATGCTGGAACGCGCCCAGACCATGGCCGCCGCCGCGTCCAGCTCCACGCTGTCTGCGGCCGGACGCCAGGAGGGTGTGGACTTCCTGCGCTGGCTGGAAGACCGCCATTTCACATTCCTGGGCGCCCGAGATTACGACCTGAAGCGCGACGGCGACGTGGTCAGCATGGTGGCCAAGCCCGAGACCGGCCTGGGCATTCTGCGTGGCCCGGTGCACACGCTGGAAACCGTGCTGCCCCCTGAGGCCGTGGCCCTGCTGGAATCCAACGAACTGGTGCTGGTCACCAAGGCCATGACACGTGCCACCGTGCACCGCCCGGCCTGGCTGGACTATGTGGCCGTCAAACGTTTTGACGAAGCCGGCCAAGTGGTCGGTGAGGCCCGCTTTTTGGGCCTGTACACGGCCACCGCCTACCTGGCGCCGGTCAACGAAATTCCCCAGGTGCGCAGCCGTGTTGCCGCCGTCTTGGCTGCTGCCGGCGTGATGCCCAACAGCCATGCGGCCAAATCGCTGCAATCCATTCTGGACGTGTACCCGCGCGACGAGTTGTTCCAGATCGACACCCCCACGCTGACCGAACACGCCA
The DNA here is from genome assembly GCA_040384785.1 of Pseudomonadota bacterium. Classification (GTDB taxonomy): domain Bacteria; phylum Pseudomonadota; class Gammaproteobacteria; order Burkholderiales; family Burkholderiaceae_C; genus Allorhodoferax. Next base: position 8,528 of record JAZKIR010000009.1, read on the forward strand.
TTGGCATCTTGCGCCTGCAGGAGCGCCAGCGCACACGCCTGTTCCTGCGCCGCGACCCGTTTGGCCGTTTTACGTCGGCGCTGGTGTTTGTGCCACGTGAGCGTTTCAATACCGAACTACGCGTCAAGATCGGCAACGAGTTGATGTCCGCGCTGGACGGCCAGTCGATTGAGTTCACACCCATGCTGACCGACAGCCCGCAGGCACGCATCCACTACCTGGTGCGTGCCAAGGAGAACGCGCCGCAAAACGTCAACTTTGCCGCGCTGGAAGCCCGCATCACCCGCCTGACCCAGCGCTGGGAAGACGAATGCGCCACCGAGCTGCTGCGCTCCCACGGCGAAGGCCCGGGCCTGGCGCTGGCCCACCGTTTCTCCAATGCCTTCCCCACCGCCTACCGCGAAGACTTCTCGGCCCAGGTGGGCGCGGAGGACGCCGACATGCTGGTCGCGCTCAACCCCACCTCGCCGCTGGCCGTCAAGCTGTACCGGCCGCTGGACGCGGGCGCCGGCATCCTGCGCTTCAAGATCTACAACACGTCCAAGGTCGCACTGTCAGACTCGCTGCCCGTACTGGAGCGCATGGGCGCCCGTGTGCTGGACGAACACCCCTACCGCATCGGCCAGAACGACGAAACACTGTGGATCCACGATCTGGGTCTGCAACTGCCGCCCGATACCGACCTGGCCACCGTCAAGGCCCGCTTCGAGACACTGTTTGCCAAGGCCTGGCTGGGCACCGTGGAAAGCGACGATCTGAACCGTCTGGTGCTGGTCACCAGTCTGGACGCGCGCACCATCTCCATCCTGCGCGCCTACACACGTTATTTCAAGCAACTCGGTTTTGCCTTCAGCCAAAGTTATATCGAGGCAACGCTGAACAAGAATGCCCACATCACGCAAAGCATTGCCGAGCTGTTCATGGCGCGTTTTGACCCGGCATTGACCGAAGACCGTGCCGCTGCGCAACTGCGCATCAAACAGCAGATTGATACCGCGCTGGGCAACGTGGCCAGCCTGGACGAAGACCGCATCCTGCGCCAGTTTGTGTCTACCGTGATGGCCACGCTGCGCACCAATGTGTGGCAGTCGGCAAGCGACGGTGGCTACAAGCCTTACCTGAGCTTCAAACTCAACCCACGTGAATTACCGGGCGTGCCCGAGCCCAAGCCGCTGTTTGAGATCTGGGTCTATTCACCCCGGGTTGAAGGCGTGCATTTGCGCGGTGGCAAGGTGGCGCGTGGTGGCCTGCGCTGGTCGGACCGCCGCGAAGACTTTCGCACCGAAATTTTGGGCTTGGTCAAGGCCCAGCAGGTCAAGAACACGGTCATCGTGCCGGTCGGCTCCAAGGGCGGTTTTGTGCTGAAGAATGCACCGGCTGCCAGCGACCGCGAGGCCTACCAGGCCGAAGGGATTGCCTGCTACAAACTCTTCCTGTCAGGCATGCTGGACGTGACCGACAACGTCGTCAAGGGCGCCGTGGTGCCCCCGCTCAACGTGGTGCGCCACGATGTGGACGACCCGTATCTGGTGGTGGCCGCCGACAAGGGCACGGCAACCTTCTCCGACATCGCCAACGGTGTGTCCGCGGATTACGGCTTCTGGCTGGGTGATGCCTTTGCATCCGGCGGTTCGGTCGGTTACGACCACAAGAAGATGGGCATCACCGCGCGCGGCGCATGGGAAGCGGTCAAGCGCCATTTCCGCTCGCTGGGCGTGAACACCCAGACCACACCTTTCACGGTGGCCGGTATTGGCGACATGTCGGGTGACGTGTTTGGCAACGGCATGTTGCTGTCCGAGCACATCAAGCTGGTCGTGGCCTTTGACCACCGCCACATCTTCATCGACCCTACGCCCGATGTGGCCCGTTCGTATGCCGAACGCCAGCGCCTGTTCAACCTGCCCCGCTCCAGCTGGGACGATTACGACAAGAGCCTGATCTCCCCCGGCGGTGGTGTCTACCCGCGTGGCGCCAAGTCGATTGCGCTGAGCCCCGAGGCGCGCGCTGTGCTGGGCATCACGACCGAAGAACTGCCGCCGGTGGAACTGCTGCGCGCCATCCTGCAAGCGCCGGTTGACCTGTTGTACAACGGCGGCATTGGCACCTATGTCAAGGCCAGCTTCGAGACCCACGCACAAGTCGGCGACAAATCCAGCGACGCCTTCCGCGTCAACGGCAATGACCTGCGCTGCAAGGTCGTGGCAGAAGGCGGCAACCTGGGTTGCACACAAAACGGCCGCATTGAATACGCACAAAAGGGCGGACTGATCTATACCGATGCCATCGACAACTCGGCCGGTGTGGACTGCTCGGACCACGAGGTCAATATCAAGATCCTGCTGGGCGGTGTTGTGGAGGCCGGTGACCTGACGCTGAAACAGCGCAACGACCTGCTGGCATCGATGACGGACGAAGTCGGCCATCTGGTGCTGCAGGACAATTACTACCAGACCCAGGCGCTGGACATTGCAACCCACCGTCCGCTGTATGTGCTGGACGGCCAGCAGCGCCTGATGCATTGGTTAGAGGGCAGCAACCGCCTGAACCGTGCCATCGAATTTCTGCCAACCGACGAGGAAATCGTCAAACGCCGCGCCCGCAAGATCGGACTGACCTCGCCCGAAAATGCAGTCGTGCTGGCCTACGCCAAGATGTCGGTGTTTGACGAACTGGTGGCCAGCAACTTGCCGGATGATCCGTTCTTTGGTCGCGCACTCAAAGCCTACTTCCCGCAGGTCTTGACCGAGCGTTTTGGCCCGGCGATTGCCGCGCATCCGCTGAAGCGCGAAATCATTGCGACCTTCATCACCAACACCGTGGTGAACCGCACCGGTGCCACGTTTGTCAACTTCATCGCCGCCGAGTCGGGTGCCACAGCCGCCGATGTGATCCGCGCCTTCACACTGGCCCGGGAGATCTTTGACCTGGAGCCGATCTGGGACCAGCTCGATGCGCTGGACTACAAGGTGGACGCCAAGCTGCAACTCGATCTGCTGACCAAGCTGATTGCGATTGCGCAGCGTGCATCGCGTTGGATGCTGCGTGTGCGAGCCCAAGGTGCCGATCTGCCGACCTTGATACTGCGCTACCAGCCGGCGGCCCGCGAGTTGCGCCTGAACCTGGCCAACTGGTTGCCACAAAGTGCGCAAGACGACTGGCAGCAGGCGACCGACGCGCTGGTCACCGCAGGCGTGGAAAAGGACCTGGCACAAAACCTGACGGCGCTGGAGTTCATCTTCCCCGCGTTGGACCTGGTCGATCTGGCGCAAACCGCCAACACCAGCCTTGAACAGGCGGCGCGCGCCTACTTCGGCATCGATGCCGAACTGGGCCTGACCGAATGGCGCACACAGATCAACCGCCTGCCGACCGACACACTGTGGCAAACCCAGGCCCGTGGCAGCGCCCGCGACGATGTGTACTCCATCGCCGGCCAGATCACGCTGGGCCAGTTGTCACGCCAGGAAGACCTCGTAACCTGGCAAGGCAAGCACCACCAGGCCATAGACCGCCTGCGCAAGCTGCTGACCACCATCAGCACCCAGGCGGCCGATCTGGCGCCGGTGTCCGTAGCGCTGCGGGAATTGCGGCACCTGGCTTAGACGAAACGGTCAAAACAATGGGAACCATGTGGTTCCCATTTTTTTTGCGCGAGGGTTATGACGGCAGTTTGGTCGATGTGTGATGTCAGTGCGGTGAACCGCAGAAATCTTACGACGCCTGTGTCGGCAAACAACCAGTTACGCCTACCGATCACAAAGGGACGAATCGAATTCTCGCAAGCGTTGGTTCTTATTGGGGGGTGCAGTAGCAGCCTCGGATCTTCTCTAGGTCAGCCATCCCGCAAGTGCAGCTCATCTCGTATTCGCTTCGCATCCCTTGCCAACTGCTTACGAACTCCTGGAGGCCCCAATGAAACGTCAGTGGCCTTGTGCAACATCGTTTCCAGTACCACCATAGCCAATTCGAACTTTTGAAGGCGAATACAGTACTGAGCAAAATATATTCCAGCCGTCCCCTCGTCCATCAAACTAGAAAAACCTAGCGAAAGCACTTCCTGATATAGGCGATCTACTTCAGCAAACGGAGCATCTCTCGTGCTTAGGATTGCAAATTTTTGCCAGGATATCAATCTGCTCACTTCAATGCGGAGGTCCGCGTCCTCTCCCGCCCCATGCAAAAACGAACTCCCAATTCTTTCGAGCATGGAGACAATCACGTCATTTGATAGATCGCGCAGATTCATCAAGATGCCATATGCAATGACATCTGTCAGTCGTGAGATTAATTTATTCATTTTGCAGACCTCCGGCTATTTGATTTTGCAGCTCAGATACCCGCCTGCGGACATAGGTACCGTCTGCAGCCAAGTGTAGGTGCCGATGAGTTTTGACCGAGGTACCGCGATTTCGTCGACCCATCTATGAACGTGCGGGAGAGATACTACATGCAGGATTTCGGAGTATTGGCTTGGAGCAGTCCAATGTCGGCACCTGGGGCAAAATTCGTCGGCATCAATAGTCCGGTGCTAGTGGCACATTTAATTCAGGCATTTTCGCCACCAGGTTCCTGCTGAGGCAGTTGCAGTCGACCGAGCCGGATCAGCCGCGAAGTGATGGCACCGCTGCTGCGCTCGTGGGCCAGCGCCAGCGCGGCCACCGGCGTGCCAACGTCGAAGTCGACCAACAGGCGTTGGTCTTCCTCGTCGCTCCAAGGCTTGCCAGCCTTAGCGGCCTTGGCTGGTTCGGCAGCGCTCGGGTGCGCGGTCTTGACCACCATCCGGTCCAGTGCCTTGGACGCAATGAACAGTGCGCGGATGACGTGCGGACTATTCAAGGCATTGTCCTCGGGCAGCACCTCGCCGGTGGCGGGGTCAACGCCTGCGGCTAGGACGTCAATGATTTGTTTGGCTTCTTCGGGCGTCATCGGCTTCGGGCTCACCAGGTTGGAACGTGAGCCGCAGTATCCAATAAAGAACTGGACGCCGCACATGCTCTAATATACCCACTCTGGGGTTATTCAACTACCTCCAGAGGTACTCATACATCAAATTGACCCCTAGCCCTCGTAGAGTATGCGTTAGTCGCTACTAAATATATAGCGCAAGCATTCTTCTCTTCCGTTGCATCAATGGGCGGCGGGCCGGCCGGGCAGCGACAGCAGCACAACTGCGACCATGAAACAGGCCGTACTGGCCATGGTGCGCCACAGGTTGGCTTCGTTCCAACGATCACGCAGCGCGGCCCAGTTCTGCGGTGGGGCCAGAGGACTCCACTGCGCCACGGCATCGTTGATCGGCACATTGATGCTGCGTGTCACCCAGAACACCGCCACACCATAAACCAGTGCCACAACGGCCCAGGCCAGCGCCAGCCTGCGGCGCGAGGTGCGCAGGGCCAGTATGGCTGGAACAAAGGCCGAGACCACCGAGCCAAAATAAACGCCACCAAACCCTGCATTGCGCACCACCCGGTTGATCCACTGTTGCGCCTCGGTATAGGCGCTGGCATTCAGATGGGTCATGGCCGGTGCCACGTCGATGGAAAACGCAAAGAAGAAGCCGGCCATCAGGCCTAGCAGCACGGTGGCTACACCAGCAGAAATGCGATAAGCAAACATGTGAAATCCTTTTTGTGATGTGCAGAGAGGTGTTCTGTTCAATAGGCCCATTCGACGCGCAAGGTCACAAAACTGCGCAACGGGTTGTCGCCAAACTCGGAGCGGGCACTTCCCGCAAAGCCACCCACGCTGGCATGCACCGACATGTGTGCGCTGGCATGCCAACTGCCGTCAAGCTGCCACAGGCTGCTGTGGTCATGCGGGTTGAGGCGCACAAAACCTGATAGGTCGATGTCGGGGTCACGCAGCAAGCCATTCAGGGCCATACGGGCAAACCAGGCGTCACGCAACAGCGGCTCTTGCAGGGCCGACCGCTCGGCACGCAACAGGCCCAGGCCGCGCGCCGAGGCTGCGCCGGTGCTCAGGCGCCAGGCATCCCAGTCCTCGCGGCCCAAGGCGTCTGTAGACAAGTGCCGTTCGATGGCGAGCACGGCGCCGCTGGCAGCCGTCCAACTCACGCCGCTGGCCACCCGGTGGTGTAGGGCTTGCACACGCGCCTGACCAGAGCCCGCCAAGCCCTCGCGGCTGCCGGCTGACCACTCCAGGTGGGCGATCCAGGCCTGCCCCAGGACCGCGGTGGCATTCAAGCCCCACTGCGGATACCGCCCTTGGCGGGCATAGGCCAAAGCATCCACGCTGATGTACTCGCTGAACTGCGGCGCAAACCGCGCATGCAGTGCCGGGTCTGCGTTGGTGCGGCCAAGATCGACCCCATAAGGCGAGACTTCACTTGGCCTATCCGCCAGACGCGGGATCAGCGCCAGATGCCCGGCACCCCAGGTTTGCACCGCCTGCACCTTGAGCATGGCCGTGCCAAGCCGGTTCTCGCGTTGGCTGGCCGGGTTCTGCGTGGCTTGAGGCAGGCTCGCGCCCTCACGCAACCAGTCGCTCGGGTTGAAGCCGAGCCCCACACCGCTGCGCACGTTGATACGGCCGACGTCGACAAACCAATCCTCACTGAGACCAACGCTGGCATAGGCCTCGCGCAACGCGTTACGCACGGTGCCGTGGCCGTGGTCGTCTTGCAACCCCTCCAGGCGGTCGGACACCGTGAGCCGTGTTTGCTCACCCAGGCGCCACTCCTTTCGGAAGTCCAGTACCGAGCGCAACAGCTGCGCGGGCGCGTTGGCTACGCCCGCCGCACCAACCAGACCGGGCGCAGGTGATCGCCACGCGAACGAGTCCACGGCTGCGCTGGCCTTGAGCCCGATGGTCTCCACCGGGCTATCGGTTGCCGCAGCACTCTGGAACTGTGTGGGGTCAAGCGTTGGCGCCGTCTGCCCTGTGGCAGCCTGGCCAGCCAGCAGCAGCCCCAGGCTGAGCAGTGTGTACCTCATTCGCCGGTGAACCTGGGCAGGTAATCGCGTTGTAGCCATTGTTCGGGGATGTTGCGTTGGGCATGCTGGGACATCTGCATGACCGTGACCCATTGCGGGTCCAGGCCATCGACGATGACGGTTTCGGTCGGGCGCTGCGCACCCAGCACCGGCTGGAAGCGGCGGAACCAGGCGGTCTTGAGCAGGCGTTTGTCGGCCGTGTAATAACGGGCCATCACCGGTCGCTGGCTGCCCTCCTCCACCCAATAGTCCACGCTGGCGTAGGCTACGTCGGGGCGTTGCGCCACCAGGCCCAGGCGCCAAGTCTTGCGCACCACGCCATCGCCGTCGGGCACCTGTTCGCTGGCGCTGGACAACACGGTGTAATCCTGCACCAGGCGGGTGGTCATCACGTCGCCGTTGGACGCCTGACCCAACAAGCGCTGTTGCGGTGAAATGCGCACCGATGCGCGGCTCGCAGGGTCATAGAACCACAGGTCTTGCCCATTGCGCAGCATCAGCTTGCCCGCGTCACGCGCCGGGGCTTGAAAGCGCACCAGGTTGCGGTATTCACCGCCCGCCTCCGCTGGACGCGCATACACCAGCAGCGTGGAACTGCTGGTCAGCCGTGACTGCCGGTACTCCGACAATTGCAAGCGCACCGAGAAACTGCCCGCCGGATTGCGAATGGCATCGCTGGCGGCCAGCATCTCCGTGGGGGACATGGAGAATGCGGGCCCCACGGCAGCAACCAGGCCATACGCGGCACCCAGCCGCAGCAAGTAACGTCTAGTGAGCTTAGACATGGCGCAGCGCCTCCACAATTTCCAGTCGCGCGGCGCGGCGTGCCGGCCACCAGGACGAGAGACAGGCCAACACGGCGAACAGCGCCACGGCGACGGCCATGAACACGGGGTCACCCAACACGTCCACCCCCACCGGTACCGGTGTCGAGCGACCGGGTGGCGTCCAGCCCATGCCGCTGCGGTTGATCACGTATTCACTCAACACAATACCCAACAGGGCACCCAGGCTGGCACCCAGCGCGCCCAGCAGGGCACCCTCGATCAGGAACATGCTGCGCACCGGCCGGCGCTTCATGCCCAGCGCACGCAGGGTGCCGATCTCGCCGGTGCGTTCACCCACCGCCATGTTGATGGTATTGGCCACCGAGAACAGTGTGACCACCACCATCAACACCGTGACGAAACGGAACACCGCCGTGAACAGTGCGACCACTTGGTCAAAGCTGGGCTGGATGGCGTGGAAGTCGTGCACCTCCAGCGTCTGCTCCAGCGTGGCCAGCACGGCGTTGACACGCGCACGGGCGGGCTCCATATCGGTACCCTGCTTCAGCTGAATCGCAATCGCCGAGGCACCGCTTGCGCCAGGACCAAACACCAGCTGCTGCGCCAAGGCCAAGGGCATGCCCACGTACATGGCGTCCAGTTCACGGGCGCCCTGGCGCTGGGCGCGTGACACGTCCATGCGCACCACATTCGGCGCGCCACCGGCGCCAGCGGACAACAACTCGACGGCGGGTGCCGCGGGGGCGCTGACGGTGGAGGAAGCGGACGGGGTTGATTGCTGTGTCAGCCGTGCCAGGTCGTCACTCAAAGCCGGTGCGCGGGCGTCGGGCGCGGCACGTGGCGCCGAGACGCAGTCCTTGGCCTCCAAGGTTTCGCACAGACCCAGCAACTGCGCCAGGCCAATGCCGATGACACCGGCGTTGGGTTGTTGCGCACTCAGGTGCGCGGCGGCGGGTGGCAGGCGCAGGCCGTTGCCGTTCCACTCCAACATCAGGCTGCGTGCGTCCGGGTCCCAACCACTGCCGGCAAAATTGCTGGACGTGCCGGATGCAAAGTGCCCCGCCACACCCTGCACATGCAACACCGGTGTGATGACGGTAACCATGGCTTGCAGCGCGGCGTCGCCGCGCAGTGCCGCAGCCACCACCTCATGGTCACGGATCGCAAACCGCGCGGGGTTACCCCGGCCAAACTGCAAATAACCCTTGACCATCACCTGCAGGTGGCCGGTCTGGCGCACCGTGTCGGTCTCCAGTGCGCGCACCGTGGCCCGCACATAACCACCCAATAACAAAATGGCCATGGCGGCCACACACACCGCGGCCAGCGTCAGGGCCGAGCGGCGCCGGTTGCGCAGGATGTTGCGCCAAGCCAAGCCGAGTTGATTCATGCTGCCTCTCCTTGTGTGTGTTCGATACGGTCCACACGCCCGTCCACGATGTGCACACGGTCATCGGCCGCCGCCAACAGCGTGGCGTCATGGGACGAAAAAACAAAGCTGGCACCGGTATCACGCTGCATGCGGCGCATCAGCTCGATGATGTCGTGGCCGGTGCTGCGGTCCAGGTTGGCGGTGGGTTCGTCGGCCAGCACCAGCATGGGTTCGTTCACCAGCGCACGGGCAATCGCCACGCGCTGGCGCTGTCCACCGGAGAGCTGCGAGGGCTGGTGGTGCCCCTTGTCCGCCAGACCCACCGCCGCCAGCAGGTCGGCCGCACGGGAACTGCGGGCTGGTTTGCCCGACAGGTACAGCGGATATTGCACATTCTCCAGCGCCGTCAGTACCGGAATCAGGTTGAAGGACTGGAACACAAAGCCCAGGCTGCGGGCGCGAAACTCACTGCGCTCGTTGTCACTGAGCGCCGCCATGTCTTGCCCGCCAATGTGCAGACTGCCGCTGTCCGGCTGGTCCAGGCATCCGATCAGGTTGAGCAGCGTGCTCTTGCCACTGCCCGAGGGCCCGCTGATGACGGTAAAGCGCTGGGCCTGGATGTCCAGATTCACGTCCACCAACGCGGTGACCGGCACATGACCCAGCTCATAACGCCGACAGACCTGGCGCAGCTTCACCAGTGTGCTGCTTGAGGATTGAAGCGTGCCCATGGTCAGCGCAGCTTGATGGGGTACTGGGCCGAGGGCTCGCGCAGCTCGACTTGTGCGTCGCGAAACTTGGGCGGTCCACCATCGCCACGGGCGTCACGGCTGAAGCCGTAACGCTCGCTGGGGATGTTGAACAAACCCCGGTCCAGCGTGTTGTTGCCGTTGTCGTCCTGGTAGGCGCTGACGGCGTACGCGCCTGCGGGCAGGTCGCGAAACACCAACACCGCCGGGTTGCTGCTTGCTACCGCTTCAGCGGTCTTGAACGGCGTGCCCAGAAAGTTGGCGGCGTCGTTGAACAGCGCGGCGCGTAACTTGCCGCCCGACGCTTGATGGCCTGAGACCTCGATGCTCAAATCGGCTGCACTGGCGGCGGTGGTGGCCCCGGCGCAGACCAGCGCAACCATGACCGCCAGAGAGGAAAAACGAAGATATGGACCCATGTGAACTCCAAATATGTGACGCGAAAATTGCGACAAACCCATTGGAGCGGAGACACCGTTTGAAAGCATGTCGCCATCCGCACTACCGCGTATCGGCACCTGTCGGCGCAGCACGCTTGACAGGTGGTGATACAAAAATCCCGCGTCTGACCTGCGCCAACAGGCGCCACGCCTGCCGACCCTTGGCACAATCCAAGGACCATGGACAACACGCCCGACCACATCCTCATCGTTGACGACGATCCACACATCCGCAGCCTGCTGGGCGAACAGTTCACGCGCCAGGGCTTTCGGGTCAGCGCCGCAGGCAACGGCCGCGAGATGCGCGCGGTGTTGGCCCAGTCGCCGGTGGACCTGGTGGTGCTGGACCTGTTGCTGCCCGGTGAAGACGGCTACGCACTGTTTCGCGCCATCAAGGCCAGTGAACACCGCGCCGTGCCGGTGGTGATGCTGACCGCCTTGGGCGATGACGTGGACCGCATCGTGGGCCTGGAGCTGGGCGCCGACGACTATGTGCCCAAACCCTTTGCCCCGCGCGAGCTGATAGCCCGCATCCGCTCGGTGCTGCGCCGTGCCCGCATGTTGCCACCCGGCCAGCGGCCCACCGATACGCAACGCTTTGCACTGTTTGGCGACTGGGCGCTGGACACCGTGGAGCGCCACCTGGTGCACCGAACCGGCGCGGTATCGGTGCTGACCAGTGCGGAGTATTCCTTGCTGGTGTTTCTGATGGAACACACGCAGCAGGTGGTGACCCGTGACCAACTGTTGATACACCTGGCCGGGCGTGATGCCGAGGTGTTTGACCGCACCATAGACCTGCGTGTCTCACGCCTGCGCAAGCGCCTGGGCGACGGTGCACGCGAGGCGCTGTACATCAAGACGGTGCGCACCGAGGGTTATGTGTTCTGCAAAACCGTCACCGCCCAGGCCAGCTTGTCGCATGGACCGACCGGGCCGGCATGGTGAGCGCCGCATGGCAGCCCTGAAGTCGCTCAAACACCAGGTGATGCTGATCCTGGTGCTGACCATTGTGGGCCTCCAGGTGCTGAGCTTTGGCGGCGTGGGTGCGGTGCGCGGTTTTGATGCCCGTGTGTTGCGTAACCAGGCCACCGCGGCGGACCTGGTCTACATGCGCCAGCGCCTGCAGGAACTGACCCCGGCCGAGCGCCGCGCGCGTGTGCCCCACCTGCGCCGCGCCGCCTACGGCTTCGAACTGCTACCGGTTGCCGAAGCCCTTCCCAACGCCAGCAACAGCGACCTGGCGCTGGTGTTGGACAGTGTGCAGGGCCTGGCTGCACCACAGGCCGTCCAGGGCAGCGTGGTGTCCCGCAGGGGCACATTGGCGCTGCGTCTTTCATTGGATGCAGCCGATGACCTGCTGGTGAGTTTTGACGTGGCGCAGGCCTCGACCCGTCCATCGTGGCTGGGGGTATTGCTGTATGTCGCCCTGGTCACCGGCGCGGTGAGTCTATTGGCCTGGCAGGCGGTACGCATGGCCACACGACCGCTGGACAACTTCACCCAGGCCGCGCAGCAACTCACGGGCGACCTCAACATGCCGCCCCTGCCGGTGCAAGGTCCCACCGAAGTGCAAAATGCGGCGCGCGCCTTCAACACCATGCATGGTGAAATTCGTCGCCAACTGGACGCACGCAGCCAATTGCTGGCCGCCATCTCACACGACCTCAAGACCCCGCTGACGCGCCTGAAGTTGCGCCTGGACAAGCTGGAGTCCACCGACCAAACCAAGCTGATCGATGCCGACCTGGACGCCATGGCCGCGCTGGTACAGGAAGGGCTGGACTATGCCGGCAGCCAACAGTTGCGCGAGCACAAAGTGCCGGTCAATCTGAACCACTTGGTGCAAGCCCTCGTCGACCAGGCCACCGACCTGGGCCACGCATGCACCGTGGAGGGTGAATGCCAACGCCCCGTCCCTGCCGCACCCCGTGCGCTGGAACGCCTGCTGCAAAACGTGGTGGACAACGCACTGCGGCACGGAACACACGTGTGCGTCGCGTTGCACGAAGGCGCCGATGGCGTGGAAGTGCAAGTGCACGACAACGGACCGGGGTTGCCCGACGAACTGCTGGAGAAAGTATTTGAGCCCTACTTCCGGGCGGAAAGCTCACGCAACCGGGAGACCGGTGGGACTGGGCTAGGGTTGGCCATCGCCAGGAACCTGGTGCAGGCGCATGGGGGGCGGATCTGGTTGGAACATGCGGTACCGAACGGGGTGGTGGTGCGGGTTTGGTTGCGCAGTTAACAGACATTTTTTGCTATCAAATGTATAGCATACTGACCAAATTTCACGAGGGCTGCAACGGAATTTTACTTCTTTCGCGCTACTCCAGCAAGCTTGCAGGCGGAGGCTCCAAACTTCCGAGATTCCGAACTTCCGACCCCCACTCCCCCCAGCCCCCTCGCCCCGCCGGGCGCGGGGGAGCCCATGCGGACAGCCGATTTGAGGGCTTCGCGCCGACTACGGAATTACGGGCGAGAGGCTGCGCACGGATTTGGAGTGCCTGGCTTTGGGCATGGGGTCGTAGTTAACGGCTCAGTTCTGGCGTGCCAACGGCGGCCAACTGCGCGGCCGCTCGGCCCCAGGAACACCCTCACTCCTCACTCCATACGCCGCGCCCCATACACCGCACCAGGTTTGCCTTTGAACCCGAGCATTGCGCTGGCGCGTAGCCGCCAGCCGTGCGCGCACCAACGACGCCGATGTACTTACGACCGCTTGCGTAAAGCCTCCACCCACCAAAACCGTTGGCAACGCCCCGCCCGTAATTCCGTAGTCGGCGCGACGAAACCAAATCGGCTGTCCGCATTGGCTCCCCCGCGCCCGGCGGGGCGAGGGGGCTGGGGGGAGTGGGGTGAGCCGCGCCGAGATATTTGCGCTGGATTCTGCGCGATATTTTGAAAAGATTTCGATTTCGTGACACGAAACGAAATTGCCCAACGCGAAAGTTAGGGCAGGCGTACGGACTGGAAATCCTCCGGTTTACTGGCCTTCGCCCAAAAAAGAGGCTGAATCCGGGGTCTAAAGCTCCACCACACATCTGGACGTGGTGGTCACCTGTCAGGCGGCTATCGGCCCAGCGCCAGCCGCTTTCGAGCCCCGCATTCAACCTTGCAAATTGTCGCAGCAATTTGTCCGCACCTCACCGCGTCCCCATCACGCCCTTGCGCCGCAGATTGTCGATGGCGGGCATGATTGCCCGCGCCATTGACTCCACCTGGCTACGGTTCGCCATATTGACGCCCGCAGCCACATGGATCGTGAGGTTTACATCTCCACCCCGTGATGACTTGCCCCCACCATTTTGGGCAACCGGTTGAGCAGTGGGCGCGGCAGCGAGTGCCGGTGCGAAAGCAGGGGCTTGCGTACGAACTTGGCCCGCCGCGCCCGCAGGGGCTGACGTGTTGGTCACCGGGGTGGTTGCGGTCCGTGGCCCGAAAGTGCTGCCACCCTGCTCGCCGTTGGCCTTGTTCCGCGCATTGTCCAGCACCACCTTGTCGATTGCCTTTTGCAACTCCGTGCCCCAGTTCTCGCCCAGGCTGGTGTTGGCTCCAGCGCCGCCACTTTGCTGCCCATCCCTGAAAAACTGCTCGGCGATCTGCAACGCCTGAGCCTCGTTCAGGCCCTGGCTCTTGGCGCGTTCGTATACGGAGCGCTGGGACTGACCTTCCACTTGCACCCGATCACCCTTGGTGTTCAGGCTGTAGTGCTCTGAGTCGCGGTTCAGGCGCTTGTTCTCCAGCGCAATGGACTCTTCCAGCGCAGCATTTCTGCGCTTGATGGCAGCGTTTTGCGCTTCCATGGCGCTGGTTACCTCGTCCAATGCAACCTTCTGGTTGTTCAGTGAATTGGTGGTGTTGCCAATGGCCGCTGCGGCCTCGGCTTGCGTTTGCACCACCATGCGGCCCTGCGCATCAAAGCTGACCGTCAAGCCCTTCAATGCGCCCTCTTGTTGCAGTAATGCTTCGGTGGTGCGGCGCTGCTCGCTGCCTACGTTTCCAGCCGCTGCAATGGCCGATTGGGCGTAGGTGTTGAACGCGGCTTTGAGGGTATCCACGCTGGCGTTCGAGTCGCCTTTGATTTTGTCCCAAGCGGCGGCATTGGCATCTGAAATCTTCTTGAGTTCCTCGGGGGTTTTAAGGCCCAGTTGGTGGTAGGCATCCTCTACCGACTTGATCGCAGCGGCCCCTTGCGCCATGGCGCTGACAATGGTCTTGCCGGTGCTGTCGGTCTGAATGGATACCTTGACCATGGAGGCCTCGACCTTGAGGGCCGCACTGGCCACGCCATTGTTCGCTTCAATGGCCTTTTCGGCATAGACCTTGAACGCGTTGGCCACGTCAACGGCGGTCGAGTTGGCATCGGCCTTGATTTGCTGGTACTGCAGATAGGCAGTATTCGCCAAACGCTTCAGCGCGGCCTCGCTGGTGATGCCCAGCGCCGTGAAGGCGTCTTCCGTGGCCTTGGCCATCTCCGCCGCCGATTGCTTGGCCTGCTCAGCAGTGCCTTTCAGCGCAGCCTGCATGGCCTTGAGTTTCTCAACCGCCAGTTGCACATTGCCAGAGGCCAGCGCAGCTTCGTATTCGGTCTTGAGTTCGGCCACAGCCGCGCGCGTGGCTTGCACCGCGGCTTGCTGCTGCGCGGCGCTGGCTTGCGCCTTTTCGCCCGCGCCCGTCGCGGCATCGCCTACTGCCGTCAGTGCCGTGGCCACCGTTCCAAATGCAGCGGCACCTGCAGCCGCCTGCTCGCTGGCTGCTTGTGTGCTGGTGGTCAGGCCGTCCCAACCATCCCGGGCGAGCTGTGCGCTGTCCCCCATGGCGTTGAACGATTCAATCGTCTTGTCCGCCAATGCGCGGCTGGCGGCAGTCGTGGCCTCGGCGGACTGGCGCACATCGTCGGCCATCTGCTTGTATCTCTGGGAGATGCTGCCGAAGGTGATTTTGGCCATGCCCTCGTAGAGCAATGCCAGCGCTCTCTGAAAGGCGGCTACAACACCCGTAAAGGCCACGCCCAGCCCATAGATCACGGTCAGGACGGCATTGCCGCCCGAGGCCATGACTCCATAGACCACCTTAACGGTGTTGCCCGCGTTGGTGGCGTATTCACCCAGCTTTGTAAACGTGGCTTGCGTGCTGGCGGCAAAGGCCTGCATGCGCGCAGCCAGTGCTGCGAAATCCGTCTCCGCCGCAAAGGCTTTGATCCATTTGATACCGCCCTGGAAGGCTGTGGCGATCGCATCGCCAAAGCGCCCAATGGTGCCATTGGATACGGCGTTGCTCAACGCCGCCGCCAACTGCACAACACCATCCCGGATGACCGGCAGCACTGGTGTTGCCAGGGTGTTCTTGACGGTATCCCAGGAGCTGGACAGGCTGTTGAATGAGCCCTTCAGGTTGTCTTCCATCACCTTGGCAGTCGCGGCGGCGCTGCCCTTGGCCGCGTCCAGCTTGCCCTTCAGGTCATCCAGCGCGCCAATGCCCTGGTTCAGCAGCGCGCGCAAGGCCGGGCCAGCCTCCAGGCCGACCGCAAGAATGGCCCGCTCGCCTGCAGGGCCAGCAGCGGCCAATTGGCGCAATGCCTTCTCGAAATTGCCGGTGATGATGCCCGCGCCGCCCAGCTCCTGGCGGAACCTGCTGGCCGGGTCTGAGAACTGGCTCAACACGGAGTTCAGCGCTGTACCGGCGCGGCTTGCATCGATACCGGCGTCGGCGAACTTGCCGATGATCGCGACTGTGGTCTCCAGGCTCAAGCCCAAGCTTTTGGCGACAGGCGCAGCGTAACTCAACGCCTCGGCCAGCCCGGTCACACTGGTATTGCTGGCATTGGCACCAGCGGCCAGCACGTCAGCCACACGCCCGGCGTCGCTAAACGCCAAGCCCATGCCCATCACGGCTTTGGTCACATACTCTGACGCTTGCGCCAAGCCGATGCCACCGGCCTGGGCCAGTTGCAGCACTGCGGGTAGTGCCTCAATGGCTTGTTTGGCATTCAGGCCTGCTCGCGCCAGGTTGCCCAACGCTTCGGCCCCTTCAGTGGCCGTGAACTTGGTGGTTGCGCCAGCGTCTTCCGCTGCCTTGCGCAGCAGCACCATTTCAGCGGCGGTCGCGTTGCTGACGGCCTTTACCTCCGATAGCTTGGCCTCCAGATCAGCCGCGCCCTTTACCGCGCCAATGAAGGCAGAGGCACCGAAGTACCCGGCAATGGCGACCCCCACAGCGGCCACCTTGGCCTGCATGCTCCCGAAGATGCTGGACGCCTCATCACGGGCTTTTATGAGGATTTCAATCGGCTTGATGGCCATGGCTGTCTACCTCGGTTTATGCGATCTCGATGCCGATTTCCAGCAGCGCGGCCTTTTCTAGGCCCATCCAATCCTGCGCCTCCAAATGGGTCTGGTTCAAGGTGGGGAAAATCGCACCGGGAACGGAGGTATAGAACATCGTGGGCGGCATGGCTTCGACATTGACCCGGGGAATAAACAACCCTTCGCGGCTGCTGAATAGGGGCCGCACATCGCCGTATCCATGCAAGAGCACGCCCAATGCCCTGAGCCGCTTGTAATGATCAACGAGACTTTTTGCCGCAGCGAGGTACTCCACGCCCAAGGCTTCGGCTCTCGCGCACATGAAGGCACGCAGCAACTTGTTTTTGTCTGCCTCAAGTGTTTGTAGCGCAGCCTGCGCATCGACCAGCTTGCGCCGCAGGCCTTCAGCAGTTTGCTTGAGTGCATCCATAGCCGGTTTGGCACCGCTTCGTTGCGCCGCCAGTTGCTCCAGTTTGGCGTCTAGCTTTTTGATTTCGGCGCTGCGATCTTCACCAATGGCGGTGTCGGCCAGCAAGTCCGCGCGCTGGCTTAGCAACGGCCCCGTATCGGGCAACGCAGTCTGTTGCTCGCTGAGTTGCGTCTCACATTTTCCAATGGCTTTCTCCAGCGTTGCGATGGCGGCGTGGCTGCTGGCGATGGCCTTCTGGTTCTCCAGTACAGCGATGGCTTCAAGGGATTGGGCGGTTTGGTTTTTCATGGGGTGATCCGTAGTTGAGAGGTTTGGAAGTGGTCAGAAATCAAAGGAAATAGCGCCGTCCTGCGATGGCGCGCCAAAGCTGGCGTCGGCCAAGCCTTTCACGGCAGGTGCCAGAGCCCCGAGCCACCCCACGTGTTTCAAATACCATTTGCCCGGGGTTGGATTGCTGGGGTGGTTCGGTGGGTAGAACGATGCGCTGCGTTTCTTGTAGCGGCCCGACTTCACGCCATCGGCAAACGCCGGGTCGATCTGGTCGGCCATCATCTGCAGGCGTCCGTCGCTGGTGGCCTGCAACGACTTGACCCAGCCATAGGCGGGCTTGTCGTCTCCAGGGTGGCCCACCGTCAGCGGTGCTTCATGGCGCTGCGGGCTGTAGTCGCCAGCTATCGCTTGCAAGTCGGCCAGCGTGAATATGTGCGGCGTACCGCCGTCGTCCGTGTGCGTGCCCGCCCGAAAGATTTCAATCGGCTGCATGGATAGCAACTGCGCGGCACTGCCTGCTGCGGCTTCGGCAAAGGACGCGGAGCCGTCTACGCGCACACAGTTCAAAGCCTCTGCGTACCCGACCCCATGCACACGCGCATAGGCCTGTGCCGCCTTGTCCAACAGCGCGTCGGGGCTTTGTGATTCGCTGTAGTCAACGGCTTGGCCGCTAGGCTTGGGTGCCACCGCTTTCACCGCTTCGGAGTAGCTGACGCGGTGCTCGGCTGCATAGCGCAGGGCTGCGGCATGCACTTTGGCATCGCTATCGGGCTCCGTCGATGCTTCACTGAAAGCGGTGGCATCAGCCTGCGCAATGGCAACCACGCTATGCAGCGCTTCGGAATAGCTCACATGGTGTTTGAGTGCATAGGCGTTCGCTGCGGTGTGCACTTCGTCGTCGGTTTGGGTGTGGTTCATGGTTTTGGTCGTGGGTGGGTCACTTCTGTGACGTTGCATTGGTGCCGGTTGAAGTCTTTTTAGCTTGGGCGCTGTCTTCAAGGATCTTGCGTACATGCCTTTCAGAAATGTTGTACTTGCTGACCAACTGGCGAATATTTCTACCGTTGAAGTCCTTGACGATCTGCTCGTTCACGTCACCGCGAAAATTCCTCGCACCGTTCGGGATGTAGAGCTGTGTCCCACCAAAAGCGGAAATGAATTGATAGACGAGGTTCGCCGCCAGTGCCGCGACTTTTTCGTCGGTCTGTTTCGCCAACATCGGGCAGAAGCACAGGGCGGCAAAGAATTGCTCTGCGAACTCTCGCCACAACTCGGGGGTATTGCTGGGGAATGCGGTGTCCATAGTGGCAAGCTGTTGCGGAGTTAGTCGTTTCAGGTCGATGGGTTCAAAGTTCGGGTTTTTCATGGCGCTTGTCACTGGGTGGATTCAAGGAAACCAATCATCAAAGCGCTGGGGCTTTGCTGCCAAATGAAACGTTTCAATTGCTGACTGGGGTTCAGCGACAGGCCACATGTTTTTATGGAGTTAACTTCTTCCCCTTCGCTTGATTCGCCTGGTCTTGAATGATTTGCCGTATCCGCATCTCAGACACCTTGTGTTTCCGCGCCAGTTGTCGCAAGTTGTGGCCGGTGTATTCCTTGGCGATAATTGCGCTCTTTTCACCCCTCACCGAAATGAGACCGTTGGGGATATAGACGTTGCACCCGCCAAGGGTTGAAGACAATTGGTAGACCAGCATCACTGCCATCTCAACCAGCGAACTGTCGGTGATGGAACCAAGGGATGCATGGCAACGCATCGCCACGAAATTGAGTTCTGCCATATCGCGCCAAACTTCTGGCACTTTGCCTTCAAAGCTGTCGTTGACCAAGGCAAGTTGCTGGTTTGTTCCACGACTGATATCAATGGGTTCAAATTCGGAATACTTCATGCCCCGATGATCAAAGGGCTTTCCCTGACCAGGCAACTAAAGCGCTTTAGTTATTGGCCAGCGGCTGAATCCGAAACACTCTTCCCGCGCAGCCGTTGCACCCGGTGCCTCTAGCACGTCAACCCAATTGGGCATAGGGTCCTGGTTCCCAAAACCCCAATGGCTTGCATGGCGGCTGCGCACCTCCCCCCATCCAAATTTCACGCGAACTGATTCAAGGCTGTTTGCCGCGTTTTGCCGCGCCGCATAGGCGCTGCTATGTCTTTTTGCCGTGGGACGATTTGGGAGGCCGTTTGATGCATTCCCGGGCTACTGTTGGGCCAGCGTCTGCATGAATTCCCTGGCCGTGGCGATTTGGCGGCGGACCCTTGGCATCAGAAACGCCCGGCAAGGGCCTAATCCCCCGGGGATTGGCGCTTTGCGGCCGGTAATAGCACCCTATGCCCCAGTCATGGGCGATAGCGGCTCCTAGGGGCTGTTTTCCAGCCACTGCGCATGGTCGCTCTGAAGTGCGCGACCGAAACTCGAACCGCTACGCAGATTCACCAATGCCCGGTGGCATGGGGACGGGCGCGCCGGTCATTGTCTCAAGTAGTCGTCGGACGAATTCCCTGTAGGGCTGGCGCTCAGTCTTGCCGTCTATCAGCAGGACTGCGTGTCCGAGGTCGTGCAAGCCTTCATATGGGTAGCGTTCCGTATCGGCTGGCACATTCAGCATGCCTACCCACTGGCCGAGGATTCCAACGGTGAAAGCCACGCTGTCCTGCATGGGACGGGCAAGAACAACCGAACCGGCAACTGCGGCGCAAGCAGTTTTTTCCATTTGAACGTAGTGGACTTGATCGTCTGCGACAGGCATGTGCTCAAAGAGTCCTCGCATATTGAGACTGGAGAACGTTTTCTTTGCGTCATCAAATGAGGCGGCTTGCATCAATGCACGGACGGAGGCGTGGTCTGCAGTTTCTCTGAAAAGTTCTCCGTAAATCTCATACCCAGCAGCCAATGCGACCTTGGCAGTAAATCGCATGCGGGCATAGGGATCGATGATGAACTTCAACTCCATTTGCGTTCCAGGGAGGTTCTCTTCTGGCACCTCACTTCTATCGCGGGCATCCCAGATCGTCAACCCTTCTTTGCCTCTGAGCGTGACTTGGGCGGGCCGACTGTCAGGCCCGTATGTCGCATTTCGTACCTTCACCGTAGGCGCTATCTTGCTGTGGCCTCGGGCGTCGAACTCCCTTCGGCGAAACATGGTCAGCAAGTCCTTGTCTGAGAGTGCCGCATCAACCTCACTGCCCAACCGCGCGTTGATTGCGGCATCCACCGGCAGGGTGAACCCGTTGCTGCCCCCTAGAGACAAAGGGATGATGTGTTCTTTGTTGCATGCAGCAATGTCCGTTTCAACGCCTGTGTAAGGGCACCAAACCATGGCCATCTCCGATTAGTTTCAGAATGATTGTCTCTTGTTGGCGGGACTATGCGGTATCCGCCAATGGAGCCGATGCAGACCATACACGCACTCGCTCTGCGCGGTTCTGGCGCATTTTGCCGAGGGTGCGCGGTACGGTGTGGTGTTTGGACTTGATGCTGTTGGTGTAGATGTAGTCGTAGTCTTCCCAAAACCAGATCACCGACTGCACCATCTGTTTCAACAGAGCATGAGGCAGGGTCACTTGCTCAAACGAGGGGTGCGTCGGGATGTCTTTGAGTGGAGGCCCATCCCACCACTCAGGTCGGGTCGGTGGCCAGTTGGCCCAAAGCCCCGGATAAGCGGAAAATATCTGCTTGGCCGAATCGCCATCACCATGCCTACAGGCGTTTCCCAACAGATGCAATAGGTGCAAATCTTGGAAGCTTTCGAACTCACTCAGCGCGATCCCACGCAGTTTGAGAAACTGCGCCTGGAGCCGCTCCCAGGTGTCCTTTTTCAGCAGGAGAATGTCCTTGCTTACCCACCCCAGTTCCAGGGCACAGGCGATAAGGTAACCACGCAGTTGCCGCTCCCATATCGATTGCACGACCAAAAAGTAGCCCTGTAGGGTCGAAGAGTACAGCGGCTCGTATTCGATCATTTCGAAGCCCGCCAAGGGATCGACGCTGCTCCGAATCTCATCAAGCTTGCGCTCTACTGCCTCAAGGGACGGCTGTGCCACGGACTGCAGAAACAGCTCCATGACGCTGATGTGCGTGTGGGGTCCGTCGGCTTTGAGGTTGTCCCATGTGAACGTGTCGATTTTGGTGGGTTGGGTGTTTTCCATCCGCACAGTATTACCCATCAGATACGCTCAGCGAGCGCGGCCGGAGTTTTCAGGCGCAAAGCAAAACGGCCTGCAAAGGCAGGCCGTGGTGCTGGTGGACTTAGGCTGGTGCTACGCTGACCCAGCGGCGGACCGCGCCATCAGCCGCGCCGCCCGCCATATCGCCTTCCGCGAATTGCGCGAACACAACCGGTAGTGGCTCAGCAATAGTTCTTCCGCCATGGTCAACTCGACCATGTTGGGTTTGCCCTGGTGCAGTAGCGCCCTGATCTGCAAGGGGCGCATGATCACCAGCGTGGCCAGCGTCACGCCGTGGACCTCCAACCCGGACGCGAAATACGCCAATGCCTGATCATCCAGCGCCAACAGTTCCACCAACTGCGCCGTATAGAAGCCTGCATCACACAGTTGCCGCTCCATGAATGCAAGGCGGCGGGACAGGTTCATCAGCAGCACCGCCTTGCTGGCCGACAACAGCATTTGACTCAGGCAGTCAGCAAACTCCCCATGGGTGGCGCACGCATCGTCAAGGGCGCGCAGATCGCCACCGTACTCCAGCGCATCGGCGGCACTGCGCTTGCCCAGGCAGAAATCAAAGCCTTGCGGCGGGGGATGCTTCGCGGCCAATGCATGCAGGATGCTTTGCGGTGTGGCCTTCATGACGCTGCCCCCGCAACAGTGGCCCGGTACGCTGCGCGAGCCGGTGCCGGGTGAAACTTCACGGACTGATAGCGCGTGCCATGATTGACGTGCGGGCATGCCATGCGCCATGTGCCGATGGGGTTGACCAATTGCAGGCCCGCCACGTGCCAGCCGGTTGCCTTGGGCGCGCTCACGGTGCACCGCCCGTGCCATCGGTCGTGAACAGGTCGATTGGCCTGGGCGGCAAGCCCGTACGCTTGTCGATCACATCCTCGACCTGGCCTGCGCGTGCGCGGTACGCTTGCAGCACCCGCGCTTCTTCGGCAGTAAGGGACGCCTGAACGCGCAAACGAGCCTCGCCGCGAATGGCGGCTCTGAGTTCCAAAACGGTCATGTCCTTTAGGCATCGCAGTGTCAGGCCGCGCGCCTCGCCACCGGATTTGAGAGCGGCTAGTTCATCCGTATCCAGAGCTAGCAATTCGTTCAGTTTGGCAACGTTTTCTGCAGCTTCCAAAAGCTGCGCAAAGGCATTGCCATGAAACGCACGCGCGATCCGCATCAGGCGGGTGGCCTCACTGTGGGAATAGTCAATCAAGTACAGGTACGGGATGAAATCACCGTGTTGAACTGCTGCCCTCAACCTCATCAATTCAAGGCCGACCTCAACGGCTTCTTTCGTGGTGAACCCGCCTTTGGGCTTGGCTCTGACCAGGGGCCGTCCACTGCTGCTATGGGTTGCTTGCATCACACCACCTCCGCCCGTTTTGAAAGGGCTTTGATTTTTGCATCTTTGGCCCGCAAATCAGGTTTCACATCGCCCGCCAGCTTGTCGCGCTTGCGTGGTGCCGGCTTCTTCGCGGCTGCCATGGGTGCTGGTCGTTGTTTTTGGAGTATCCCGATCCACAATTCCATGACGTGTCCCATGTCAGCATCCATTCTGTATGCTTTTGCCAAGCCCTCCATGACGTATTTTTCAGAGCCGTTTGGTGTGTGAATGCTGTCTCCGGACGCAATTTTTAGGGCGTAGGTCCAATGCAGATAATTCAATTGGCCGTCTTCTTGACGCGCTTCGTAGCGCGCGTCAACGGCTTTCACTACGTTCCTGATGGTGTCGTGTTGCGCCGATATAAAGTCGTTCAAATCAGACGCATCAAAAAGGGCGGAATTTGCGTCTCTGGCGCATAGCAAGCCACAGATCAGCCCCAATTGGCCCCGCACCGCGTTGATGCGGTTGTATTCGTCTTCGCTGATGGTGAAGTGGTTCATGGCGGTCCCCTTACAGCGTTACGACAGGTTGAAAGTGAGCCCAGTCAATGCGCGCATTGAGCAGTGCAATCCGGCGTGGAATCGCATAAGCGCGCTCCAGGCTGCGGGCGCGGCGCTTTATCCAGGTAAGGGGGCGGGGTACGCCTTTGAGATAGGGGCGATGCGGGGCGCGAGCGCCCGCCAAAGCGTGAGTGTTAGCCATGATGGCTCCTTGACAACAGTTTCGAAACTGCCGCCTCACGACCAAGTAAGGAGGCAGACCGTGCAGGTTGGTCGACCGGGTCAAGGAACCGGCACACCCTTGCGGGTGTCCCACACGGCCCGCCAAAAAGGGAACCATGCCCAGCGCAACACTGGAAAAAAAGAAAATCCGCTGACCTAAAAGGGCGCGGATGTTGCGCCTTGACTTCCGGGCGACCAAGCCCGGCCATCTTTCGATGGACAACGCAATATTACACCAAACGCCACGTATTCACACGTTTTAGGAACGAAATCGGTAAAATAATACCGGTCCGTTTCCGTTTCCAGGGCGGTAAAATAATACCGATGCGACAAAAAGTCGCTTTTAAAGGCCCCCCATGCGTATCCACGTCACTGCTAACGGCAAAGCCACTTCCATCTCCGTGGATGAAACCCTTGTGGATTATCTGGGAGCTCACTTTGTTAGAAATGAACCCAAACTTCATGCTAACGCTGAGAGGCAACTTGAGCGGGCAAAGGGCAGAATTCAAGAATTCGTTCGCACATCAAAAGGGCTTCCCGATAAAGACTTGAGCCAGCACGTGCAGAGGGTGATTTTGAGTTACATCGTAAATCCCGATTACGAAAAAATCCTAGAAACTCGCGGCCCCCGCTTTGATGCAGAGGCCAAACGAGAGGCCTCTCGCAGAGAGCGAGCCGCCTTTCTAAGCAATCCAGATAACCAAGCGCTTATAAAGAAAAATCAAGAGTGGAAACCGACACCTGAGCAACTTGCTGCAGCAGCAGAGCGTAAGAGATTGAAAGCGGCTCGTTCTGCAAGACGCTTGCGGAAAACTCCCACGCCCTAATTTCAAAATTGCGTACGTACGCAATTTTGAAAACATCATCTCTTCGCTCATACCGGACTGGCAAATTTGCGTTCAAACGCAAATTTTCCTACCTCAGCACCTAACAAGAATGGTTACGTCACCGATGAAAACTCGACCGAATTCGCAAGGCGCGACGTCGCGCCTTGTGCAGTTCAGGCCCTTCGCGCCTTCGGAAACTCCGACAACGGATGCTGCTTCTCAAAGTCAATAACGACCTTGCGCCCCTTGGCTCCGCCCTTCACTGGCGTCTGTTGCTCCGCCTCGGTCCACACGCCCATCAATCCGAAGATTCGATACAGCATTTTCCTCGCTTCCAAAAACTCCAGTGGTTCATCAGGTTTTGCGGGCTTGCCTTGCAGGTGGATGCGGTCGAAGTCTTCCGCCGCCTTGCGCCACTGCGGTGCGATCTGGCGGGCCAGTTCTGGGTTCTTGCGCAACAGCACCGGCAACACGTCCCTGAGCGCCGCAAAGAGGCCGTTTGCCCAGTCGTCTACACGGTTGATTTCAGCTTGCAGCGGCTCTACCGCACGGGCTGCGGCAATGGTCATTTGCACGCGCATCCAGGCGGCTGCTTCGGGGGAAAGCTCGGCGGGTAAATTCATCAAGGCACCTCGTTAAAGTGGTTTGTGATGCCTCAATTGTTCAGAGCCCGACACGTTTGCGATAGGGCAAAAAAGGGTATTTGTTTGGAAGCGATCGCGCCACTATTCCGACCGCGTTTCCAAATAGCCGGGGGTTGTGGAAATCACTTCATTGCGGGCTGCCGTTCTGTGGATTTGCCATCTCAGCAAGCACGGCGTGCAATGACCAAAATTGCACCTGTTTGCGTCCATAGCCGACATGGCCACCGACGGCGGCCTGTTCAACCAATCCAGCGTTGGCAAGGTGGCGCAACGATTCAGCGATGACTCGAAAGACCGTGGCGGCCTCTGGCACGCCTATTGAGGTTGGAAGAACATTAAGACCCAGGTACTTGGTCTTACCCGTGTTCAGGTCAACACGCGCCCTCATCTTTATGTCGCCATAGCCCTGAAACAATTCGCGTTTGGTCACGTCGGTTCTGTCGCGCCGAATCACATAGTCCACCTGCCAGAGGTGGGCATGCGCGAGGCTGTCGCGGATTATGTACGCCTCGGTCAAAGCGTCAACGTAGGGAAAGCCGCTGTCCAGGCTGCAGAGGTAGTCCACAGTGCTGATCTTCTTTTTCGGGTCCCTGGTTTCGCCATGTTCCCTGAATCGACGATAGCTCACTCTGGTCACGTACGACTCAAAAGCCAAGACTAACAGCATCACGATGGACGCACAGTACCCATTTTCATAGTGCCCGGCCATGTAACTCTCTGAGGGATTCGGATTGCGCTCCGCAAGTCTGCCAATGAGGTCGGCAATCGGCTGGTGGAACGCGCTGCCCACCACTGTGATCAAGTCGCCTTCAAAGTCCGCGTTGGGGTCAAAGTCGTCGTCTACGATTTCCATCGTCGCTCCCTTGGTCTGGCCGGTTATTGGAGGTTGCATTCTGCGCTTGAGAGCGTGGTGGCCTTTTGGAACTCCCTTGGCGGGCGGACCAGGGTGCCTATGAAGACCAATTGAAACCTCCTGTTACAGTTTCCGCTCTACAGGAGAGGTAAATGTCAGCAGCACAAGATCACGTCACCAAAGAATCGTATGACCTCGTTTCTACGGAGTCATTTGCGATCAACGTCGCGAACTACCGTTCGCTTTTGTTGACCTACGAGAAGGAAGTGCAATCGTCGCCCACGGATGGAAAGCGTGCAGCGTTGATCTTCAAAGAGGTTTCAATGCTTCAGGAGATCATTGGGGATCAGATAAGCCGAGCTGGCGCCGATGTGAAAATGCTTGGCGTTCCGCCAGAATCCATGCGCGAGGTCGTCGGTATTTATCAACGTGTCGTTCGCCTGCTCGCAATCAACTATGCCAGCAAGTATGACAACCTGTTTAATGCCGCGCTGGATGCCTATGTGAGCTATGTGGAGCAATGGGCGGACGCTCCCGAAGTGCAGCGCAACTTTATTGGGCAGCTCAAAATGGCCCGTCTAACGATCTACCAGGTGTACACATCCCCAGACGCGGCAAGTTTGATTGCCCCCGCTCTGATTGGCATCGTGGATCGCCTCAATACGCTATGGCCTTTGATCAAAGATTCAATTCCGGTCGAATTCCTATCGACCGTGGGTGCACCGCCAAATAGACCGCCGGTTACCCCACCCGTTGCAGAGGGCGATGGCAAAGGCGAGAATGGCAAGATGGAACAGAGGGTCAACAAATTGGAAACGGCGGTGGAGCACCTTCAAAAGGACACCGCCGAGATCAAGGGTGAGATCAAGGACTTTCGCCGTGAGACAAAGGGCGAGTTTGCGGATCTTCGGCGTGAAGTCAAAGGCGAGTTTTCGGACCTTCGGCGCGATTCCAGGGCCGATTTCACCACCACGCGCAGTGATATGCGGACCGACTTCCGCGTAGGCTTTGGAGCCACCATAGCTGTGGCCTTAGGACTGGCCGCGATGATGGCCAAGGGATTCCACTGGATTTAGCGCCACGGGCTACGAGGGCGAACCCCTTTGTCACGATATTTTCGTGACAGGAAAGTGATTTTCGTGACCCATCCCACTTGGTGCCGCCATTTCCCATGAAATCCCGGATTTATCGAGCCTCTCCCCCTTTGAATATCTCAACTCCCTTCAGTGGGGGCTGGAAGTCTGGAAGTTTCAAGTCCGACCTGAGCACACCCAAGCACCCTACTATGCCCGACAATGGCCGCTTTGCGGATCGTGTTCTGACCCATGAAAGCGCCCCAGATCGAAGTTTTTTTTGCCACGCTGCAGACGGCCAACCCCATGCCGGTGACCGAGCTCGAATACACCAGTGTGTTCGAACTGTTGACGGCCGTTCTGCTGAGCGCGCAGGCAACCGACGTGGGCGTCAACAAGGCCACGCGCAAGCTCTACCCGGTGGCCAATACGCCCCAGGCCATCCTGAATCTAGGTCTGGACGGGCTGGAGTCCTACATCAAGACCATAGGCCTGTACCACAGCAAGGCCAAACATCTACTGCAGACCTGCCGCATGCTGGTCGACCAGCACGGCGGCCAGGTGCCGCGCACGCGCGAAGCGCTGGAAGCCCTGCCGGGCGTGGGCCGCAAGACCGCCAACGTCGTATTGAACGTGGCCTTTGGTGAACCCACGATGGCAGTGGACACCCATATTTTTCGCGTCGGCAACCGCACCGGACTGGCGGTCGGTGCCACGCCCCTCGCCGTCGAACAGCAATTACTCAAACGCATTCCGGCGCAGTACATGGTCGACGCGCACCACTGGCTGATACTGCATGGGCGTTATGTGTGCCAGGCACGCAAACCACAGTGCTGGCAATGTGGTGTCAACCATTGCTGCGACTTTGATGACAAGACGCCCGCTCCGATGAACTGACGGGTCTTCAGTGGCATCCAAAAAATCGATGCCCCTACAAGAATAATTTCTGTTTGATCCGACCCAGCGGCAGCGGCACACTGCAGGCTGCCGCGCCCACGTTGGACGTGCTTCATACCCTCCCGGATCACAAGACCATGCAAAACCCTGCCGATGCCATGCTCGCCTATTTTCACGCCAAAGACGGCAACCGTCCCCACCGGATGGACCATGCCTTCACCGCGGACGCATCGCTGCAAATGCAGGTGCGCCAGGGTGCGATAAGCTTCCCGCCGGTATCGAACGGGCGTGAAGCCATCACCGACACCCTGGTGCGCCGCTTTGCCGTGAATTACGAGAACGTCTATACCTTCTGCCTGTCCGCACCGCCGGCTGCGCAAGACCTGGCATTCTCCTGCAACTGGCTGGTCGCCATGACGGAAAAAGACAGCCGGGCCGTGCGTGTGGGCTGCGGCCGCTACGACTGGTGTTTCGACCCGGCGTCGGGCCTGGCCCACACATTGGACATTCGGATTGAAGCCATGCAGTCCCTGCCACCGGACACCGTCGGCGATGTCATGGGCTGGGTGTCCGCGCTCCCCTACCCCTGGTGTTCTTCCGACCAGGCTTTGCGCTGCGCGCCACCCCTGCAGGATCTAAGCCCGGTGTTGGCCTATATCGCCGCAGACAACGCCTAGACACACAAGACCCGCCGCCCATGCGGGCACGGCGTGCTAAGGTTGCAGCGTGACCAAATCCATACGCTTCACCCTGTTGTCCTTGCGCGACCTACTGGTTTCGGTTGGCCCCTTCATTCTGCTGACCTTCGCGCTGCTGGCCTTGGCCTACTGGTGGCTGGACCCGAATCCACCCAAGCGTGTGACGCTGGCAACCGGCCCCGAGCAAAGCGCCTACGAGGCCTTTGGTAAACGTTATGCCAGCCTGCTGGCCAAGGACGGGATCACGGTCGTGTTATTGCCGTCCGAGGGCTCAGCCGACAACTTGCGGCTGTTGCGCGAGGGCAAGGCCGACCTCGGCTTCGTGCAAGGCGGCACCGGCGACGCCATGGCACCCGGTGACGCGGAACTGGAGTCGCTGGGCAGCCTGTTTCTGGAGCCGGTCTGGCTGTTCTATCGCGACACCGCACCGGGCGCCACGGCTCCGCGCACGCTGGAATCCTTGACCCAGTTGCAAGGCCTGCGCGTCAATGTCGGCACACCGGGCAGCGGCGTGCCCACACTGATGCACAAGTTGCTGGACAGCAACCGCGTGGACCCGCAGTCCCTGACCCTGTCGCAGCTGGAGCAGACACCGGCCACGGTGGCCTTTCTGGGTGGTGAACTCGATGCCATTGTGTTCGCGTCCGCGCCCGAGTCGGCCATGGTGCAGATGCTGCTGCAAACGCCGGGCATCAAGCTGATGGACTTTGCGCAGAGTGAGGCCTACTCCCGACGCTTTGCGTTTCTGAGCCCCGCACTGCTGCCGCGCGGCGTGGTGGATCTGGCGGCCAATATTCCGCCGCAGGATGTGCATCTGGTGGCGCCCACCACCACGCTGCTGACACGCGCTGGGACACACCCGGCCCTGCTGCAGTTGTTCGCGCTGGCCGGCAACACCATACACGGCAGCGCCGGCTGGTTCAAACACGCCCGCGAATACCCGAATGTGAAGTTCAACGAGCTACCGGTGGCCCAGGAAGCCGAGCGCAGCATCCAGGGCGGCGCCCCGCTGTTGCAGCGCTACCTGCCGTTCTGGGTGGCCAACCTGGTGGAACGCATGTGGCTGGCCATGGGCATTATTTTGGCGGTGCTGCTACCGCTGTCACGCGTGGTGCCGCCGCTGTATGCGTTTCGGGTGCGCTCACGCATCTTCCGCTGGTACGCCCAGTTGCGCGAGCTGGAGGCGCGAGCCGACGGTGAACAGGACACCACCGCCTTGGTCGACGAGCTCAATCAAATAGACCGCCATGTGGAGAAAATTATAGTGCCGCTGTCGTACACGGATGAGCTGTATGCGCTGCGCAACAACATCCAGCTGGTGCGCAAGAAGTTGTTGCAGCGTGGCGCCGCACGCTAGCGGCGATTCACATATCAGAACCGTGCAATAAGCCCTAAGGTCATCCCCGAGGTGATGTCATTGACGTCGCGGTTGTTGACGATGGAAAACGATTTGGCGGTGATCTTCTGATAGCGATAACCCAGGGTCGCCGTCAGACCTTTTAGAGAGGCCTTGGTATCAAAGGAATAGGTTAGCCCAAACTCGCCCAGCGCATAGTCGGCGTTGAGCGTTGGGAGTCCTGGCATTTGTACGTCCAACCAACCCATACCACCCGTCCCGTACATACCAATGCCCGCCCCAATGGGTGCGCTCCCGGTGAGCGCCAAAGTAGGACCTTTGATGACCACGGTACCCCATCTGACTTCCTTCATTCCAACGGAAGCAGACAGACCCTGAATCAGGGAATAGGACAGATTGATATCCGTCTCTTCGCGAGGCTCGTCAACGGGCGGGTGCAGGCCGTCGGAAAGGGTGTAGCTCGTTTGCATGGAGCGACTGGCCGATAGCGCATAGTCTTTGTAGCGCACCGAGAATACAGGGATAAGCACCAATTTTGTCGTAGAGTCGGAGTGGACAGCGACTGTGGTGCCACCAACAGTTGGAAAAGAATTTGCCTGCCACTGGCTATTCCAGGCCCTCAGCCCGGCTGAAAAAGAAAAATCATCATCGTCAGCCCGAGCGGGCGACGTTCCCAGCAGCGTCAACGCTGCGAAGGCAAACACGGTTCTTACGGCAATATTTTGGTACACAGTAATCTCCCTAAGATATAGCCGCTATCCAAGTACGGCAAAGGCCATTGTGGGCGAAGTTACGATTTCACACAAATATTTTTGATTGCCTCTTTGCGCACATCAAAGTGTCGGAACAATGTGTACCGTGCGCTCCTTCTTTACGGGAACGGACTGCGGCTCACCAAGCGGTTTATTCCTGGCTCGCTCATCCGCAATCACCCGCTGCGTCTCATTTCTTTCCCGCTCCAGCAAGTCGACCTTGCGGGCCATTGCTTCAAACTCTGCGGTCTTTTGATCCAACTCTTTCTGCCGAGCCTGGAGTTGCTGCATTTGCTCACTTTGCAAACGTTGCACTCCCTCCTGCCTCTGCCGCTCATTACGCACCAATTCAAGCTGTGCCTTTGTCGCAGTCAATTCTTCCACTGCCAAAGATTTGGTACCTGCGCTCTCTGACTTCGTTTCCTCTAGTTGTTTGACTTGTTTCTCAAGCTCGGTCTGCCGCTCGCGGGACTTGGCCTGCTGTGCTGCCAATACTGCCTGCCGCGCTGCACTTTCCTTCTGCGCCTGTTCCAGCTCACGCTCCAACCGCTCCTTTTGCTCGCGAATTCTGACCAATTCTTCGACCCGTGTGGCATCGATACAACCCGCAAAACAAAAACTTCCCGTGAACGAGGAATTCCACCACGGGGTTTGGTTTATACCTTCCTTCCTTGACTCTTCTGTCACACCACGACTAACCTGCTTGATCATTTCCTCCAGGGACAGTCCAGGCGCCGTCAGGTTTTTGAGCAAGTGTTTTGTAAACAACCCATTGCGTCCAACACCATCAAACGCCACTGTTCCTGGTGCCGTGGAAAAGATGATCACGCTTCCGACGGGCGCCTCGATTTGTGCCAGACCACGACTCACACTCCGCCAGCCGCGCGAGATGGGGTCATTGCGACACGCATCCAGGATGACCACATTAAAGGGATTTTTTGCGTTGTCCAGTTGCGCCATCAGGTAATTGACGTTGAGGGATTCATCGTCAATATCTGCTTCAGATCGCAACTCAGCCTCTGAAGGAACCAAATAGTTCTCACCTTTGACCTGCATGCCGTGCCCCGCGTAAAAAACCAATGCAACGCCTTTGTTGATAGCTAACTTTTGCGTGAAACGGATCACCGCATCCTTCATTTCCCGCTTGGTACGCTGGTTCTCAAAACACATGGTGTCGAAACCCAGTTTCTTCAGCGCACTGCACATGTCTTGCGCATCGTTGGTCGGGTTATTCAGCCGCGGCAAGTATTTGTAGCTTGCATTTCCTATCACCAATGCATATCGCTTCTCGCCGCCATTGCTTAAGCTGGAAGCCAGCACGCCATCGGTTTTTTGCGCAGTGGCGGACAGAGCGGCAGCAGCCCAATAAAAAGCGAATGCGAATCTGCCAAGCCTGCTGACTACCCGTTGAAAATTTGAATTCATAACGACATTTGTATCTGTGTTTCTTTGATGTCTTAGTCGCTGTACCCGAATCTACCTGCTCTTATTCAGACCGAATCAGACTGAAAAACTTGCTGACGTAGGGACACCAGTTCTTGCCGTTCGGTTCCATAACTGCCCATCCCCCTGAGTCTTGCTTCTGTTCTTATGGGAAAGTTGAGCCCCGGTACCAACCAAAGTTCAGTCTCAATGCGGATAAGTGGACTGCTCCCCAATTCAAACCGACTTCTATGACCACGCCCCTGAACCCGAAAGGTATCGAAGCTTCCAGACGCAACACTTATGCTTTCTCTCTTGACGATCTGCAGATCTAAATAGCCACGTGAAACATTGCCGTATTTCGCAATTATCCGAAAAGCAGCGGTCCATTTTTTGCCGATTTGGAGTTCAAAAGGAGTAGTTTGTAGCGGGGGATCGTATCGCATAACGTCTTCACCGACCTCGTATCCCTTGATGGGGTTCCCCAGCAAATCCGTGACAATTTTCCCATCATTGAATTCAACCCGGTCCGCTTCGTAGTCGACTTTCGTCACACGATTGGTAAAAGTTCGCGATTCAACGCCTGTCAGAATTTCTGTTACTCGAAAAGTAGCCTCGTCGCCAATGGTGTAAATGCGTCCCAGTGGATAACGTCCTGCAGAGAATGGATTAGCAGAAGGCCTACTGAGCATAGGCATGGCAACCCCGGCCCTGAGATCAATTGCAGAACCCTGCGCCACTGCTGGAGGACTCGAAATGGCTCCTGGTTTTGCCTTGGCCGCAGACTCGGCTTTAACAAGGGCCAATCGTTCATCTTCCTCGCGTTTTTGCTTTTCGGTTGCAGCGATACCGTCGGCTTCCATGCGCTCAAGTCGTTCACGCTCCAGCTTTTCTTGCGCAACACGTTGTGTTTGTTGTTGCTCTGCCAACAAACGTTGGTCTTCCAGCTTCTTGCGTTGCGCTGCCACCCGCGTGGCATCCAGTAGCTTCGCCTTCTCCCGCTCGCGGTCCAGACGTTCTTGCTCCTGTTGACGCTGCAAGGCGAGGGCTTGCTGTTCTTTCTGGCGTTGCTGCTCTTCCTCTTGTTTCTGCCGCTCGGCGGCAAGGCGCTGTTGCGCGACTTGCTTCTGTTCCTCCAGTGCAGCCTGTTCCTGCGCTCTTTCTACGGCTGCCAGCAAGCGGCTCAGTCGCATCTGGGCTATTTCAGCAAAACGACCGTTGGGAAACTTGCGCAGATAGCCCACCCAGTCCTCTGCCAGACGCGAGGACTTGATACGCGCCCACTCGGTGACGTCTGCCTCGATCAGTTTTTCCAACTCGCTTTCACTGAGTTTGCGTTGTCCATCGTTAAAAACGAAGACATCACTTTCGAGTGATGTAGTCTCCCAGGGTATTTGCGCGCCTTTGGAAGCTAGGCGCACATTGAGTCGGACGCGCTTCAGGGCGTCTTCGATGCGGGTTCCGCGCTGGGACAATTCACGCACCAGATTTTCGGTGTACAGCCCGTTGAGTCCACTGCCATCGGCGGCCACGCTGCCGGGCGACGTGGCGTAGGCCAGCAGGCTGCCGACCGGTGCATCAAACTGCGACAGGCCCTTTTGATCGGGTCGGTGGGATGTGCCAAAGGGGTTGTCGCGGCAGGCGTCGAGGATCACCACAAAGGTTTTGTCTTTGGCAGCACCGAACAAGCCTATGAGGTGATTCAGATCGACACATTGGCTCTTGATGTCGTCCTGCTTGGCGATTGCCGCGTCAACCGGCAAAAGATAGTTGCGCCAGTCCAGTTGGGCACCGTGTCCGGCGTAGTAAAACATCACCATTTTTACTTCTGAACGCTTGATCGCAATGCCAAAGCGTTCGATAGCGCCCGTCATGTCGGCACGGCTGGCGTTGAGGTGCGAATGGATGGTGAAACCCGCGTCCGTTAACAGCCCACCCACGGCTTTGGCATCGTTGAGCGGATTGATCAGTGGAGAATCGCGGTAGGCACTGTTGCCAATGACCAGAGCCAGCCGTGAGGGGTCACTGGTGGCGGCCCAACCACTTCCAAAACCCAGAGGCGTGGCTGCAATAGCTGCGGTTTGGATGAAGTTGCGGCGGGTTGGCATATTGCATTATTGCGATATTCGCCAATTCGCAATCAAGACAATCCCTTGGTTGCTTGCTCACGATGCCTCCAGTAAACAGACGTTGCGGTGGAGTTCAGTATCCGGCGTTGTGCACCTGCGTCGTGTAGCTGTTCAACGTACCCATGTTCTGGATCACACCATTCGAGCCCATGTAATACACATTGCCGTCCCGTGTGCCGACGTAGCTGTTGGTGCCCGGGTAGTACCGATAGTAGTAGCCGTCGAAAATGGCAGACACCGCGAGGCTTGGCGACAGGTATTGTGAGTACACCGCTTCGGCCCAATTGAAGGCCCGGTTGGAGTTCACCGTGCTGGAAGCGCCATACAGCGCAGCGCAGGCATCGGCATCATCGCCGCGCAGCGTACGCATATAACTGTAACTGTGGTACGGACTGGAAAACATCACGGAGGTGGAAACATCCGAATGGCTGATGCCAAGGGCATGGCCTACTTCGTGCGTCATGATGGCTTCCACATTTTGCGCCGTCCAGTTGAAGGCGGTATTGATGATGATGTCCGCATCGACCAGCCCGTTTCCCACCCACCACCATTGCGTGTATGCGCCATAACCTGCCTGGTCACCTTGCAGCAGACCCCAGCCAAACACATTGATACGGTCAACACTTGCCGCGCCGCCGTCGACGATGGGCGTTGCAGACGTGGTACCCATATAGGTAAACGTCACATTGCACATGCTGCTCCAGCGGGCCGCCGCCACCTGCATGGCGTTGACCACTGCGGCCGTGCTGAGATTAGACGGCTGGTTCAGTGGGTTGTAGTACCAGTTGACCTGGCCACCAACCCAGTGCTGGTTGGACGTACCAACGATGTACTGCGCTTGCTCGCGCGCTGATGGCAACATCGACGCCCGGAAGTCCTGCGCGTGGGCCGCAGCCGCAAGCAGCAGGCCTGGAAAAATCAGAGTGCGCATAACACCTCTTTACAGTGGAGTGAAACCATTATTGGGTAAATATCGCCAGCACGCCACTGACACGCGCGGGGGCGTGTTCAGCACCCTTTAGCGTGTTGAATTTCCAGTACCTGCCACGCGCCCCATGCGGGAGCGTCGGACGGCCACTGCCTGGCATCGTCAATCTGTCGCTGGCCCCGCGCCAGCAAGTTGGCCGCGCGGATGACGCCGGCATGGGTAAGCCACACCGTGGGCTGCTTGTATGCCAAGGTCTCGTCCCACACCGCGCCCACCCGGGCCATGACATCCTGTACGCTTTCCGCCCCGCCACAGCGCCAGGTATCAAAGGATGCCGTCCAGCCATCCAGCTCGGCGCGGGTTATGGCGTCCCAGTGCTGTCCCTCCCAGCGGCCGAAATCCATTTCCACCAAGCGGTGATCGGACTCATATGACAAATCGGGCCGTAGCCCTCGTAAAACCTGCTTGAGTTGCTCACATCTTTGCAGCGGCGACGAGATGACCCGGGTATTTGCAGGCAAGGCGACTGCCAGTGCCTGTGCGGCCTGGTGCGTCGCGCGCGGGTCGGCGGCCACATCCAGCGCGCCGTAACACACGCCGGTTGCCACCAGGGGCTGCGCGTGGCGCACCAACCATAACTTCATAACGCCAGCGCCAGGCCCAGGTAGAAGGCGATTTCGCAGACCTGTTGTGTGGCGCCCAGACCATCGCCGGTAAAGCCCTGCAGGCGGCGCCACAGCAGGCGACCCATATAAACAAATGCCAGAGCCGAGGCCAGCAGCGCCAACACCAGCGGTTGGATTTGCATCCAGACCCAAGCGTTAAAGACTCCTGAATTGATAGCGCCTTGTTCAATCAATACGAGGGCTAGAGCACCAAAACACCAAATGCCTGCCGTCAACAGGCTGGCACCGCTGATCTGGTCCGCCAGCAGCTTGGATTTGGAACCGGCCGCATCACCCACGTGTGGCATCAGCCGAATCAACAGCAGCGGCCAGGTGCGCGACACCACGTGCGCGGCAAAAATACCCAGCACCATCCAGCGCGGGCTGACCGAGCCTATCAATGCGAGCAATGACACCTTGGCCAGCAGCGCCAGCACCACGGCCAGCACACCAAATGCGCCGACCCGCGAGTCCTTCATGATGACCAATGCCCGTTCGCGGTCGCTGCTACCGCCCAGGCCATCGGCCACATCGGCCAGTCCGTCCTCGTGAAAACCACCGGTCACCATGACACTCAGCACGGTGCCCAACACCGCTGCCACCAGCGGCGCCAACGGACCAGTCGGCAGCAGGGCCAACAACACGGCCGTACAAGCGGCCACCAGCGCACCGACGACGACGCCCACCCCCGGGAAATGCCCGGCACTGGCACGCAACATGGCGGAGTCAAAGCCCACCCAGTCCGCCAGCCGCCCGGTTATCGGAATGCGGGTAAAGAACTGGATGGCCAGCAGAAAGTGACGCAAGACCGTGCCCTGTGTTCAGGCCGCGGGTACCGGCAGATCCGCAGGCAGATCTGATTTCTCCGACACCCCGGCCGACGCAAAACTGGCCATCTCGCGCAACACGGCGCAGGCGGACTGCAGCAGTGGCCAGGCCAACGCCGCGCCCGAACCTTCACCCAGGCGCAGGCCCAGGTCCAGCAGCGCATACACCCCCAGATGCTGCAGCATGAATTCGTGGCCACGCTCACCGGAGCGGTGGGCAAACACGCAGCGTTGCAAGACCAGGGGCTGCAGCGCATGCGCCACCAGCACGGCACTGCTGGCAATAAAACCATCCACCACTACGACACGACGTTCCTGCGCAGCCTGCAGCACCGCGCCGACCATGGTGGCGATCTCGAGCCCACCCATGGCGGCCAGCACGTCCAGTGGTTCCCGGACATCGGCATGGCGTGCCAGCACTTCGCGCAGGATCTCGGTCTTGCGCTGCACCGCCGGTACATCCAGGCCGGTGCCGGCACCGGTGCACTGGGCAATGTCCAGACCCGCCAGCCGGGACAACAACAGCGATGCGGCAGAGGTGTTGCCAATGCCCATCTCGCCCAGCAGCAGCGTATTGCCCGGCAAGCCCTGGACCAGTTCACGCCCGTGCGCAATGGCCTGCTGGCATTGCGCGGGTGTCATCGCCGCTTGTGCGGACGCATCCGCCGTGCCCAGCGCGGCCTTACGGACCTGCAGGCCGGCGCGGCTGGCGCCTGCGGGCAGACCGGCCAGAAAGTCGTGTTGGACGCCGCAATCGACAACGGTCAGGGCCAGGCCGTGCTGGCGCGCCAGCACACTGACCGCGGCACCGCCGGCCAGAAAGTTTTCCACCATCTGCCAGGTCACGTCGCTGGGGTATGCCGACACACCACGCGCGACCAGCCCGTGGTCGGCCGCAAACACCACCATCTGGGGCTGATCCAGCGTCGGATGCTCGGTACCCAGAATCTGGGCTATCTGCAGCGCCAGATCTTCTATGCGCCCCAGCGAGCCCAGGGGCTTGGTCTTGTTGTTCAGCTTGGTTTGCAAGGCCTGGGTGAAGGCGGCTTCATGGATATCGGCCAGGTTTGGAATGCACGTGTTCATAGAGGGGTGTGACAACAAAAAATGAGGGAAAAGAAATCAGGGAGCAGACGCCATGACGCCCGCCCAATTGCCACAGGGCTGCGCCGCAGCGGCCGGGTGACCGGCGGGATCCATCAGGGGCATCAGCGTGGGTGACAAGACCTTCAGCAATTGCACCGGCAAGGCACTGGTGAAATCGTAGTCGGCGGCTTGTGGACCGTACACATACGCGGTGATGCTGCCAAAAAAGCGCTCGCCGATATTAAAAACAAAGGTGGCCGAACGGCTGATCACCCGCGAGTCCAGCACCTGACCCCCGGCGCCAAAAACCTCAAAGCGGTGGTCTCCGGTGCCGGTTTTACCACCCACCGCCATGACACTGCCGTCGCCGCGCAGAAAGGCATTCTTGACGCGCCGGGCCGTGCCCTCCTCAACGACGTCGCGGATCGCAGCCAGCGCGGCCCGTGCAACTTCGGGAGCCAACACCGCTTCACCGGCGCCGCCCTGGTGCTGTAGCACGGTCTCGTACGGC
Source organism: Pseudomonadota bacterium (assembly GCA_040384785.1). Taxonomy (GTDB): domain Bacteria; phylum Pseudomonadota; class Gammaproteobacteria; order Burkholderiales; family Burkholderiaceae_C; genus Allorhodoferax. The sequence goes on from JAZKIR010000009.1 coordinate 46,793, forward strand.
GTGTCGGATGCGAAATGCAGCGCGGCGATACGCTGCGTGGGCTTGCGCTGGCCGGCATTCACCAGAATGCCCATCAGTTCCGCCAGCGCGGCGGGCCGGTCGGCCGAGGCGCCCAGCGCGGTGGCATACGAAGGCACCAGTGAGCCAAAGGGGTAACCCATGCGTTTCCACTGGCGGTGGATTTCCAGGAAACCCTCGACCTCCAGCAGGCTCAGGATGCGTTTGTCCTGCGCCTGCTTGCGGGTCGTGCCCAATAACCACTGGTAGACCGCCTGGCGTTCATCCGTGCTGGCCGCGACGACCTCTGACTGCGTGGCACCGGGATGTTTGCGCAGATAACCAACCACCCACAACTCCAGCGGGTGTACGCGGGCGGTGTAGCCACGGTCGGCCAGCGACATCTTCTCGGGGCCATACTGCGTGTACAAGGCTACCAGCCGTTCGGCGGTCAGACCGTGCCCACCAGACGCGTTATCCGGCAGGTTCTCGGCCAGGAAATCGCCCAATTGCGAGACGGAGGCCTCGGGCGCAATGGTCCGAAAAATGCTGGCCAGGCGGACCGGGGTGGGCCGCAGGTTGTGCAGCAGCAGTTCTTGCGCCTGCCCCGCGGTCTTGCCCTGGTATTTGGCCATGAAGCGGTTGATGAATTCCCGGCCTTCGCGGTCGGCAAAACGGCTCAGATAGGCCGCACGGCGCGGATCATCGGCGTCTTGCAGCAACGTGGCGGACGAGCCCGGCACCTGGAACATGTAGTGGTGCACCACATCGCGCAGCAGGCGCACAAACACCAGGTTCACGGAGTGCCGCATGGCTTCACGCACGGTGAGGATGCGGCTGTTGTCTTCACTCTTGAAGTTGTTGAAAGTGTGCAGGCCGCCGCCGGTGTAAAAACTCTCGCCTGGGCTGGCGGAATACTTGCGGTCCAGCGCCGCCTGCAACAGCGTCGGTAAATCGCCGGACGGGTTGTGCTGCAGGTAGTCCAGCACCCAGCGCGAGAGCTTGTCCTTGGGGTCCAGCGCCACGGCTTTGCGCCCGGCCGCGTCCATGGTGCTGTAGCGCTGGTGCAGGCCGGCCATGATGTCCAGATAGGTCACCAGCGTGCGCAGTTTCGCGGTGGAGCCCAGGTCGAGCTTGGCACCCGCATTGATGTCCAGCGGTTGGTCGAAGTTGTCGGTTTGCAGGCGCAGGTAGTTGGTCTGCTCGCCCCGCTCCAGCAAGGTAAAGCTGTACACCACCTTGGCCGGGTCGCCATGCCCCAGCAGGCCTTTGCCCTGCAAGCCGGCGGCCTTGGCGGCATCGGCGTCGCGCAGTTGGCGCAGCACCGTGGTCACGGCTTCCTGCGTCTGGCCGTCCAGCGTGCTGCTGACCTTTAGGTCCAGTCGGTCCAGGCTGTAGAAACTGGGCACGCCGAGCAGGCCCAGCAGCTGGCTGCGCACCGCGGTCGATGCCTTGCGGGTCACGAAGGATTGCGCCGGTGCCACGGTTGGCGTCTGGCTGCCGTCGCGCAGTTTGACGGCCAGCGCGGCGTCGCGCAGCGCGGTGGAAATGACGCCCTGGCCGGCCAGCATACGCAGGTGGCTATCGGTCATGTCTTCCAGATCACTCTGGCTGTCACTCAGGTAATACGAGGGACGGCGCTGCGCGATGATGAGGCTGAGTGCTTGCTTGTAGGCCAGGGCCTGCTCGCGGTCGGGCTGCGCGGACTCGGCGGCCGCGTGTAATAGCGCGGTGACCTGGGCGAAGTCACGGCCATACCAGACCCACATGCCATCACCCATGCCGTTGACCTCGCCGAAACCGGGGCGGGCCGCCAGCGGTACCGTGTTCAGATAGTCCACCACCAACTGCTGGCGTGCGACCGTGGTGTCCTGACCCGCTTGGTAGGCACGCACCGACGCCGATGTCATCTGGCGCAGTTTGTCGTGCATGGAACTGGTGCGCCCGTCAGGTGAATGGCGGTATTTCTCAATCTGGGTCGCCAGCGTGCTACCACCGGCCGAGCGGGCATCGGAACCAAAACTCTGCACCGAGTGTTCAATAACGGCCTTGCCCAGACGCCCCCAGTCCACTGCCGGGTTGCGCAGTGGGTAGCGGGTATCCAGCAACTCGCGGTTCTCGATGAAAAGCAGACTCTTGACCAACAGTTCCGGGGCCTGCGCAAAGCTGGGGTAACTGCGCTCCGGGTAACGGACCGCAAACAAGGGTTGCTGGCGGCAATCCAGTACCGACAGGCCTTGCTGCGTTTTTTCGCGGTAGGGCGCAAACAGCCCCTGGTCTATGCCCTCGACCATGGCCGGTGTCATACGTGCCTGTGCCGTGATCTGGAACTCCCTGGGTTGCAGACGGCCCAAATACTCCGGCAGATTGGAATAGCCCAGACGCTGGTCATAGGGACTGTCCACCGGATAACGCACCTCCGTATCAAGGCTTGCACCGGGCTTGAGCGCAAAACGCATGCGGCCAGCCCAATCGGAGAAGACCTTGGCCTGCCACTGCGAGGTGCGCATCTCGTACAAGGCAATCTGACCCGCGACCACCAGCAGCGCCAGCAACACCAGCAGCAAGAACACGACAAAAACACGCCGCGCGGTAAACGGCGGCTTGCCCAGCACGGGGCCGGCGCTGGCATATGGCAACACCGATTCCGGAGCCTGCTGCTGGTTATGCTGTAGCCCACGCCCCCGCTTGCCGCGGTAGCCCGCGGCATAAGCTGCCTTGCGGCTGAACTTGCGCACGGCATGCAGGTAGGTGTTGGGGTAACGCCAATGCGCTTTTTTTCTACTCATAGCGGGGCAATAAGGCGCTCCAGCACCTGCGGTGCAAAGTGGTGTTCAATGTAGTCAGCCAGGCCGTCAAAAACGGTGTCCAAGGTGGGTACTTCACCGTTTAGCTTACGCCCAAACAGCGCCTGCAACACCTGCGTATCCTCAAACAAACCGTGCAAATACACACCCATGACATTGCCCGTTGCGTTTTGCCAACCAAGCCCATCCGGTAACACGGCAAACGCCACATCACCGGCCTTCGCCATGGCAACATGTTGCTCGGTTTGGCCGTGGTGAATCTCATATCCGCTGACTGAAACACCAGCCAGGGCTTCCCACGGCGACGCGTCACCAACACCCGCGCCGTTGCGGCCCGAGTCGGTGGCCGATTTGTGCGCATTTGGCACCACGAGGCCGCTGGCACGGGCCGCAACGGCGTGCGAGGACAAATCAGCAGCAAAACGTGTAGACGTATGCCGCACCGTCTTATCCTCGGCAAATACCGTCACCAGGGGCAACAAGCCCAGCCCCGGCGCGTTGCCATCAATACCGTGCGGGTCAATCAAGGCCTCGCCCAGCATCTGCAAACCGCCACACACACCTAAGACAGCCCCGCCCTGCTGTGCATGCCGCGTTATCGCCGCGTCCAGGCCTTGTGACCGCAGCCAGGCCAGATCACCACTGGTGTGTTTGGAGCCCGGCAGGATGATCCAATCTGTCGGCTGGAGTCCCGCCAGCTCGGACGGACTGCGCACCCACTGCAAACGCAACCCGGGGATGTTCTTCAGCGGCTGGAATTCATCCAGATTGCTGATACGCGGATAGGCCACGACCGCCACCGTCAGTTCCACCACACCCTTGGCCACACTGCGGTCATCGAATACACCATCTTCCTCGGGCAGCCCGTGCTGCCACCACATCGGCAAGGTCGCCACCGTGGGGATACCGGTCAGATCCTGCAACATCTGCGGCGCGGGTGCCAAAAGGCTGGCGTCGCCGCGGAACTTGTTCAGCACAAAACCCTTGATCAATGCGCGTTCATTTTCTGGCAACAAGGCCCAGGTGCCATACAGATGGGCAAAGGCGCCACCGCGGTCTATGTCGGTGACCAGCAAACACTGCGCGTCGCAGTGCAGCGCCACACGCATATTGACGATATCGCTGCTGGACAGATTGATCTCGGCCGGCGAGCCCGCGCCTTCGATGACGATGACGTCGTTCTCGGCCCGCAGCGCGTCCAGCGCCGCCGCAATCTGCGGCCAGACCTTGAGGCTGCGCCCGCGCCACGGCATGGCGGTCAACTCGGCATCCACCTGCCCCATCAACACCACCTGGCTGTGTGTGTCGCGCTCGGGTTTGAGCAGCAAGGGGTTCATGCGTACATCCGGAATTGCATTCGCCGCCAACGCCTGGAAATATTGCGCACTTCCGATTTCACCTCCGGTGGGGCAACAATTCTCCGCCGGGCCGCCCCAAGGAGAATTAGCCCCCGCGGGGGGCAGCGACCCGCGCAGCGGTGGAGCGTGGGGGCCAACAACTCTTGCGTTATTGCTCATATTCTGGGCCTTGAACGGCGCAACCTTGAGCCCCTGGCGCGCGTAGTAACGGCACAGGGCCGTGGTCAGCCAGCTTTTGCCGGCACCACTGGTGGTGCCCAGCACCATCACGCATTTAGCTTGCACGTGTAATCTCCAAATAAGGGGGTGTCATGGCCGGGCCACCGGCCTGGGCCATGTAGGTCCGCAACGCTGTGCACAGCGCGTCTTGCGACGCCGGCGGCAGCACGCCGATCCTGACCCAGCCGGGCAATCCGAACGATTGCGCGTCGCGCAGCTTGACACTCTGGCTGCGCAGCTGTGCCAGCAACGTGTTGAGCGTCTGCGCGGTGCACAAGGACTCCGGGGGCCGGGCGCAAAAAAAATTGGTTTGACTGGGCAGGCAATGCCAACCCAAGCCTTCGAACATCAGGATCTGGGTGCGCTTCCATTGGCGCAGGGTTTCGCGGCTCTGCGCCAACCAGGATTGCACCTCGGACCGCACCCAGCTTTGCAGCAGCGCCACGCCATGGGCTCCGACGGGCCAGGATGCACACAGGCCGTTCAACGCTGCGACAGCCTGTGCGGCTTGCAGCGGTGCGATGGCATAGGCCGCACGCACACCGGTCATGCCGAGTGCCTTGTTGGGGCTGTAGAGCTGCCACAACAGCGCGTCGCGTTGTACACCGGACCACACCGTGGCGCCGCTCAGCCGCAACGGCTCGTAGGCGCAGTCCAGCACGTGCTGTGCCGCATGGTTGTTTATTGCGGCGCCTTCGTTCAGCGACTGCCCCAGCGGGCTGGACGGGTCCGCATGCCAATGCAGTGCAGCACTTGCCTCCACGGTTTCTACGGCCATGCCCCAGGCGCGCGCGGCCTGTGCATAGTCGCCATAGGCATGCAGCGGCACAGACACCGTGCGACCGCCCTGCTGCGCCACCCAGGCTGTGATGCGGTAGATGAACTCGCTGGCACTGCCGGCCAGTACCACGCGCCAGGCCTGCACGCCGTGGAAATCGGCCAATTGCTGGCGCAGATCGGTATAGGCCGGGTCCGGGTAGCGGCTGGCATCACAAGCCTGCAGTGCCGCCAGGGCCACAGGACAGGGACCACAGGCATTGCTATTGGTGGAGAAATCGTGTGCCGGTACGCCCTGAGCGTCGGGGCCACCGTGCACCCCTGCGGTCGTGGGGTCGAACACCGGTTGTGCTGCTACTGCGTCATGCGTCATGGGCTGACACCGGAAAATGTTTGAATAACTATCAAAACAATAGCAATAAAGGCAATAAATACGAGGGCTAGAACGCTATTTCTCGCAAGGCATAGGGCCCTGTGGGTGTCCGCCGCGTGGGCTGCGCACCCGGCACCGTTCAACAGATAACCGCCCGGCTTGCCCAGGCGCACACCCAGCGCCAAGGCCATCGCCGCCATCGGCCAGCCGCTATTGGGTGACGGGGTCAGGCGGGCTTCGGCGGGCAAGGCCCTTGCCAGCGCCAGGCAGCGCAAGCCGGTCGCCAACAGCAGGAGGGCCGCGGTCAGGCGCGCGGGCACCCAGCCCATCACATCATCGGCATGCGCCGCCCATTTGCCGGCCCAGGCCCAGTTGCGTCCCTGGTAGACACCGGGGTAACCCCACATGGCATCGGCGGTGTTCGCAAAACGAAACAGTGCCGCACCCGGCAGGCCCAGCAGTGCAAACCAGAACAGCGGCGCGACGACCGAGTCGTTGAGATTCTCGGCCAGGGTTTCGATGGCGCTCTCACGCACCTGGGTTTCGCTCAAAGTGTCCACATCGCGGCTGACCAGCCAGCGCAGGCGTTCGCGGCCTGCCGCCAGCGATCCGGTGTCCGGGTTGCTGAGCGCCTGCTCTACCGCCTCAACCTCGCTTTTCAACAGCGCCCAGGCCAGCATGGGCTTGAGCAGCAGGCCCAGCAGCACAGCAGCCAAGAGCCCACCGCCCTGTTCGACCATCCACGTCAAGCCGGTTTGCAAAGCCACAGCCACTATCAAAACAAGAGCACCCCCCATAATCCACGCGAGGGCTCCGAGCCAAAATGCCTTAAGGTCCCGCGGCAAAGACGGGTCTTGCAATGTATGGGCCTGCACCTGGCGCCCGGCCCAACCCAGGAAGTTACCCATCCACACCACAGGGTGCCAGCGCACAGCCGGCTCACCCAGCCAGCGGTCCACCGCCAAGGCCACCAACACGGCCAGGGCCGGCACCACCGTATCCATCAATCAGTCGCGCGGCTGGGGCTGGCCCGTCTTCAGCCCCAATCGGGCCAGCAGGTCCATATCGGAATTGCCGGCCGGGTTGGGCGTGGTCAGCAGCTTGTCCCCATAGAAGATGGAGTTGGCACCGGCCACAAAACACAGGGCCTGTACCGCGTCGCCCATGGTCTGGCGTCCGGCCGACAGGCGCACACGGGCCTTCGGCATGGTGATGCGGGCCACGGCGATGGTGCGCACAAATTCCAGCGGGTCCAGATCCGGCTGGTCGGCCAGCGGTGTGCCCTCCACCTTCACCAGATGGTTGATGGGTACCGACTCGGGGTATGGCGCCAGGTTGGCCAGCTCGGCAATCAGACCGGCGCGTTGCAGGCGCGATTCACCCATGCCAACGATGCCGCCGCAGCAGACGCTGACGCCGGCATTGCGCACGCGTGTCAGCGTGTCCAGGCGGTCCTGGTAGTCGCGGGTGGTGATGATGTCGCCGTAAAAGTCGGGCGCGCTGTCCAGGTTGTGGTTGTAGTAGTCCAGCCCGGCGTCGCGCAGTGTTTCGGCGTGGCCATCGTTCAGCATGCCCAGTGTGGCGCAGGACTCCAGCCCGGTGGCCTTGACGGCCTTGACCAGCTCGGCCACGGCTTCCACGTCGCGGTCCTTGGGCGCGCGCCAGGCTGCGCCCATGCAAAAGCGGGTGGCGCCGGCGGCCTTGGCGGCCAGCGCGGCTTCGCGCACGGCCTCCACACCCATCAGCTTGCCGGCCTCGACGCCGGTGTCAAAGTGCACCGACTGGGGGCAGTAGCCACAGTCTTCGGGGCAGCCCCCGGTCTTGACGGACAAGAGCGTGGCCAGCTCGACCATGTTCGGGTCAAAGTGGGCGCGGTGCACGGTCTGCGCCTGGAACATCAGGTCGTTGAACGGCAACTCCAGCAGGGCCTGGATTTCGGCCACGGTCCAGACGCGCTGGGCCACCGGGTGGCGGGCGGCGGGCGACTTGTGCGGCGCATGGAAGGTCATGGGCTGGCTGACTGCGGCGGAGGCGACAGGGGCCGCGGTTTGGGTTTCGGTGGTCATGGTCATATCGGGTGTTCCTCGGCCGTAGTGGCCTGGTGAGACGGTGATTTTAAGAGTTGGCCCCAGCTGTCCTCAAACAACAGATCATCCAGAGGGCAGCGCTGGGCCCAGCGCGCCTGTTGCAGCATGGGTTCTTCGTAAAAAGAGTGCACCGGGCCAATACACAGCAGCGCGATCGGCTCCGCGCCTTCGGGCATGTGCAAGAGGCTCGCCACGGCGGCGGGGTCGAACAACGAGACCCACCCCATTCCCAGGCCCTCGGCGCGGGCGGCCAGCCATAAATTTTGAATGGCACAGGCGGCAGAGGCCAAGTCCATCTGCGGCAGGGTGCGCCGCCCGAACACATGTTTTTCGCGTCCGTCGGCCAACGCCACCACCCAGACCTCGGCCGCATCCATCAATCCTTCGACCTTGAGCCGCATGAAGGCATCTTCACGTTGGCCCAGCGCGCGGGCCGTCAACACCCGCTCCTGCTCCACCAGGGTATGCAGTTGTGCACGCAGCTCCGTGGAAGCCACGCGCACAAAGCGCCAGGGTTGCATGAAACCCACGCTGGGCGCATGGTGGGCGGCCATCAGCAAACGGCGCATAAGCGCAGGGTCCACCGAGCCCCGGGCAAAGTGCCGCATATCGCGGCGCTCAAAGATCGCGCGGTACACCGCATCCCGTTCAGCCGGTGCAAATGCCAGATCAGGCATAGGCGTATCAGCCACGGCCTGTGCTGATTCTGTGAGCGCCGCGCGGGTTTCCATGGTCTTCAAGCTTCAGTCTTCGATGCCGCGCTGTGCGGGAATGCCGGCTTTGAACGCGTGTTTGACCATCTGCATCTCGGTGACCGTATCGGCCAGCTCGATGATTTCGGGTGGGCAGCGCCGGCCCGTCAACACCACATGCACATGGCTGGGGCGGGTTTTCAGCGTCTCCAGCACATCGTCCAAAGGCATCCAACCGTAGATCAACGGGTAGGTTATTTCATCCAGCGTCACCATGAAGTAATCGCCGCTCATGATGGCGGTCTTGGCCTTTTGCCAGCCGTCACGCGCGAGTTGTGCCGAATGTTCCAGGTCCTGGCTCTTCCAGCTGAAGCCGTCGCCCAGGCCTTCTATCGGAATCCCGATTTGTTCGAACATGCGGTGCTCGCCAAAGCGCGCCGATGGCACCTTCATGAACTGGAAAATTTTGACGGCCTTGCCGCGGCCATGTGCGCGCAGGGCCAGGCCAAATGCGGCTGTGCTTTTGCCTTTGCCGTCGCCGGTGTTGACGATGACGATGCCGCGGCGTTCGCCCTCGGATTTTTCGTAGGGTTTTTCGGTGGGTGGGGTTTCAATTTGCATGGTTTTCTTCTCTCAGTGGTCTTGTGTGTGTGCGCTCCGAGGAGGCCGGGGCGGACGCCCTGCTCCGTGTCCCCCGCCCGCTGCGCGGGCTCCTCCTTTACCTGCGCAGGACATCCACCCCGGCCTCCTCTGCGAGTGCCAAGAGCGAACGCGAACTTTGGATCAGTGAAACGCTGGCAAGAGTGGGTTGGCTTGGCAAGGGCCGGAGCGGGCGCAGCGGGCGTTCTGTGGAGGTAAAGGAGGAGGCTTACGCATCCGCTGTCGCGGATGCGCTCACCTTGTGGCGCAATTGCCCATGCACGGCTTAGGCCGTGCGTGGGCGGGGGACACGGAGCAGAACGCCCACTGCGCCCGCTCCGGCCCTTGCCCACTACAAAAGTTAGAACGAACGGTCTTTTCATTTGTTCTTGGGCAACGCCACCCACTGCCCCTCTATGGCATGGATGGCGATGCGCTGGTCAAACACGTTGATCAGGGCCTGGTGCGTGGCCGGGTCGGCACTGGCACCGTGGTGCAGCAAACGTCCGTTCGCCATGACCACCACACGGTCGGCGTGTAATGCCATGCCGATTTCATGCAACACACTGACCACGGTGTTCCCCTGTGCCACCAGTGCCTGCACCACGGCCAGCCAATCGGCCTGGTGTGGCGGGTCCAGGTTGGCCAGGGGTTCGTCCATCAGCAGCACCTGGGCCTGCACGGCCAGCGCACGGGCCAGCAGCACACGCTGTCGCTCGCCACCCGAGAGCTGGCCCAATGAACGCGAGCGCCACTCCCAGGCCTGGGTGGCGCGCAGGGCCTGCTCGACCGCGGCCTCGTCGGCGGCGCTGGCGGGGGCCAGCCAGGCCTGGTGCGGCAGGCGGCCCAGCATGGCTACATCCCACACGGTTAAATCGTCGGCTGAGGTTTCGTTTTGCCCCAGCCAGGCCATTTGTTTGGCGCGTTCACGCAGCGGAATGCTGGACAGCGGCCTGCCCCATAAGGACACGGTACCGGTATGTGGCAACACACCCGCCAAGGCCTTCAGCAGTGTGGACTTGCCGGCACCGTTGGGCCCGACGATGCTGGTCCACTGCCTGGCCGCGATGTCCAGCGACAGGCCGTGCAGCACGGCCGTCTTGCTGGGACCGTTGCCCATGGACGCGTGGATGGCGTCGGCCTTCAGCGCAACGCTGCCGGCCTTGACCTCTTGTGCCTGGATGGGGATGCGTGCGTTCATGCCATGGCCCCCGCCACCTTGGCCGGCCCGCGGTGCATCAGCCACAGCAGATAGCCGCCGCCGAGCACGGCGGTCAACACCCCCACGGGCAGCTCTTGTGGCGCGATCAGCCAGCGCGCCAGCGTGTCAGCGGCCATCAGCAGCACACCACCCACCAGGCTGGCCAGCAGTATCAAATGGCCATGTGTTGTCTTGACCACCGAACGCACCAGGTGTGGCGCGGCAAGGCCGACAAAGGCGATCAACCCGGTTTGCGCCACCGCGGTTCCCGTGGCCAGCGCCAGCACAGCAACCAGGGCCGCGCGCATGGGCGCCACCGCCAGACCCAGACTCAGCGCCGTCGCGTCGCCCAGGCTGAGCCCGTCCAACACCCGGGCCAACAGCCAGGCGGCCACCACACAGACCAGCCAGACGATGGCCATCAGCGCAAACGAAATCCAGCCGACAAAGGCGGTGGAACCCAGCATGAAGGCCTGCATGGCCTGCAGCGAATCGGGCGACAGCAACAGCACCAGATGGGTCATGGCACCCAGCACCACGCCCACCACAACGCCCGCCAGCAACAACCGCAGCGTGTGGCCCACGCCGCGCGACAGCGCCAGCGTCAGCAGCACGGCCAGCACCGCACCCACAAAGGCCGCGCCGGTCAGGCCCAGTCGCACCAGCAGGCTGCTGGAAAACACACTGACCACCAGGCCGCCATTCATCATATTGCCGCCGCCCAACATGCCGGCAGCGCCGCCCATGGCGGCCAGTGCCAGCGCCACGCCCAGTGAAGCACCCGATGCACTGCCCAGCAGATACGGGTCGGCCAGCGGGTTGCGAAACAGGCCCTGCGCCACGGCACCGGCCAGCCCCAGCAAGGCGCCGGCGGCCCAGGCGCCCAGCGTGCGCGGCAGGCGTATCTCCCAGACGATTTGTTGTGCCATGGCCGTGCGTTCCGGATTCATTGACGGATTCAATATGGGATTCAGCAGGTTCTCAAAACCAACGCTGCCTACACAGATGCCCAGTGCGGCCAGCGCCAGCGCGCCCACGACGCCCATGATCACCATCCAGCTAACGCGGGCGGGCATCATGGCTTGGGCTTGTCCACGGCAGCCGCAACGGCAATGGTTTTAGGCGCTTTGGCCTCAAGACAACGCGCCATCAAACGCGCCCCCTCGGCCATGCGTGGCCCGGGTCGCACCAGCACATTGGCTTCTTCGGGCGGGAAGACACACAGGCGCTGCTCCTTCAAGGCGCGGATGCTCTGCCAGCCCGGGCGCTGCTGCAACCCGTCGGCGCTGCGCTGGCCGATCATGATCAGGTCGGGGTTGGCGCGGACGATGTATTCGGGGTTGAGTTTGGGAAACGGCCCCAGCTTGGCCGGTACGATATTTTTGGCACCCAGGCGGGTCAGCGTCTCGCCGATAAAAGACGCTTCGCCCGCCGCAAACGGCCCCTGGTTCACCTCAAAATACACCTTGGCTCCGCGCACATTCGCCGGAACCGATTGCGCCGCGGCGGATACACCGGCATCAATGGCGCGCCAGATACGCTGGGCGTCCGGCACCTCCAGCAATTGCCCGATCTTCAGCATGACGCGCTGCACGTCGGCGTGTGACTTGGGTTCCAGCGCCACCACCTTGATGCCGAGGGCTTCGAGCCGCTCGCCCACACGCGCCGACTTGGCCATCAACACCACGTCGGGCCGCAAGGCCACGATGACTTCCACATTCGGGTCCAGCCCGCCGCCAACCTGGGGCAACTTTTGCACACTGGCGGGGTAGTTGGAGTAACGGTCCACACCAACCAGGCGGTCGCAATAACCCAGCTCACAAATGGTCTCGGTCAACGACGGCAGGATGCTGACAATGCGTTGTGGCGGAGCCGCCAGCGTCACGGTAATACCGCGGTCATCGGTGACCTGCCCGGCTCGCACGGCGGCGGCTCCCAGCAGGGTCAGGCACAGCACAGCGGCGAGTGGAAGCTGTTTCGCTAAACGCATCATCGTCATGTTGTCTCATCTTTCAAATGCAGTGGCAGCCCGGCCGCCATCAAGGTCACACGTTGGCACACGCTGGCCACGTCCTGGTTCAGCCGGCCCAGTGCGTCGACAAAGGCCCGTACCTCACGCCCCAACGGAATCACGCCCAGGCCAATCTCATTACCCACCAACACCACGGGGCCGGGGTTGTCTTTGATTGCTATCAAAAGAGAAGCGGTACGTGCATATTCTTCGGGGGCTACAGGCTGATTTTCCTTAAGCGACTCGGCTTCAATCGGCATCAGCGCATTGGTCAGCCACAGCGTCAGGCAGTCCACCACCACCAAGGTGTTGGCATCACCGTGTTGCGCAATTGCCTCGGCCAGAGCCAACGGCTCTTCCACCGTGGCCATGCCTGGCACACGCGTCGCGCGGTCGGCCTGGTGGCGGGTTATGCGTTGGCGCATCTCATCGTCCCAGGGCTGGGCCGTGGCGATCAGCACGGCGCGGTGCGTGTCGGACCGGTCCAGCCAGGCCCGCGCCAGCATCTCGGCACGGCGCGACTTGCCGCTGCGCTGGCCACCGAGGATAAATTCGCTTTTGGCGATGGTGGGCACGTTCATGCGCCAGCCTCCACGGTTTCAGCATGAGAGTCCATCCAAGCCAGGATGATCTTGTGCATCTTGGTAACCCCGTCGGTCAGCGCCGCAGGACCGGGCTGCAGGATGTCCGGCGATTTGATTTCAAACAGCTGCGCATCACGCACGGCGTTCACCGCGCCCCAGCCTTCGCGTGCAACCACATTCTCGGGCCGAAATTTCTTGCCGCACCAGGACCCCAGAATGATGTCCGGGTTGCGCTTCACGATTTCGGCGCCATCGGCAATGATGCGGTTCTTGCCCAGCGACTCCAGTGACAACTCGGCAAAACAATCGTCGCCACCGGCAATCGCCATCAGTTCGGAGACCCAGCGTATGGCGCTGATGTGCGGCGTGTCCCACTCTTCAAAAAACATGCGGGGGCGCCGGGCGCCGGCGGCCACGCGCGCGGCAACCGTTGCTTGCATCGCGCGCAGATCGGCCTGCATTTTTTCAATCCGCTGCAGGCCCTGCTCCGCCTCACCGACCATGGCGGCCACCTGGTACAGCATGGAAAAAATCTCGGCCACGCTGCGTTGGTTGAAGATGGTGACCTGCACGCCCTTGCGCACCAGCTCGGACGCGATGTCGGCCTGCAAATCGGAGAAGCCCAGCACGCAGTCGGGCTTCAGCTCCAATATCTTGTCGATCTTGGCACTCAGGAAGGCGCTGACCTTGGGCTTTTCTTCGCGCGCACGTTTCGGCCGCACGGTGTAGCCCGAGATGCCAACGATGCGTTGCTCCTGGCCCAGCAGGTAGAGCCACTCGGTGGTTTCCTCGGTCAGGCAGACGATGCGCTGCGGGCCGCGTGGAAAGTCCAGTGCGTCGCCGCCAGTATGGTTGTCCATCATCGTTGTCATGATCAGGCAATTCCCTCGGTGTGCGGCACGGAAAACAGTTCTACCACCGCCGCCGGGCAGGATGGAAACCACGCATGGAAGTAGCTGGCACGCAGTGCGCCCTGCTGCCACACGGCTTCCCCCGCATCGGGTTGCGTTACCGTGTCCGGACGCGCCGTACGTGCCACAGCCTGCAGGTGCGTGCTGGTGGTTGAGTAGTGAAAGGTGTGCCCGCGCAAGGTACCACTAGCCAAGGCCAACTGCTGCGGCCCTATAGCCACCAGCCGCTGGTGCATGCTGACCTCGCCCGGCAATAAGCCCCATTGCACATGGCGTTGGCCGTCCACGGTGATCAGGGTGTCAAACAAGGTCATCATGCCGCCGCACTCGGCCCACAGGGGTTTGCCGGCGGCGATGTGCGCCGCCAGACCGTCGCGCAACGCCGTATTGGCGGCGATGGAGTCCGCGTGCAATTCTGGGTAGCCACCCGGAATCCACACGGCATCACAGGCGGGTAGCGTCTGGTTGGCCAGCGGCGAGAAGAAAACAAGCTCCGCCCCCAGTGCGCTCAGGCAATCCAGGTTGGCGGTGTAGATAAAACAAAAGGCAGCGTCACGCGCGATGGCAATCGTCTTGCCCAGCAACGTAGGGAGTGCGGGCGGCAGAGCGTTCTGCGCAGGTAAAGGAGGAGCCCGCAAAGCGGGCGGGGGACACGGAGCAGAAGGCCCAGCCGCCTGCACTCCCGGCGCAACGGAAACAGCGACTTCCGGCGCGGAGAAATCCACTGCCCAACGCTGCAAATCATCCAGCGTCATGTGACCCAAGGGCGTATCGGCCAGCGCATCGGCCGCAGCATCCAACCGAGCCATCGCATCCGGCACCTCGCTGGCAACGGTCAACCCCAAATGCCGCTCAGGCAACACCATGTCTGCATTGCGCATCAAAGCACCCATCCACGCGGCCGGGTCCTGCAAACTGGTTTGCAGCATCTCGGCATGGCGCGCACCGGCCACACGGTTGGCCAGCACACCCGCCCAGGGCATGGCTGCGCGGTAGTGTTGCAGGCCAAAGGCCAATGCGCCAAAGGTACCCGCCATGGCAGACGCATCGACCACGGCCAGCACCGGCAGGCCAAAACGCTGTGCCAGGTCCGCCGCACTGGGCTCACCGTCAAACAAACCCATGACACCTTCCACGATGATCAGGTCCGCCTCCTGGGCTGCGGCAAACAAGCGCGCGCGGCAATCGGCCTCACCGGTCATCCACAGATCGAGTTGGTAGACCGGCCCACCACTGGCCAGAGCGTGCCAGTACGGGTCCAGAAAATCGGGACCACACTTGAACACACGCACCCGTTTGCCTTGGCGCGTATGCAGGCGCGCCAGGGCACTGGTCACCGTGGTCTTGCCCTGGCCAGAAGCCGGCGCGGCGACCAGAATGGCGGGACAAACCGCGTGGTGTGCCATGGCTACAAGGCCCAGTTCACGGACACCAACAGGTTGCGCCCAGGCATGGAATAACCATTGGCCAGCGAATACTTCTCATCGGTCACGTTGTTGACACGGGCGAACAGTGAAACGTTCTTCTGGACTTTCCAGTTGCCACCCAGATTGAGCTGCGTGTAACCCGGCATCACTTCGCGGCCGGTAAACGCCAGGTTGTTGTCTTCGCGGTCGCTGGCGACCTTGATTTCACCAAATACACCCACATCGCCCCAGCGGTGGTTGACCCGTGCGTTGAACACATTGCGGGAGATACGCACGAAGCGCAGGTCATTGGAGGCCGGATTGGTCGAGTAAGAACGTGGATCCGCGTAGTCGTACGACACGGCATACGTGGTATTGCCGGACTGAACGTCAGCGCTCAGCGTGATGCCGCGCAACACAGCCAGCGAACTCTGCACGTTGGTCCTCGGAACAATAAAACCCTGGATGTCATTTTGGTAGGCCACGGCCCCAATGGACACGTTCCCCGACTGGTACTTCAACCCCAATTCGCTGGCGCGGTTGCGCTGCGGCTGCAGGGCCGTATTGCCAAAGCCGGGGAAGTAGAGCTGGTTGAATGAGGGTGCCTGGAAACTGGTGCCCACGCTGGCCACTGCACGCAAGGCATCGGTCACGCGGTAGCCGCCCGAGACGGCCCAGTTAGTGAAGCCGCCAAACTGGGAGTTGTCGTCATTGCGTACCACCAGCAGCGCATTCCACACCGGGCGGTTGAAGGCATAAGACACCAAGGCACTGCGCACATCACGGCTGGTCACGGTGTAGGCGGTGGAGCTGTCCACACTCTCATTGCGGTTTTCGACCATCAGTGACAACACATCCTTGTCCAGCGTGATGTCGTTTTGCCAGGTCACCTGGCGGCGCTTGGTATTGAACCTGGTGGAGCCACCATAGGCGTTATCCGCCATGCGGAAATAGTCGCCGAGCGACTGCTCGTCACTGGTGCCCACCAGCAAGGTGGAGTGCCATTGGGCCAACCACTGTGCGTCCCATTTAAAGGTCGCGTTGGTGAGCTTGATTTGTGAGCGGGCGTCCGACGTGAGCCTGGTCAAACCCAGGGGATTGGGAGAGGGTGTGCCGTCAAACTGGAAGTCGGTATCGCTGCGCAGCAGGCTCAGGCTCAAGCCGTGCTCCTTGCTGAGTTTGGCCTTCAATTTGGCGTCTACGCTGGACGCGCTGAAGCTGTCGTCATCCGGGTTGTAGCTGCTCGCCGCCGGATTGGAAATCAGACTGATACCGGTGGCTTTTTCACGTGACATGCCCAGGCTGTAGCCTATCGCACCACTGCTGCCACGCACAGAAGCGCCCGCTTGCCGCTGGCCGTCGCTGCCGGCGCCGATGCTGGCGTCCGCATGCAAGCCATCACCCGTTTCACGCGTAAAAATCTGGATCACACCACCGACTGCGTCGGGGCCGTACAGGGCGGATGCGGCGCCGCGCAGCACTTCAATACGTTCAATACGCTCCAGCGGAATGTTCTCGATGGAAGCGCCACCGGACGTGGCAGACCCGACCCGCACACCGTCGATCAACACCAACGTTTGGGAGGTGCTGGCACCCCGCAAAAAGATTCCGGTGGTGGAGCGGTAACCACCGTTGGTTGTCATCTGGACACCCGGCAGCTGAACCAGAATATCGCGCAGCGAGGACTGGCCCGCCAGGTCCAGCGTGGTACGGTCGATCACCGACACATCGGCCAGCACGTCCTTGATGGAAGTGGCAACACGCGATGCGGTAACAACCGTCTCAGACAGTTGAACCTGGGCATAGGTGGGGAATGCAGCGGCCAGCGCCAACGATAGCGTGGCGACGCGCGCACAAGAAGTGCTTTTTTTCATAGTAGTAGAGGGAACCATCGACAGATAAATAGCCCTCACCGTCTTCCCCGACAGCGCATGGGCGTAAAGGCTGCCCGACTAGCGTGCAGCCACCGTGTTGGCCGGTATCCGGGCTGGTGGAACAACTCCCATCGCCTTCCCAGGCGCGTGTTCAAAACGCCCAGTGGCTGTGATGGGAGCGAAATCGTGAAAGACTCGTCCACTTACCGTTGCGGGGGCAGCGCAGGTTAGGTTGGCTGTGATAGCGTACCCTCCTGCTTCCCGTTGAACTGCTGCGTGTGAACCACGCCGCGAGAACCAACGCAAGAATTCTACTTCAGTTAAGCTTGGCAAACCCTACAATGCCCAGTCTATGGCGAACCAGAACTACATCGACCAAATAGCCGAGCGCGTTGAACGCCTGCTGGTGCGTTATGCTGAGCTGCAACGCACCAACGTGCTGCTGACGGAACAGGTAGAGGCCCTGACGCAGGAGCGCGACACCCTGAAGTCACGCCTCAACGCAGCGCGTGCCCGTGTCGACGCCTTGCTGGACCGATTACCGGATGCGCCTGCGGTGAACAAAGACCCATCATGAAACAGCTTGAAGTTCAAATCATGGGGCAAACCTATTTGCTGGGTTGCCCGGAAGGCGGCGATGCGCGCCTGCTCGAAGCCGTCGAGCGCGTGGATACCGCCATGTGCAAGATACGCGATGCTGGCAAGGTCCGCGCACGGGACCGCATTGCCGTGCTGGCCGCTCTGAATCTGGCATTTGATGTGCCGGAACGCCCACCTATCGCGGCGGCGTCGGGCGCAACCGGTGGCTCTGCCAACGCCCTGGCCACGCAGGACAGCAGCCGACCGGCAGAACACCCCGCGACCGATTCCGATGTATTGCTGATTTCACTGCTGGAGCGCTTGGACGAAGCCCTGGGCGAAGACGGCAGATTGTTGTAGATTGCTTGCGATAGCGAGCTGCGATAGGCCTACAATCCATACCGTCTGCATTGCCCGCCGGGCTTTATATTTCCTGTAACCAATGCTCATTGAGCCAGGGCTTGGAATATTGCCCCGCTAGCGTGATCATCTCGCGTTAGATGAACCCAAAGCGTGTGCTGACCTCGCCCACCTGAACCCAGGTTCAGGATGCCGGTCCGGGGGCATTTGCAGACACCTATTCTTGAAATCAGCCGCGTACAGTAGGCTTGCTTTTGGTGTACATCACCATTTCAACCGTTTGCGCAAATTCTTGCGCATCCATTCCGATCTACAGTGAATCCCGAACATGCCGGTATTCACTTGCCTTGGGCGTTCCCAAGCAACACATACTTCAAGGGAACATTGAGAAATGGCGTTGACACAACCACGAATTTTCCTGCACCTCATCCTTGCCCTGTCACTTTGTCTTTTTGTTGGAGTCAGCACATTTGCCGCTGAGGACAATGGTGTGCCCCTGGCCCTGCTCAAACAGCGTCAATGGGGTGACTTGGACAGGTTGATGAACCGGTATCTTGACGAATACAAGCGCAATACAGACAAAGAATTTGACACCACCACTGCCTTCGACGCGATTAGCGTCAAAGACCCCAAAATCGCACACTTGTTCGATGAGTGGATTTTGGCCTCTCCCGACTCTGCCGCCGCACGGCTGGCACGAGGAAGATACAACTATGAGATGGCCTGGTTGGCACGCGGCGGAAACTACATGGCCGAAACTCCGCAAGAAAAAATCAGCGGCATGGAATTGCATACCAATCGATCGATTGACGATTTGCGTCGTGCTTGTGAATTGGATCCCACCCAGGCGCTGTATTCCCGATACCTTATCCAGGCCTTTATGACCATCGGAAAGCGCGACGACATCAACAAGGAATACAAGAGAGCGACCGCGCTTGACGGACAGGTGAGAGGAGCCCGGTATGCCTACATGTACACCCTGCTTCCACAGTGGGGCGGTAGCTACCAAGAGATGGAGGCGTTTCTCAACGAGTTGAAGGAAATGCCAAACACCCCCAAGACGATAAAAACAAAAGGCATTTTGGAGGCCTTGTTGTACGCGCGAAAATCGGACGATTTTTTCCGGGATGGCCAATTCGAACAGGCGTTGACATTTGCCAACTTGGCCGTTTTGGCAAACCGTGAACAGTCCGGGCTTACCCAAGTGGGAAATGCCTTGGTCAAGCTCAACAGACATGCCGAAGCCATTCCCGTATTTACCGATGCGATCAATTTGTCGCCAAGCACGGCAAATGAGCTGCGAGGTCCACGCGACCGTCGAGCCTTTGCCTACAAGGTGCTGCGGCAAAGCAAGGAGGCTTTTGATGACTACGTGATACTTGCCGAAAAAGACAATTCCTACGCACAGTATTTTTTGGGATTCGCCTATGCAAAAGGCTGGGGCGGAATCAAGCGGAATCAAGCCGAAGGGATCAAATGGCTGGCGTTGGCGGCTGACAAGGGTCATGAGGGCGCCAGGAAACTGCTATTGGAAGTCAGATCCCAGGAGATACATTAGGCATTTGCAGACACGCACTCCAACCCATGCTCACTCCCGTTCTGATTCTTGAACTGGCCGCCTTGGGCTTGGCCACCGGTTTTCTCGCGGGCCTGTTGGGCATAGGCGGAGGCATGCTGATTGGCCCCTTCATGACGCTGATTTTGTCGGCGCTGGGCGTGCCGGCCGATCTTGCGGTGAAGATGGCGATTGCCACTTCCATGGCGACCATCATGTTCACATCCATCTCCAGCGTGCGCGCGCACCACCAGCGCGGTGCCGTGCGCTGGGATATTGTCAAAAGCCTCGCGCCCGGCATTGTGCTGGGTGGCGCCCTGGCCAGCGCAGGTATCTTCGCCCTGCTCAAGGGCACTTACCTGGCTATCTTCTTTGCACTGTTTGTCGGCTTCTCGGCGACCCAAATGTTTCTGGACAAGAAACCCAAGCCCAGTCGACAGATGCCGGGCACGGCGGGCCAGCTTGCCGCAGGCAGCGTCATTGGTTTTTTATCGGGACTGGTAGGTGCTGGCGGCGGTTTTATCAGCGTGCCCTTCATGGTGGCACACAATATTTCCATCATCAACGCCGTGGCCACCAGCGCAGCGCTGGGCTTTCCCATCGCACTGGCCAACACGGTGGGATATGTGGTCAGCGGCGCATCGCTGCCGGGTCTGCCAGCCCATTCGCTGGGTTATGTGTGGCTACCGGCGCTAGGCGTGATTGCCAGTTGCAGCGTGTTCACGGCGCCGCTAGGGGCCAAGGTGGCGCACCGCCTGCCGGTGGCCAAGCTGAAGAAAGTGTTCGCGCTGATTCTGTACTGCCTGGCTGCTTACATGCTGTGGAAAGGCATCAGCGGTTAACGCGAGCCGCTAAGCGTAAACCTTGGCCTTTGGAAGTGTCGTATACAGACGTTCGAAATCGGCCGCGGCTAGGCCGGGTGAACACAAGAACCCCTGAAAGGCCTCGCACTGCAACCCTTGCAGATAGTCGTGTTGTGCACCGGTTTCAACACCCTCCGCCACCACGGTCAGCTTCAGCGCACGCGCCATCGCAATGGTGGCGCCCACGATGGCGCGGTCGCCCTCATCGCCGGGCAGGCCCATGACAAAGGCCCGGTCAATTTTCAACTTGGAAATGGGGAATTTCTTCAGGTAGGCCAGACTGGAATATCCGGTGCCAAAGTCGTCAATGGCCAGGCTCACACCCAAGGCGGCCAAAGCATGCAAACGGGCCAAGGTTTCATTGATATCCTTGATCAGAATGGATTCGGTCAGTTCCAGCTCCAGCAGCGTGGGGTCCAGCCCCGCATCATCAATGGCGCTGGCCACGCGCTCCACAAAATCACCTTGTTGAAACTGCAGCGCGGAGACATTGACCGATACGACCACCGGCTGCCCCACCGATTGCCATACCTGCGCCTGGCGCACGGCCTCCAGCAGGACCCAGTTGCCAATGCTGATGATGAAGCCCGACTCTTCCGCCAAGGGAATGAAGGTTGCCGGCGAGACATTACCCAGCTCGGCATCATTCCAGCGTATCAGCGCCTCCACCCCCAGCAAGCGGCCATCAAACAGCGATATCTGGGGCTGGTAGTGCAAACGAAAAAGACCGTTTTCCATAGCCTGGCGCATGGCGTGGTCCATTTTCACCCGTGACAGCAGATCGACATTCATCTGCGGCTGGTAGAAACGAAAATTGCCGCGTCCACGCTCTTTGACGCGGAACATGGCGGTATCCGCACACTGGATCAGCGCGTCCAGCGTACGCCCATCGGCCGGGTACATGGCCACACCAATGCTGCAGCCCAGCGAAAAATTCACGGTGTCCAACACAAAGGGATGGGCCAACCGTTCCAGGATACGCCGCGCCACAATCTCGGCGCCAATGGCATCGGCATCTTGCAGGAAAGCCACAAACTCGTCGCCCCCGACGCGGCACAGCGTGTCCACCTCGCGCAGGGTTTGCTGGATACGCGCGGCGGCTTCAATCAGCACCCGGTCACCAAAGGCATGGCCCAGCGAGTCATTGATATTCTTGAACCGGTCCAGGTCCACGAACAACAGCGCAAAAGTCGATCCGTTGCGTTGGGCCGTGCGCAGTGCAACTGCCACGCGTTGGCCCAGCAGCAGGCGATTGGGCAAGCCAGTCAAGACATCGGTATAGGCCAGGGTTTCGATGCGCTTCTGGGCATCCAAGCGCTCGGTCAAATCGCGGAAAGAGTAGACCCGGCCGACCACGCGGCTGCGGCTGGTCTGGGGCAGCGTCACACGCTCCAGCATACGGCCCGAGCGCAACAACAAGACATCGGTGCACTCCATTTCCGGGTCTTCGGATATCGCGTCCAATCTATCCCGGTACGCGGCTTCGTCCTTGACACATGCTCCCAGATGGGCCAGCAACGCCGAGTCGTTGTGGCTCTCCAACAAGCCGGGCGGCACATTCCACAACTCTACAAACCGGCGGTTGTAGTGGCGCACGCCACCTGCCAGGTCGATGACCAGGATTCCATCGCCGGTGGACTCCAGCGTGGCCCGCAACTCGGACATGCGGTTTTCCAGTTGCTCTTCCGCCAATCGCTGCTGGCGCAGATCGCGCAGGCCCACCAGATAGACCGGCTCCTGCAGTTTGAGCCAGACCCGGCTGACCTTGCGTTCCACCGGAATGGCGATGCCGTCGGTACACCGCAACAGGGACTCGGACAAAATATTGTCCGCCAGCCCGGCCGCCACGTCTTCCCAAAAAAACAGATCCTCTGGCGAGCTGGTGAGTTCAACTACGGGCTTGTTCACAAAATCCGCCGCCGGCAAACCAACCAAATCAGCCAGCGCACGGTTAACCGTTGTGATGCGCAGGGATTTGGGGTCTACCAGGCAGACCGCCTCAATCATCGCATCCAGCAGAGCCTGGCAGGCAATGGGTGTCATGCAAGCGCACCCATTTGCGAATCCACCACCCGTTCAAAGAAATAATTGACACGCTGGCGCGGAGCCAGGAAGTCCATGGCAGCACTGGGCAAACCAGCAGGCTTGAGACTGCGGCGAATGCCTATATTGGGGGCGTGTTCCAGATCAAGAATCAAGGCCTCGTGCTTGGAAACACCCGGATCGTGCACGATGATGCGTGGCTTCAGCGGACGCGATGAGTTGACCGACACCACCATGCCATAACGCTCATCAATCAGTTGCACCACCGAGCCGGGGGGGTAGACGCCCATCATCCGAATGAAGGCACTCAGCGCAGCGGTATCAAACCGCGTCTTGAGTTGCGCAAAAATCAGCGACAGCGACTCGTGCGGGGTCATCGCAGTCGCTGGGCGACTGGGGTTGCACAGGTTGTCATAGCGGTTCACCAGCGCCAGAATGCGCGCGCCCACCGTCATGGACTCGCCCTTGGCACGCAAGGGGAAACCACTGCCATCGGCCAATTCGTGGTGCTGGGCAATCGCCAACAGCGCCCCCTTGGACAACTCCATGGTCTTGGCAACCTGCACGCTCTGGGCCACGTGCTCCTGGTAGAGCTTGTATTCGGCAGTCGAAAAATTTTCTTCCAGCCAGCGGACACGGTCCGGCAATTGCGCCTTGCCCACGTCGTGCAGGAAGGCGGCCATGCCCAGATCCACCAGTTCGGCTTGTCCGAGCCCCATGGCCTTGCCCAGCAACAGCGACACGATGGTGACGTTGACAGGATGCATGGACGATTTGTCGCCAGCCGCTTCCGACAACAACCGAATCGCCGAGTCGCCCTCACCCAGCATGTCGCCGACAAAACTATGGACCAATGTGCTGCAATGTTCGGCGGCGGCCTTGGGCTGCGTAGGAATGGTCTCCAGCATCTTTTTGTACTGCCGCACGGCGTCGCCGAAACGCCGCTCACACTGCACCAGGCTGCGTTGCTGCGACGCCAGCAGTTCGGCCCGTTGCTGGCGTTGCAAGGTCTCACGTTGCGCAGCTTGTGCACGTTCGGCCGCCAGCACAACATCGACCGGCTTGGCTGCAGCGGCTGCGAGTTGCTCAGGGTCCGGGTCACTCCTGGCAAGGTTGACGCGCACCCGGTCAAGACCCAGACCGCGAATGGTGTCGATTTGTTTGCTGGAAGAGAGCTTGAAGCTGCCGGTAGGAAACGGGTGCGCCAACCAGCCCACGTCCAACTCCACGAACATGCCGATGCGCAGTGACTTGCTGTCCACCAGTTCGACGTTATCGTCTTTGCTTTTCATGGACCTTCCTTCTCCGAGCCACACAACCCCAACTCCCCCGGGGCCGCCCTCTTGTTGTGCACATTATTACCAAACCCCATGGCCTTGGCCATGCCGATATTCTTCACGCATTTGGATGTGACAAAGAGCCATACAACCAAGTGGTCAGCCCACTGCACACGGCGCATACATTGACATAAATCAAGCATACCCCAAGTCCTTGACTCTTCAACCAACATCCTAAGCGAGTCACACACCTGTGCATACCCATAAACAGGGGAGTTATGCCAAATAAAAACCCGCACGCGGCGGGTTTTTATTTCAAGAATGTGGGCTGCGCCCAACGCTGGCATTAGCCCATGTGCAAACCGCCGTTGACCGAGAACTCGGCACCGGTGGCGTATCCGCCTTCATCCGACGCCAACCATGCAATGATGGACGCGATTTCACCCGGCTCGCCCAGGCGTTTCACCGGCACGGTGCCAATGATCTTGTCCAGCACTTCCTGGCGAATGGCCTTGACCATGTCGGTGCCGATGTAACCGGGGCTGACGGTGTTGACGGTCACACCCTTGGTCGCCAGTTCCTGCGCCAGCGCCATCGAAAAACCATGCATGCCCGCCTTGGCCGCCGAGTAGTTGGTCTGACCGGCCTGACCCTTGACGCCGTTGACCGACGAGATGTTGATGATGCGGCCCCAGCCCTTTTCCACCATGTCACCGACCACCTGCTTGGTGACGTTGAACATGCTGTTCAGGTTGGTCTCGATCACGGCATCCCAGTCTTCGCGCGTCATCTTCAGGAACATGCGGTCCTTGGTAATGCCGGCGTTGTTGATCAGCACATCGATGCTGCCATGTTCGGTCTTGGCCTGCGTGAAGGCATCCACCGTGGAGTCCCAGTTGCCGACGTTGCCGACCGACGCGTAAAACGTGAAGCCCAAGGCCGCTTGTTCGGCGATCCATTTGGCGTGGTCACGGGTGGGCCCGCAACCGGCAATGACCTTGAATCCATCCTTGTGCAAGCGTTGGCAAATTGCGGTTCCAATGCCACCCATACCGCCGGTTACGTATGCTACTTTTTGACTCATATTCACTCCTCTTGGTTTTACTCGCTACAAAATCAGGAGCTGCTCACGCCCAATATTCGAGGGCAGGCAGCCTATTTAATCAGTTGGGGTCAGAGCACATTTGCTGCGCAAAGTGGTCTGACCCACAAGGTTTCAGTCTTAGTTGAGGTCAGAGCACATTTGCTGTGCAAAGCGGTCTGACCCACAAAAACTTAAGACGACTATCGCTCGATGGTCAGGGCCACACCCATGCCGCCGCCGATACACAGACTGGCAATTCCCTTCTTGGCATTGCGGCGTTGCATTTCGTGCAACAGCGTCACCAGAATGCGGCAACCGGACGCGCCTATGGGGTGGCCAATGGCGATCGCACCGCCGTTGACGTTGACCTTGGACGTATCCCAACCCATTTCGTTGTTGACGGCGCAGGCCTGTGCGGCAAAGGCTTCGTTGATTTCCAGCAGGTCCAGGTCCTGTGGCTTCCAGCCGGCACGCTCCAAGGCCTTGCGGGACGCCGAGACCGGACCCATGCCCATCAACGCCGGGTCCAGGCCACTGGTCGCAAAACTGGCAATGCGGCCCATAGGCGTCAAGCCCAGGGCAGCCGCTTTTTTGGCAGTCATCACCATGACCGCGGCGGCACCGTCGTTGATGCCGGATGCGTTACCAGCCGTCACACCACCGGCCTTGTCGAAGGCGGGGCGCAGGCCGGCCAGCGCGTCGGCATTGGACTTGCGATTGATGAATTCATCGGCGGCAAACACGATCGGGTCACCCTTTTTCTGGGCAATGCTGAAGGGCACGATTTCGTCGACAAACTTGCCGGCATCCTGTGCGGCGGCAGCCTTTTGCTGGCTGGCCAGCGCCAATGCGTCCTGCATGTCACGGCTGATGCCATAGGCCTTGGCCACGTTTTCAGCGGTGATGCCCATGTGGTACTGGTTGTAGACATCCCACAGACCGTCGACGATCATGGAGTCGATCATCTTCCAGTCGCCCATGCGTTGGCCGTCCCGCGAGCCCAGCAGAACGTGGGGCGCGGCACTCATGTTTTCCTGGCCGCCGGCGATGACGATCTCGCTATCACCCCAGGCCACGGCCTGGGCTGCCAGCATCACGGCCTTCAGGCCGGAGCCGCATACCGCGTTGATGGTCAGCGCCGGGGTTTCCTTGGCCAGGCCGCTTTTGATGACGGACTGTCGCGCCGGGTTTTGCCCGGAACCGGCAGCCAGCACCTGGCCCAGAATCACCTCACCCACTTGGTCCACCGTCAGGCCGGTGCGCGCCAGCAGGGCTTTGATGACGGCTGAGCCCAGTTCGGGGGCAGGCGTCTTGGCCAGAGTTCCACCAAACTTGCCAACTGCGGTACGGGCCGCTGAAACGATAACGATATCTTCCATTTCTATTTCCTTCCTTGCTTCAAATGAGAAATTATTCAGGCCTTGGCCTTGGCCTTGACGTAGCTGCCGGGGGCAGCCTCGGTCGCCTTGTACTTGCTACCCTTGCCATAGGTCTTGGGCGCTGCAATCTGCTTGCCGGCATGGCTTGTGAGCCAGGTCGACCAATCGGTCCACCAGCTTCCCGGGTGCTCCACGGCGCCCTGCAGCCAGGCGGCCTGGGTCTTGGGAGACTTGCCATCGGCACGTATCCAGTGGCTGCGTTTGTTCTTCGCTGGCGGGTTGATGACGCCGGCAATATGGCCGGACGCGCCCATGACAAAACGTTTCTTGCCCGGCAGCACCTGCGTGGAGGCATAGGCGCCTTCAATAGGAACGATATGGTCCTCACGCGAGCCGTAGATATAGACCGGGATGTCGACCGCATTCAGATCGACCTGTTCACCGCAAACCACGGTCTTGCCCGGCTTGATCAAATTGTTTTCCAGGTAGGTGTTGCGCACATACCAGGCGTAAAAAGGGCCGGGCAGATTCGTGCTGTCGGAGTTCCAGTACAGCAGGTCGAATGGCGGCGGGGTCTCGCCTTTCAGGTAGTTGCCCACCACATAGTTCCAGACCAGATCATTGGGGCGCAAGAAGCTGAACGTGGATGCCAGGTCTCCCCCCTTCATCAGGCCGCCCTTGCCCATTTCCTTTTCGCGGAACTGGACGAATGCCTCGTCAATAAAGATGTCCAAAATGCCGGTGTCGCTGAAATCCAGCAGGCTGGTCAACAGGGTTGCACTGGCCACCGGCTTTTCGCCGCGCGCCGCCAGCACCGCCAGCGCCGTGCCCAGCATCGTGCCACCGACGCAAAAGCCCAAGGCATTGATGCTTGGCGCTCCGGTGATGTCCTGCGTCACCGCGATAGCTTTGATGACGGCCTGCTCGATATAGTCGTCCCAAGTGGCCTTGGCCATGGACGCATCCGGATTGCGCCAACTGACGACAAAGGTGCGGTGCCCTTGCGCCACGGCGTAGCGCACCAGAGAATTTTCAGGTTGCAGGTCGAGGATGTAAAACTTGTTGATGCAGGGTGGCACCATCAAAAACGGTTTCTCGTAGACCTTGGCCGTGAGTGGCTTGTATTCGATCAACTGAAAAAACGCGTTCTCAAAAACAACCGCGCCTTCGGTCGTCGCCACATTTTTACCGACTTCAAACAGGCTCTCGTCCGTCATCGACACATGGCCTTGGCGCAGGTCATTCATCAGGTTCTGCATGCCCTTGGCAATGCTTTCGCCCTTGGTTTCCAACGCAATACTCTGCGCCTCGGCATTAAATGCCAGGAAGTTGCTGGGTGCGGCGGCCGCTATCCACTGCTCGATCGCAAAACGAATGCGGTTGCGGGTCTTGGCGTCGGTCTCCACGGCGTCGGCCAGGCCCAGCATGGTCCGGGCATTGAGCAGATAGACCGCGGCCGAATACGCAGCCATGGGGTTGCTGACCCAGGCCTTGTTGGCAAAACGCTTGTCGGGTGTCAGCGTAGGGTCTGGCACACCCTGGCTGAACAGCACAAAAACATCCTGCAGGTATTGCTGCTGCAAGGCCTGCAGCTTGTCGGGCGCAAAACGGATATCCGGCTGTGGTGCGTTGCCGTTTGGCATGCCGGCACCCAATACCGCAAGGTCCATGGTTTGCAACGACTGTAGTGCCTTGGTCCAATTTTCCGCCATGGACTGCTGAAGCTGCTGGGCGGTCTGGGTCCAGAATTCGGGAACGTTTTGCGTCACACTCTCACCTTCATTTCATTTTTCTTTGCGCACGTAGTATCTCAGGATACTCCCTGCGAATTACTGACATGTGAATTCCCGACATGTGGTAAATACGCATTGCACCTATGTACATCATTCCCGTCGCCTGGCTGTACGTCGCACTCATGATGAGTGTGGCCGAAGCCACCCATTCCAACGGCACTATATTGGGTGCCATTGTGACCTTTGTTCTTTACGGTTTGTTACCAATTGGGCTGATCCTGTATTACATGGGGGCGCCGGCACGCAAACGTGCGATCCGGTCCCGCGAGGCGATTGAACAGCAAGCCTCTGCCGTGCCGGTTGTGGAAACGCAAGCCAGCTCACTCCAGCCAGATGCAGGCGGCCTGGCGCCCACTGACGCGGTCCCGCCGGTGGGAAAAGAATCTTAAGGGGTTGGCCACGGTGCACCAGGCCGGGCTGCCATCGTTACCAAACACCTGCGCCACACCCAGCGCCGCCAACCGCTGCCGCGCCAGGGCCGGCAAATCGGCCAACCACTTGTCGCCCGAGAGGGGTTTAAAACATTCCATGGCCCGAGGATGGGTGCCGGTGAATGCAGCCACCACGTCAGAGCCCACCTCAAATGCCTCCGGGCCAATGCACGGCCCCAGCCACGCTATCAATTCAATAGTGAACTGTTTAGATTCTGCGAGGGCTGGAGGCATAAACTTCGTAAAGGCCTGCTCCAGGATACCGATTCCGTTGTCCCCGGCCAAACCGCGCCAACCGGCATGCACCGCCCCCACCTGTGTGCCACTGGCGTCACATAACAGCACCGGCAGACAGTCCGCCACCATGATGGTGCAGGCCATGCCGCGTTCCCGGCTAAAAGCACCATCTGCCAAAGCGCCGTCAACCGAGTCGGGCGTCAACTCCAGCATTGCCGTGCCATGCACCTGGTTCAGGAAAACCGGTTCGGCACCCAGTGCATCCTGCAACAGCTTGCGGTTGTGCGCCACATGGGCAGCATCGTCGCCCACATGGGTGCCCAGATTCAGGCTATCAAAGGGCGGGCCAGAAACTCCGCCTGCGCGGGTCGTGCACAGTGCCCGCACCTGGGCCGGCGCGGGCCAATCGGGCACCAACCAGTCGGAAGACTGTGGAGTTGAACGGGTCATGTGTTTGCTGCCAGCATGTCATACCGCCGTCTTTCGACAGCAGCGCGATCCGACAAACCGACCGCTTCGCAGAGGTCAGGACTGTAGATGCGGCAGGGTTCGCGTTTTGACATCGCCGCATCCAACTGCTGCAGCAAGTCCGCTGGGCTGATATCCGGTGGCGCGGCAATGCGCCCTCTGACGACATAGTGGGTTTCCTGCTCCGTGCCATGGCTATGGTCCAGGCGTTCATCGCGCCAGCAGCTTGCGCATAACACCTGGAAATTTTCGGAATGGGAATACGCGATCGCGTCCAGCCCCAAATCTTCCGTAGCACCGGCCAGCTTTCCCTCTTCGTCCTGCGTTCCAGCAAAATCATAAAACTGGTAGTTGCAGCGCATGAGTGTGGCCAAATGCGGAAACACGGGCACCTGCCTGTCACCATAGGTGTGGTACGTAATGGGAGCACCGTCCATCAAGACCACGTCACCGTAATCAACCCCCATGTCCTGGTACAAAACGCTGCGAATGATGCCGTGGCAGGGGCTCAAGCGGTCTATCCAAATAGTTTCTTCCAACCCAGGGTCGTCGTTGTTTTTGTTGCGTTCGGCCAGGGGACGCTGTGCCAATCGCACTTTGCAACGCGCGTACCCTCCGTCGGGTAAGCCAAAGCGGCCCATTTCTATTTTGTTGCCAAGCCGCTTCCAAATCTCCAGCGCAATGTCCGAGGCGCCTGCGCCGGTCGCACAGATTCCCGCGTTCCAATACATTGCGTCGGTGGGCTCTTCAGCCAATTTTTCAGCCAACTGGTTCTCGGCCATGCCTTCGGCAAACCGGCCACGGGTCTTCAGGAGCAATCCGTAGCTGTAGTGGGAAAAGCTGCTGTCCGGTTCAAGCTCAACCAGCCGTCGGCCGGCACGGTCCGCAACACCATCGTGCTGGCGCGCCATGACACGCACGCAGGTGAAAAGACCGGACCACAGCCGGTACTCCAGCGCCGCGTCGTGTGTTTTCTCGACCGCCTCAAGCAGCGCGGCCAGTACCGCATCGAAGAATGGGTCTTCTGATGGCGCCAGATTGAGGTAGTCGACATCACGGGCGTATTCGGTCGCATCGCCTACCAATGCCAACAGCATAAAGTCTTGGGCATGTGCAGCAAATATCGCCTTGAGGATCTCCAGAACCTGCTCAATCGTAAATGCACCTTCCGTTACCAAATCCAGTAACGCCTGTGCCACCTCTCGCTGATGCCCCTGTACCTGCAGCAAGGATTGCGCAATGTCCCATGCCTGCTCGCGGCGGTCAGCTTCCAATTCCGCGCGGAGACTGTCCAAAGTCTTCTGCAGTTGGCGCTTGGAGAATAGCCCGGCAAGAATTTTCTTCATCGGCCCGAGTGTACTGACGTGTGACCTGCAAAGACTTCCACGCCTTGACACCAGTATTGCGCCTTGGACAAACCAGGCCCGTTACCATCGGAAGTCCGCACCTGCAACCCAACACCGGAGCCTTTCATGATTCTTGAACTCGCCGACATCCGCATCCACCCCGGCCAGAACACCGCCTTTGAAGAAGCCATCCAACGCGGCCTGGCCACGGTCATCGGCCAGGCCAAGGGTTTTCAGGGCTACAAGGTCAACCGGGGCATGGAGAGCCCCGAACGCTATATCCTGCAAATCTTCTGGGACACGCTGGAAGACCACACCGTTGGCTTTCGCCAGTCCGACGCATTCACGCAGTGGCGGGCCATCGTAGGCCCCTTCTTTGCCGGCCCGCCGGTGGTGGAGCACTTTGAACTGGTAGGCAAGTCCGACTGAGGCCATCCAAAAGGAAGACTGCCATGACCTCCTACACCTTCACCCCTCCTGCACCCGTTGGCGTGCCGGTCGTTGGCAACAACGCGCTGTTTCCCGTGCACCGCATCTATTGTGTGGGCCGAAACTACGTTGAACATGCGCAGGAAATGGGCCACACCGGCCGCGAAGCTCCGTTCTTCTTCATGAAACCTGCCGACGCGGTGCTGGTGGCCGAGCCTGGCACCACGGTGGCCATGCCCTACCCCAGCCTGTCCACCAATCTGCACCACGAGATCGAACTCGTGGTGGCCATCGGAGTGGGCGGCGCCAACATCAAGGCGGCTGACGCCGCAAAACACATTTTTGGCTACGCCGTGGGTCTGGACATGACGCGGCGCGACCTGCAAAACGACATGAAGAAACAGGGCCGCCCCTGGTGCATCGGCAAAGGCTTTGACCACTCTGCTCCGATAGGCGCGATCACGCCCGCCGCGCAGGTGCCCGACATAAGCTCTGCCGGCATTTACCTGCAAGTCAATGGCCAGGACCGCCAGCGCAGCTCCGTGTCCAAGCTGATCTGGAACATCGCCGAGACCCTAGAACAACTGTCTGCGGCCTGGACGCTGCAGCCGGGAGATCTGATCTTCACCGGCACCCCAGAAGGGGTGGGCGCCGTGGTGCGCGGCGACACCCTGGTCGGCGGCATTGACGGGTTGCAGACCCTGCAGGTGCGCGTGGAGTAGTCCGCTTGCACTGGCTCGAAAAATTGGCCCGCGTCAGCGCGGTGTTGGCCGGTGTGCTGCTGACGCTGATCACGCTGATGACCTGCGCCAGTGTCATCGGCCGTAACCTGTTCGGCGCCACACTGGCTGGCGATTTCGAGCTGACCGGTGTGGCCACCGGCTTAGCCATTGCCCTGTTCATGCCCTTGTGCCAATATCACCGCGGCAACATCATTGTGGATTTCTTCACCGTCCGGGCGTCCCCGCTCACGACAGACCGCCTGGACCGCTTCGGCGCCTTGCTGGTGGCGCTGGTTATGGCCTTGTTGGCGTGGCGCACGGCGCTGGGTGGCATCAACGCATGGAACAACCACGGAGAGAGCATGCTGCTGGGCTTTCCGGATTGGCTGGTCTATGCCGGCATGGCGCCCCCCATGGCGCTTACCGCTGCGATTGCGCTGTGGCAAGCCACCGGCACGCAGCCCATCATGGCGGAGGGCCCGCCGCTGTGACGCCCTTGCTGCTGGTGCTGCTGATTTTTGCGCTGATGCTGGTGCTGATGGCGCTGCGCACGCCGATTGCCATTGCGATGTTTGTTGCCGGCGCCGTGGGGTATGCCGTGCAGGCCGGTTGGAGCCCCTTATCCAACTTTTTGAACAACCAAGCCTTCGCACGGTTTGCGAGCTATGACCTGTCCGTCATTCCGCTGTTTCTGCTGATGGGGCACCTGGCCACACAGGGCGGCATCTCCAAAGCGCTGTTCGGTTTTGCCAGTGCCGTCATGTCACGTTTTCAGGGTGGGTTGGCCATGGCGGCCGTGCTGGCCAGTGCGGCCTTTGGCTCCATATGCGGCTCGTCGGTGGCAACCGCGGCGACCATCACGTCGGTGGCATTGCCCGAGATGCGCCGCCATGGCTACAGCGGTCGACTGTCGACCGGCACGCTGGCCGCCGGCGGCACGCTGGGCATACTGATTCCCCCATCGGTACCCTTGGTGATTTACGCGATTCTGGCTGAGCAAAACATCGCCAAGCTGTTCGCCGCGGCCATGGTGCCGGGCATCATTGCGATGCTGGGTTATATGCTGGCCATCGCAGTCTATGTACGCCTGGTTCCCGGCCATGCGCCAGCCCCCGACGCGGATCGCAAGGCCAACGGAAACCCGCCCGCAATTCCCCAAACATTTGTCGGCATTGCCCCCATCGCGGCGGTGTTCCTGATCGTGTTCGGTGGTATTTACGGTGGCTTTTTCACCCCTACGGAAGGCGCAGCGGTCGGAGCCGCAGCCACCTTTGTTGTGGCCTTGTGCAAGCGGGAGTTGACATTGGCCAAACTGGCGCATTGCTGCTACGCCACGGCCCAGGGTTCGGCAATGATTTTTCTGATCTTCATTGGCGCCGACATCATGAACGCGGCGCTGGCACTGACCCAGGTGCCCAACCAACTGGCCAGCCTTGTGCTGGGCTGGGGTCTGCCGCCGTTGATGGTGGTGGCCTGCATCCTGTTGTTTTACGTAGTGTTGGGCTCGGTCATGGACGAACTGTCCATGCTGCTACTGACCATTCCCTTGTTCTTCCCGCTCATCAATGGTCTCGACTTTGGCATCCCACACGACCAGGCAGCCATCTGGTTTGGCATCATGGTGCTGATGACTGTGGGTTTTGGCATGTTGGCCCCGCCGGTGGGGCTGAATGTGTATGTCGTCAACAGCCTGGCCAAGGACGTGCCGATTGCAGAGAGCTACCGCGGCGTGCTGCCATTTTTGATCACCGACACCCTGCGCATGGTGCTGCTGCTGTTTTTCCCCGGCATCTCACTGTGGTTGGTGCGGTATATAAGCTAACCATGACAGATATCCAAGACCCCTTGCCCGCGGCAGCCTACACGGCACATTCCGACGGAAGTTTTGCCTCCAGCGTGCTGACACGCGGACCCTGGCACCCTGACCACCAACACGCCGGTCCGCCGATTGCACTGGTGTGCCGCGCCTTTGAAACGGCTGCGCGCGCACACGGTCTGACACACCTGTCTCGGCTCACCGCCAACCTGATCCGCCCGGTGCCCATCAACGATCTGGACGTCAAGGTCAGCCCGGTGTATGTGGGCCGCAACGCCGGCCACTTCTCCGCGCAACTGCTGGCGCAGGGCAAGGAGGTGGGCGTCTTTACCGCACTGGCACAGCGTGAGAGCGACTTCAGCATTCCCCATGGCTTACCAGGTCATCCGCTGGCCATGGCGCCACAACCTGCTGCCGAATCGCCATTGGCGCGCTTTCCGTTTGCAGGTAGGCAAGTGGGTTATTCGGATTTGGTAGAAACCCGCTCTGCGCGCGGTCGCATCTTTGACGGCCCCTGCGCGATCTGGTTTCGCTTGAACCATCCCCTGGTGGCTGGTGAAACGCCAAGCCCCTATCAACGGATAGCAGTGGCGGCCGACTCCGGCAACGGCATCAGCGCGGTGCTGGACTATGAGCGCTACAGCTTCGTCAATTCCGATCTCACGATCAATCTGCTGCGCGCGCCGCAAGGCGAATGGATGTGCCTGGATGCACAGACCTATATTGGCCCCAATGGCTGCGGACTGGCCGAGTCGGCGCTGTACGATGAACTGGGTCTCGTGGGGCGCTCCACGCAGAGTCTGGCTATCAAGGCGCGTTGATACCCCAGCCCTGAAATCGTGGAATACTGTACGGCTGTCGCCCTCTTCTCGGTACACAACAACACAAAGGGATTTTCCAATGCTAAAAACAAGCGCTGCCATCGCAGCCACACTGATCCTGTCGGCCTGTGCAACAAGCCCCACCGGCGGCCCTTCTGCCCATGCCAAGCTGGAGCCCACCAAGGGCAACACCGTTTCGGGCAACGTCAGCTTCAGCCAGCAAGCCAATGGTGTATGGGTATCGGGCGAAGTGCGCGGACTCGCCGCCAACAAGGAACATGGCTTTCACATCCATGAAAAAGGCGATTGCTCCAGCGGCGATGGCATGGGCACCGGCGGCCACTTCAACCCCCAGGGTAACGCGCACGGCGCCCATGACCACGGCGAACACCATTCCGGCGATCTGGTCAGTCTGAAAGCCGATGCCAATGGCGTGGCACGTTTCGGTTACACATCCACGGGCATCACCGTCGGCGCGGGCACCACGGACGTGATGGGGCGCGGCTTGATCGTGCACCGCGACGCTGACGATTTCAAGACCCAACCCACTGGCAATTCCGGCCCACGTGTGGCCTGCGCGGTCATTGCCAAGGGCTGATACGGCACAACAACGAAGGTACGCATGATCCAACGACGCACACTCCTCAAAACCGGTGCCGCCGCATTGGCAGCCCCGGCACTGGTGGGCCATGCCCAGCCCACGGTGACGCTGAAGTTCCACACGCTGATGGCTCCGCTGTCCGGCGTGTGGCTCACCATGCTCAAGCCCTGGATGGACAAGGTGGAGCGGGAGTCGGCGGGGCGCATCAGGTTCGAGGCCTATCCGGCCATGCAGCTCGGCGGCACGCCGGCCCAGTTGTATGACCAGGCCAAGGACGGCGTGGCCGACATCGTGTGGACCCTGCCAGGTTACTCGGCCGGGCGCTTCCCCAAATCCGAAGTGTTCGAGCTGCCGTTCATGATGAACAACGCCGAGGCCACTTCCAAGGCCTATTGGGACTATGTGCAGACGGTGGCCGCGGACGATTTCAAGGACACCCACGTACTGGCCGTCAATGTGCACGGCCCCGGCGTGTTGCACACCAAGGACCGCCTGATCAAGACCGTGGCCGACCTGCGTGGCATGAAGGTGCGCGGCCCCTCGCGCCAAACCACGAAGATGCTGGGCTACCTGGGCGCCATTCCGGTTGGCATGCCGCTGCCGGCCATTTCCGATGCGTTATCCAAAGGCACGATTGATGGGTGTGCGCTGCCGTGGGAGGTTGTGCCGTCCATCAAGGTGCAGGAACTGACCCGCTTTCACAGCGAATTCGACCCAACGGTGGGCGCGCTCTACACCGCCACCTTTGTGCTGGCCATGAACAAGAAGCGCTACGAATCCTTGCCACCCGACCTGCAAAAGATCCTCGACAACAACTCGGGGCAGGCGGTCTCGGCCTTGCTGGGCAAGACCCAGCAGGCCAACGATCCGGCCGGCCGAAAGAGCGCTACGGACCGCAACAACTCCGTCTACACCATTCCCGCCACCGATGCCCAGGAGTTCAAGCGCAAGGCGGCGCTGGTTGAAGTCGAATGGATAACCGACATGGACAAGCGCGGCTTTGACGGCAAGCTGCTACGCGATACCGCGCGCTCCCTGATCGAGAAGCACGGCAAGCCCGCTGCAAAAACCGGCAAAGCCTGAGGTACCCACCCGCATGTTGCGCACCCCCATCAAACATTGCAAACAGTGCGGCACCGTCGTCGCCTACCGCCTGCCCGACGACGGCGACACCAAACAACGCGCCGTCTGCACGGCCTGCAACATGGTGCATTACGAGAACCCGCTCAATGTGGTGGGCACGGTACCGCACTGGGGCGACAAGGTGCTGCTGTGCAAGCGTAATATCGAGCCGCGCTGGGGCAAATGGACACTGCCAGCGGGCTTTATGGAGTTGAACGAAACCACCGCCGAGGGCGCCGCACGCGAGACCGACGAAGAAGCCGGCGCGCAAATCGAAATGCAAGGCCTGTTCTCCCTGCTCAATGTCGTGCGTGTGGGTCAGGTCCATTTTTTCTACCGGGCGCGGCTGCTCAGCGACCAGTTCAACCCCGGCACGGAAACCATAGAAGCCCGCTTGTTTGCCGAAGACGAAATCCCATGGGACGAGATCGCCTTTCGCACGGTCAAAGAAACGCTGGAGCGCTACTTTGCCGACCGCCGCACCGGGACCTATGGCATTCACCAGGTAGACATTGTTTAAGGCAGCCACTGAGCGGGCGCTATTCACCCAGGAAAGCTAGCACCATGTCATCGAAGCAGAATCCATCCGCCAAGGCAACGCTCAGCGACGCGGTCATGGACTTGGTCCTGCACGTTCCCGAAACCACGGAACGCGCGATTGTGCACCCCGCAGAGCGCGCGCACGCCATTGCCCGCAAGGCAGCGCGCTCGGCCAGTGTATTGTCCGGCTCGCTGTCGCTGCCACCCGGCTTCTTCGGTTGGTTGACGGTGCTGCCAGAGTTGATCGGCGTCTGGAAGCTGCAGGCGCAAATGGTGTCCGACATCGCCGGTGTTTATGGCAAAAGCAAGACGCTGGGCCGTGAAGAGATGGTGTATTGCCTGTTCAAGCATGTATCGGCCCAGTTGTTCCGTGACGTCGTGGTGCGTGTGGGTGAGCGTTTCGTGATCCGGCAAACCTCGTTGAAGGTGCTGCAGGGCCTGGCGCAACAATTGGGCGTGCAAATTTCCAAGGCCGTGATCGGCAAAAGCGCGTCGCGTTTTGTGCCGCTGCTGGGCGCCGTCGGTGTTGGCGCCTACGCCTACTTTGACACGCTGCAAGTGGCCAAGACCGCGGTGGAACTGTTTGAACACGAGACGGTTGTCGAGACCGACGCCTGGGTCGATGTGGACGCCAGCGCGCACCCGGGCGTGCAGGTCAAG
The DNA here is from genome assembly GCA_040384785.1 of Pseudomonadota bacterium. Classification (GTDB taxonomy): domain Bacteria; phylum Pseudomonadota; class Gammaproteobacteria; order Burkholderiales; family Burkholderiaceae_C; genus Allorhodoferax. The sequence continues at coordinate 83,855 of JAZKIR010000009.1, forward strand.
AAGGCGGCAGAACCCGCACCACAGACCGAAGGCAAAAAGAAAACCAGCCCCAAGCCCTCGTCGGCAAAGCGCAATAAGCTATAAAAATAGGAGCAACACGTTGGACATCTTGCACAATCTGCAGTGGGTGTTGCCCCTGCGCAGCCCGGCGCTGACGCAACTGGCGTTTGGCCTGTCATGGCTGGGGTACAGCACCTTCATCATGTTCTTCGTAGTCCTGGGCTACTGGACTTGGAGCAAGGCCATCTTCCACCGGCTGTTGCTGCTGGTAGCCGTCAACGCCCTGCTCAATGCCTATATCAAGGATTATTTCCAGGACCCGCGCCCACCGCTGGAACTGCGCCTGGACGATCTGGTGGGAGCCAGCTACGGCATCCCCAGCGGACACGCACAGTTGGCTGTCGTCATCTGGCTGTGGCTGGCCTGGGAGTTGCGCCGCACCTGGGCCTGGGTGCTGGGCTCGGCCATTGCTCTGGGCGTGATCGCCAGCCGCATGTACCTGGGCGTGCATGACCTGGAAGATGTGTTGGTGGGCGCTGCACTGGGTGGTGCCAGCCTGCTGGTGTTTGAACGGATGCGCCGGCACCACTGGCTCTGGCGACGCTCGGCGACTTGGGGCGCTGTGCTGATTGCTGCCTGCACCGCCTTGGCCCTGCTAACGTGGCCGGGTGGCGCGCCACCCGAATACATTCCCACGCTGGCGGGTTGGTCGGTTGTAGCAATCTGGGGCCTGCACTGGGACAAGCAGCATATCGGTTACCAGGTGCCGGTTTTACTGTGGCACAAGCTCGCCGTTGGCCTGCTCGGCACAGCCTGTTTCGTGGGTGAGCAAAAGTTGCTTAAACTCCTTGCCGTCCACATGCCCATGGAGCCCGTGCTGTGGGCTCTGATCAAAGGTCTGCTCGGTGGTGCATTTGTATCCCTGCTGATGCCGTGGGTCTTTTCTCAACTCCGGTTTGCCCAACCCGCTTCATTCCCGTCCACCGTCGCCTCCAATTGATTCTGATATGGCCAAACTGTTTTTCCGCTACTCGGCCATGAACGCCGGCAAATCCACGGCGCTGCTGCAAATTGCCTACAACTACGAAGAGCAGGGCCAGCGTGTGCACCTGTTCACCGCGGGCATTGACGACCGCAGCGGTGCCGGCTGTATTGCCTCACGTCTGGGGTTGCAGCGCCAGGCCGATGTGTTTGGCGAACACACCGACTTTCTGGAACTACTGGCCCACGAAGACGGCTTGGCATGTGTGCTGATCGATGAGTCGCAATTCCTGTCACCAGCGCAAGTGCGCCAGCTGCACCGCCTGGCCCATCTGCGCAATGTGCCGGTCATTTGTTTTGGCCTGCGCTCGGACTTTCAGGGCAATGCCTTTCCCGGCTCCGCACAGCTGCTGACACTGGCCGATGACATCGAAGAGATCAAGACCATTTGCGCCTGCGGCCGCAAAGCCACGATGAACATCCGCATGGACGACAACGGCCGCCGTGTGCATGCCGGCGCACAAGTGGAGATCGGTGGCAACGAGCGCTACCAGCAAGTCTGTGCGCGCTGCTTTTACCGCGAAGAAACTGAGCCCCCACGTTCGCCCACTGCGTGTGGCTCTCTGCCCCCCAAAGGGGGCTAAGTCGCCTTGGGGCGGCCCGGCGGCGACTTGGCCTCTTATAGCAAGGCATCCCGTATCTGCTGCAAGGCGGCCGGGTCTTCCATCGTCGTCAAGTCGCCAGGGTCACGCCCTTCACACACGGCCTGGATCGCGCGGCGCAGTAGCTTGCCGCTGCGTGTCTTGGGTAACACGGTCACAAAACGCACGCGGGCCGGGCGGCCCACTGCGCCGATGCTGTTGTCCACAACCTTCATCACTTCCGCTTCCAGCCGGGCACGCGCCGCATCGTCCACCAACAGGCTGGCGTCCCGGACCACCGCAAACGCGACGGCCACCTGGCCCTTTAGTGCGTCGGCAATGCCGACCACCGCCACCTCGGAGATATTCGGGTGGCTGGAGATGCTTTCCTCAATCTCGCGCGTGCCCAGACGGTGGCCGGCCACATTGATGACGTCGTCGGTACGGCCGAGAATAAAGAAATAGCCGTCCTTGTCGCGCACACCCCAGTCAAACGTGTTGTAGACCAACTTGCCGGGGATGCTGTTCCAGTAAGTTTTGACAAAACGCGCATCGTCACGCCAGATGGTTTGCATACAACCGGGTGGCAGCGGACCTTCGATGGCGACCACACCTTTCCGGTCCGCTCCCAACAGTTCCTCGCCGGTGTTTTCGTCCAGCAGCTTGACGTTGTAGCCGTACATGGCGACGCCAGGGCTGCCAAACTTGCTGGGCTTGGGCTCCACGCCGTTGGCAATGCTCAGGATCGGCCAGCCGGTCTCGGTCTGCCAGTAGTTGTCGATGATGGGTTTGCCCAAGCCCTGGCTGATCCATTGGGCCGTGGGTTCGTCCAGCGGCTCACCGGCCAGGAACAGTGCGCGCAGGCTGGACAGGTCGTACTTTGTGAGCAAGGCCGGGTCTTGTTTCTTCAGCACCCGCACAGCCGTCGGGGCGCTGAACATGACGGTAACCTTGTACTTCTCGACCAGGCTCCACCAGATGCCGCCATCGGGGCGGATGGGCAGGCCTTCGTACAGGATGGTCGCCATGCCGGCGATCAGCGGGCCGTAAATGATGTAGCTGTGGCCAACGACCCAGCCAATGTCGCTGGTCGAAAAATAGGTCTCGCCCGCCCTGCCGCAGAAGATGTGTTCCATGCTGGCCGCCAACGCCACCGCGTAGCCGCCGGTGTCGCGTTGCACACCTTTGGGCTTGCCGGTGGTGCCGCTGGTGTACAGCGTGTAACTGGGGTGGGTGGACTCCAGCCAGGCGCAGGGCACCTGGGTGTTTAAGTGTTTCTGGCGCAGAGCCCTCCACAAATGGTCACGTCCCGCTACCAAATGCATAGCAGCCAGTTTTCTGTCGGTCAGCAGCACCGCATTGGGCTTGTGGCTGGACAGGGCAATCGCCTCGTCCAGCAGGGGTTTGTAGGCCACGACCTTGCCACCACGCGAGCCAGCGTCGGCACTGACAACCACCTTAGGGCTGGCGTCTTCTATGCGCGAGGCCAATGAGCCCGCCGCAAACCCACCAAACACCACGGAATGGATGGCGCCAATGCGGGCGCAGGCCAACATCGCAAAGGCCGCCTCGGCGACCATTGGCATGTAGATCAACACCCTGTCCCCCTGTTGCACGCCCAGCTCCAGCAAGGACGCCGCCATGCGCTGCACTTCGGCATGTAATTCGGCGAAGCTGTAGACCTGTTCGGTGTTGGTCTCGGTGGAAACGGCGATCAACGCCGCCTGGTTGGCCCGGTCCTTCAGGTGGCGGTCCACCGCGTTGTGGCACAAATTGGTGGTGCCACCCACAAACCAGCGCGCGAACGGTGGATGGCTGGTATCGCAAATCTGTTGCGGTGGGCTCTGCCAGTCAATGCGTTGGGCCTCTTCGGCCCAAAAACCATCTCGGTCATCGATGGAACGGCGGTAGAAATCTGCGTAGGCGGTCATCGTGTATCCCTTGTGCGGCTGAAACTGAATTCATAATTATGAATACGCAGCTTGCTAGCGGCTGACTGACATAAGTCAATTCTGGGCAGGGAAAGGCCGTCGGGATGCGTCCCAAGCGGCACCGCCACCCGGTGTTGTACCAGATGGGCGTTTACACGCAGCTATTTGATCAGCGCCTGCACAGCCTTGAAGTCGGGATGCTCCGCGCTGCGGATCCACTCAAAAGCCACCATTTCGGTGGTCACCAGCTCCACGCCCGCACCGGCCAGGCGGTCAAACGCCGCGTCGCGGTTGCGCTCGGTGCGCGAGCTGCACGCATCGGTCACCACCCAGACGTCGAATTCGTCTTCCATCAGGTCCAAGGCCGTCTGCAGCAAACACACATGGGCCTCACAACCGGCCAGCACAATCGTGCCGCGCTCCTTGCCCGCCGCGGCCTTTTGCAGATGTTTGGGCAGGCTGCGTGCGTTGCCCTGCACCGGTTTGGGTTCCGGGCGCAGCCATTCGCCCAAACCCTCTTCCACGGCGCTGAACTGCATTTTGGACAATACACGGGCACCCGCCTGCTGCAAAGCCTCGGCCAGTTCCGGCACGCTGGCGCCCAGTCCGGACGGATTTTGCTCGGTCGCAAAGGTTGGAACCTGCAACAAAGCAGCAAGACGGGCCAGACGCACAGCGTTGGCCAGCACCGCTGGACCATCCAACAGAGCCGGCATCAGGCGGACCTGGTAGTCCACCAGCACCAGTTGCGATTCTTCGATTTCTAGCAGCATCGTGGGTTCGGAAGTAAGGGGAGTGTTGAAACCACGGATGGTGCGCTGCTGCGTATCAACGCTCGGCGGCAGCGTTGGCGGTTGCCTCGTCCAACGCTTTGCAGGATGGAGCGCAGACGGCCTGCGACTTGCCAAGCACCTTGCGGGTGGTCATCAACGACCGTGCGCGGTGTTTGCCACACAGGAAGCACGACATCGTCGCACCGCCAAAAGATGCTGCCGCCATGAAGGGGGAGCCCGAAACTTTGGATTTGTACCGCAAGCCGTCCGGTAAAACGGTTGTCTTGGATTCTGCTTTTGCCATGTAATTACCCTCTAAAGCCTTGGCTTGACGCCGTGAACACCACGGGTTAAGCTCCTTTGATGCGAATTATCCTCGTTCTTGCACTCCTTTTCCTAACCTTTCCCACACAAGCTACCCCCTCCTCCTCTACAGACGACATGAATCGGTTCCTTTTGGACCGTGGTTTTTTAGCACGCATAGGCGATGTTGGCGAGAAAATGGAGGCAAAAGCCTCCGAGCTGGTCGTCAATGCGATGGGTTTTCTGGGAGTTCCGTACAAACGCGGTGGCACCAGCGCCAGCACCGGTTTCGATTGCAGCGGTTTTGTACGCGCCATTTTTGAGCAGACTGCGGGCATGGTTTTGCCGCGTAAAGCCATCGAACAGGCTGCCGCATCCCAGAAAATTGAACGGGCCGACCTGCAACCCGGTGATCTGGTTTTCTTCAACACCATGCGCCGGGCCTTCAGCCATGTCGGCATTTATGTCGGTGAAGGCAAATTCATCCATTCACCTAAACCGGGTGCCGAAGTACGGGTCGAGAGCATGTCGGTAGCCTACTGGGCCCGGCGTTTCGACGGTGCGCGACGCGTAGCGGTTGAAACAGCAACACCCGACAGCCCCTAATCCGGTCCCTGGGCCATCCGCAGGTCCTCACCGCGGCCTTTCTACGCCATGGGGTGGCCCTTGCGGCCTTCACCTGCTGCATCCCAGCCCAGTCCAGCCCTGCGCCCATAGCTGACGCACAAAAGCCGGCCGATCAAAGCAGCGGCGACAACACCAAGCCAGCCAACACACCTGGTCCAACAACAAGCGCTGGGTGTCGCGGCCACAGAACGTGGGCAATGCCACGGCCCAGGGCATTGAACTGGAAGCCAAGGTCCGCCTGGATGAAGTCTGGACCAAATCCTTGCCCCGTTTCCCTGCGTGCCAACGTCAGCTTTTTTGATTCCAAGGTAGACCAGGTGCCCGGCCCCAATAACCGCCTGGAAGGCCAAGCCAAGGGCACCGCCAATGTGGGAGCCGACTACAGACTGCGTGGCCTGCCCGTCCGCATGGGTTTTGGCGTGAACTACACACCAGCCTATGACCTGCAGATCAGCGATATTCAAAGCAGTTCAGTTGGCGCCAAGGTGGTGAAGGACGCCTTTGTGCTGTGGTTCATCAACTCCAACACCCAGTTGCGGTTGAGCGCCAACCCATCCCCCATACGCTGGGGTATGCGGCTGGAGCTGAAGCTGTAAAGCTGGCCCGACTCAGGCCTTCTTGGCGCCTTTGCCAAACACGCCCGTGCAAGCCTCGCGTGCACTGTCTTTGGCCGGCAGCTTGGCGCAAACACCGTTCAACTGGGCGCCGAGTTTCTGCACCACCGGCGCATGTTTGCCACCGGCATTCCAGGCGTTCAGTTGTGTGCCCATCTTCTCCAGGCTGCGGCGGTTGCGCTCGTAAAAGGTCTCAGGCGCGGCTTCCAACTCGCTAATCACCTGGGCCGCCGCTTTCTCGATGCGTGCGCTGTCCTTTGGTGCCATTTCAATGAGCTTGAGCACGTAACCACTGCCCCATTGCAAACGCGTGGCCGGACCCATGGAGCCGGCGTAAGCTTTTTCGGCCCAATCCAAAGCGCCCTCTTTATCCCCGCGCAGCTTGGCATTGGATGCCAGCACCAGCATGTGGTAATAGCTGGAAACCGCCTTGGGCAGCTCGGCCTTCAGCATGGCATCCGATGCGTCGATCAGGCCGACGTCGCTGAGCAGGTGTGCGGCTGAGGGTATGACGGCTTGGCGCTCGTACTTGTCGGTGCTGGTAGTGTCGGCCTTGGTCGCTGCGGCCTGGGCCTGGGCCACTAGTTCGGGCGGCAGTTCCGGCTTGGCGCTCTTGGGCTTGTCCATCAGCGCCAGCGCAACCTTGGCCTGCACGGCACCCAGTTGGTCGGCCTTGGACAGCACCGCGTCTACCGACAGTCGGTCCAGCCCGGTGTTCAGTGCTGCCAGCAGGCTGTTGCGTTCGCTGCTACCGGCAGTGGTCAGCACCGCGACGATGTCATTGGCATAGTTGACGAAGATGTCGCCGTTCTCACGCGACCGGGGTGCATCGGCCAGAATTTTTTGCACCTGGGCCAACGCCTGCACCTTGTCCAGGCTGGTTGTCTTCTCCCGGGCTGCCATGGCGATGGCCCGCAATGTCAGCCGTGCGCTGGCTTCAGCCTGCTCCGCAGGGCATTTCTGTGCGAGTTGCTGCACCGTGGACGCCAAGTCTTTCTTGGGGAGCAACTGCGCCTCATCAATATCCCACGCGTAGTAGGCCAGCAAGCGCCAAGCGTCGCCGCTCAATACGGGCGGGGTCGCGCCAGGAGCAGCCATCGCCGCAGCCAGCGTTTCCTTGATGGGTTGCGTGGCGCTCATGCCCATCTTCAGGATTTGCATATATTGCACCGCGTCGACTTCACCCGGCAAACGCGTCAACTCGGTGCCATCGGACTTGAACAGTATGGTGGTGGGATAGCCCCGCACCTTGAACTGCGTGCCCAGCTTTTGCGCGCCCGGTGTATCGCCATCCAGATAGACCGGGATGAAACCCTTGCTGCGCTCTACAAAATCCGGCCGGTTGAACACCGTGGCCTTGATCTGGTTGCACGGTGGGCACCAGACCGCACCCCAATACAGAAACACCGGCTTGTTGTCGGCCTTGGCCTTGGCAAACACGGCGTCCAGGCTCGCGCCCTCCGGCTTGACCCAGTCAATAGTTGCATGCGCCACCGGTGCAGCCAATTTGGCGGTGGGTACTACCACGGCAACTTCAGGCGGCTTGGAGCAAGCGACCAACACAAGGGGAATAACGGAAAGCAATGCTAAACGTGTCATGGAGAGCAAACCCGGAATAGGAAAGAACCCTGGATTTTGCGCCAAGTTTCACCGCTGGGCCGCCCCGAGGTGAAATGCACCCCCTCGGGGGGCAGCGATCCACACAACGTGGGGGAGCGTGGGGGTTCTAAGTTTCACCGCTGGGCCGCCCCGAGGTGAAATGCACCCCCTCGGGGGGCAGCGATCCACACAACGTGGGGGAGCGTGGGGGCTCTATGTTTCATAGCCCTACATCCGGTGACACCCTAATACGCCGGGACCCTGCCTTTACCTCCACTTCACGATTGCTTAACGGACGCGCCAATTTCGGCACAGATGATGCAAGCATGCACAAACCTCAGCACCCTCACCCCTTTGCCCCTACCCTGCACCTCAAGGCTATCGCTTTGGTCTGGATGCTTGCAATCGCGAGCCTGCCCACACCCAGCTTTGCACAAGGCAAGCCAACACCGATCGCAGCCTCTGCCTCGGCCGCATTGCCCGACATGACCAGCATCGCCGCCAAACTCTCGCCCAGCGTGGTCAACATCAGCGTGCGCGGTGTGCGCAAGGTGTCCACCGCTGCGCAAACGGACGGCGATGGCGCCAAGGGGTCTGCCGAAGATCTGGCCACGCGCGAATACCTGCGCCGCTTCCAGCAACGTTTTGGAGAGCTGCCGCCGCAGTTGAACATGCCGGTCCGTGGCGAGGGCTCAGGCTTTATCGTGCGCGCCGATGGTGTCATCATGACCAACGCCCACGTGGTCAACGATGCGGACGAAGTGGTGGTCAAACTGTCCGACCGCCGCGAGTTCGTCGCCAAGGTGCTGGGCACCGACAAGCGCACCGACATTGCCGTGCTGAAGATTGATGCCAGCGATTTACCAGCGGTATCGCTGACCTCTTCCAGGCCGCTACGGGTCGGCGAATGGGTCATGGCCATTGGTTCACCCTTTGGTTTTGAAAGCACGGTGACCGCCGGTGTCATCAGTGCCACACGCAGGTCGCTGCAAGAGGACGGAACAGTGCCGTTTATTCAAACCGACGCGGCGGTCAACCCCGGAAATTCCGGCGGCCCGCTGATCAACATGCAGGGCGAGGTCATAGGCATCAACTCGCAAATCTTTTCCCTATCCGGTGGCTACCAGGGCGTGTCCTTTGCCATCCCCATGGACGTGGCTGTGCATGTTGAGCAGCAGATCCTGGCTAGCGGCAGAGTTCGCCACGCCAAGATAGGCTTGGCCGTGCAGGAGGTCGATCAGGTATTGGCACAGTCTTTCGGCCTGCCCAAACCCACCGGCGCACTGGTGTCGGATACGGTAAAAGGCGGCGCCGCGGACCGAGCAGGTTTGGCTACTGGTGACGTAGTGCTGGCGGCCAATGGCAAGATCCTCGACAGGGCCGGCGATTTCTCTGTCGTGGTGGGCTTGGCTCAACCGGGAGATCGCCTGGACTTGAGCGTTTGGCGCCGCGGCAAACAACTGGCTTTACAACTGACAACGGACGACGCCGCAGAAAATATCGCCAAAAAAGTGGCGGACACCGTAGGCAGCTCGATCAATCGCCTGGGCTTGACTCTACGACCACAAAAACCGGAAGAGCTACGCAATTCCGGCTCAGGTACCGGGCTGTACATTGACAAGGTCAGCGGCGCTGCAGAACGCGCCGGTGTGCAGCCGGGCGACCTTTTGCTGGCCATCAACCACGAATCCTTGCTGTCGGTAGAACAGGCTAGAACCGCCGCCGACCGTGCGGGGCGCTCGGTGGCCCTGCTGTTGATGCGCGACGGCGATCGCAAATTCTTCCCGCTGCGATTGGCCGCCATTCCTACGATCTAGCGGCACCTCAATGCGGCGTTATGCTGGGCATCTATGCACCTAGCCCCTCATTCACGTCTGATCCGTTTCAACAAGCCCTACGGCGTTCTCAGCCAGTTCCAGGACGAAGGGCGCTGGCGGGGCCTGAAGGAGTACATAGACGTGCCCGAAATCTATGCCGCTGGTCGGCTGGACGCCGACAGCGAAGGCTTGCTGCTGCTGACCAATGATGGCCAACTGCAGGCGCGCATTGCCGACCCGCAGTTCAAGCTGCCCAAAACCTATTGGGTGCAGGTCGAGGGCCTGCCCGACGAAGCCGCGCTGTCGGCCCTGCGCCTCGGCGTCCAGTTGAAGGATGGGCTGACGCGGCCGGCCCAGGCCAGGCTGCTGCCCGAGGTGCCAGCCGTGTGGGACCGGGTTCCACCGATCCGCGTTCGGAAAAACATCCCAACATCCTGGCTGGAACTGGTCATCCACGAAGGACGCAACCGCCAGGTGCGCCGCATGACCGCCGCCGTGGGTTGCCCCACCTTGCGGCTGATCCGTGCGGCGATTGGCCCCTACACCCTGCAGGATCTTGCACCCGGCACCTGGTTGGACGCAACGCCCTGAGCCGTTCAGTCAATGCAGGGCGCGCAGTTCCTTGGCCGCCGCCACCATATTGATCAGCGCCGGCACCACCTCGGCCCATTGGCGGGTCTTCAGGCCGCAGTCGGGGTTGACCCACAGGCGGTCCGCCGGAATACGCTCGGCCGCCTTCTGCATCAACTGCACCATGTGCTGCTGCGTCGGAATGTTGGGCGAATGGATGTCATACACACCCGGGCCAATCTGGTTCGGGTAGTTGAAATTGTCAAACGCATCCAGCAACTCCATGTCGGACCGCGAGGTCTCGATGGTGATCACGTCGGCGTCCATATCGGCAATCGAGGCAATGATGTCGTTGAACTCCGAATAACACATATGGGTGTGGATCTGCGTCTCGTCTTCCACACCATTGGCCGTTATGCGGAAAGACTCCACCGCCCAGTCCAGGTAATGCTGCCACTGCGATTTGCGCAGCGGCAAGCCTTCACGCAGGGCCGCTTCATCAATCTGGATCACACGCACACCGGCCTTTTCCAGATCCAGCACTTCTTCGCGAATGGCCAGCGCCAGTTGTTTGCACGAGACCGACCGCGGCTGGTCATCACGCACGAACGACCAGTTGAGTATCGTCACCGGCCCGGTCAACATACCCTTCATGGGTTTGCTGGTTTGTGATTGCGCATACTGGATCCAGTCCACCGTCATCGCCTTGGGACGGGTGATATCGCCAAACAGAATGGGCGGCTTCACGCAGCGTGAACCGTAGGATTGCACCCAGCCAAACTGGCTGAAGGCATAACCATCCAGTTGCTCGCCAAAGTACTCCACCATGTCATTGCGCTCGGCCTCACCATGCACCAACACGTCCAGGCCCAGCGCCTCCTGCTCACGCACACTGCGCGTGATCTCAAACTGCATGGCGCTCTTGTAGCCAGCTTCGCCCAGTTCGCCGGCCTTGTATTGGCTGCGCGCCTGGCGAATCGCTGCGGTCTGCGGGAACGAACCGATGGTAGTGGTCGGAAACGCAGGCAGCTTCAAGTGCGCAGCCTGCAGCGGAGCCCGCTGGGCGTAGGTACTCTGGCGTTGACCCAACTTGGCGTCGATTTGGGCCATGGCAGCCTTGACAGCCGGTTTGTTCACCCGTGGCGATGCACGCCGCGCCGCGACCGCGCGCTGGTTGTCAGCCAAGGCCTCCTTGACCGCGTCACGTCCTTGGTTCAGCGCGGTAGCCAACACCTTCAGTTCATCCAGCTTCTGCAGCGCGTAGGCTAGCCAGGATTTGACATCAGGGTCCAGCTTGTGTTCACTAGCCAGATCAACCGGCACATGCAGCAGCGAGCATGAGGGCGCAATCCACAGTTGTCCGCCACGTTGGGCCGCGATAGGCTCGACCCAATCCAGCACCGCGTTCAAATCCGTCTTCCAGATATTGCGGCCGTTGATCACACCCAGCGACAACACCTTGTGCTGGGGCAACAGGTTCAACAGCGGTTGGATCTCGTCGCGGCCATTGATCGCATCGACATGCAGCCCTGCCACCGGCAGATTGGCCGCCAGGTACTGGTTCTCTTGCAGTTGGCCAAAGTAGGTGGCCAGCAAAATCTTCACGCGGCAGCTTTTGAGCTGGTGGTAGGCCGTGTTGAACGCATGCTGCCAATCCGCATCCAGCTCGGTCACCAGCAACGGCTCGTCCATCTGCACCCATTCCACACCCTGCGCCGCCAGTGTCTCCAGCAGCTCGGCATACACGGCCAGCAAACGCGGCAACAGCGCCAATTTGTCCGAGCCGTCCTTGGCCTTGCCAATGCCCAAATACGTGACCGGCCCCACGATCACGGGCTTGGCCTTAACACCCCGTGTCTTGGCCTCGGCCAATTGTTCAATCAGGCGCGAGGCATCCAGCTTGAAGGCGGTCTCTGCAGTGAACTCCGGCACGATGTAGTGGTAGTTGGTGTCGAACCACTTGGTCATCTCACCGGCCGCCACGCCACCGCAGCAGCCACCATGCTCTTCACTGCCTTGGGCCGAACGCCCCCGGGCCACACGGAAGTAGTTGTCCAGCACATCACCATGGAAGCCTTGCACACGCGCCGGCAGATTGCCCAGCGTAAAGCTCATGTCCAGCACCTGGTCATAAAAAGAGAAATCACCCACAGGCGCCCAGTCCAGATCGGCCTGCTGTTGCCAGTGGCGCTGGCGCAGCTGCACACCCAGCGCCTTGAGTTCGCTGCGCGAAATCTCGCCTTTCCAATAGGATTCCAGCGCAAATTTGAGTTCTCGCTTGGCGCCAATGCGGGGAAAGCCGAGGTTGTGTGTGGTGATCATGGTGCCCTTTTCCTATGTTTTAGTTGTCAGATGGCGCAAGGTTAAAGAAGATGACCCATGAAGTAAAATGATCTTATTTCAACAATCCATTAGAGCCACTCATGAGTCACCATGCTTGAAAGAATGCACTTGGCCATCGTTCGCGAGGTGGACACACAGGGATCGTTAACCGCCGCCGCCGGTGTGTTGTGCCTGACCCAATCGGCACTCAGCCACACGATCAAAAAGCTGGAACAACACATGGGCACCGCCATCTGGTTGCGTGAGGGCCGCAGCCTGCGGCTGACTCAGGCCGGCCATTACCTGCTGGCCGTGGCCAACCGTGTGCTGCCCCAGTTGGAACTGGCCGAAGAACGCATGTATCAATATGCCCAGGGCGAACGCGGCACGCTGCGCATAGGCATGGAATGCCACCCGTGTTACCAATGGTTGCTGAAGGTGGTTTCGCCCTACCTGGCCGCGTGGCCCGATGTCGAAGTCGACGTCAAACAGAAGTTTCAGTTCGGCGGCATTGGCGCACTGTTTGCGTATGAGATCGACCTGCTGGTCACCCCAGACCCCTTGTACAAGCCGGGTCTGCGTTTTGTGCCCGTGTTTGATTACGAACAGGTCCTGGCCGTCAACCGCGAGCATCCCTTGGCCAAGCAAAAACATGTGCTGCCCGAACAATTGGCCGGCGAGGTGTTGATCTCGTACCCGGTACCCATGGACCGGCTGGATGTCTACAACCGGTTTCTGATGCCCGCCGGCATCAGCCCCGAGCGCCACAAAACCATTGAGACCACCGATATCATGTTGCAGATGGTGGCCAGCGGCCGAGGTGTGGCCGCCCTGCCCCGCTGGTTGGTGGAAGAGTACGCCAGCAAGCTGCCCGTGGTGCCTGTGCGCCTGGGTAAAGAAGGCATAGACAAACAAATCTTTTTGGGCGCGCGTGAGGCGGATGTGGACATCGACTATCTGCGGGCCTTTGTCGACCTTGCACGTGGGGCGTAGCCTGGCAGTTCGGTTTGACAGTACTGCGCCCTGCGCTTGGGCTGATTGATAGACTGTTGCATGGCCACGCTCAAGCAGCGATGCCAAACCCTACACACACCTTAACCCGCCAATACATATGTCCAACAGCCACACCATCCAATGCAGATGCGGGCAAATCCGTGGCCTGCTCACACCCACCAGGCCCTCCAATCGCTGCGTTTGTTATTGCAGCGATTGCCAGGCATTCGCACGGCATTTGCAGGCGAACGATACGCTTGACGAACGGGGTGGCTCGGAAATCATCCAGGTTCCGCCTTCGAACCTGACGTTCACACAAGGCGCCGACAAACTGGCCTGCCTGCGCCTGACCGACAGCGGCATGCTGCGCTGGTACGCCGCATGCTGCAACACGCCCATTGGCAACACACCCGCCAACCCGGGCATGTCCTTTGTTGGCCTGGTACACACCTGCCTGGCGGGCAATGCCCAAGCCCGGGAAGCGTCGTTTGGCCCGGTCACCATGGTTGTGGGTGTCAAGACCGCCGGCGGTGAAGTCAAGCCCGACCAGAAGGGGCTTTTCAGCGGCATCGCCAAAACCATGGCCATGATCATCAAGGCGCGCCTGAACGGTGCCTACCGGCGCAACCCATTCTTCAAGCAGGACACCGGTGTTGCGGTAGCGACCCCCACCGTGTTGTCGGCCAGTGAGCTGAGCGCCGCAAAGCATGTGGCCTCCTGACCCGGACCCGACATGTCAGCCCTTGTACTTGTAAACCCCAGCGCCCACCTGCGCGACTCCTACCGCGCGCTGGTCGCAGAGTGTGTTGCCTACGGCGATGCGCTGGTCCCCTTCACCCTGTCCTTTGACAACACGGACTTCGACGCCTTTTTGTCCCGGCTCGCCGACTGCGCCAAGGGCGTGGGCCTGCCGGAAGGCTTCGTCGCCCACTCCACCTTCTGGCTGGTCCGGGACTGGACCGAGGTTGTTGGTGTATCCAACATCCGCCACAGCCTGACGCCAGCGCTACTGCGCGAAGGCGGCAGCATTGGCTACGGCATTCGGCCCACGGAGCGCCGCCAGGGCCTGGGTACGGCCATCTTGCGACTGTCGCTGCTGCACGCCGCAGGCCTCGGGGTATCGCGCGCACTCGTCACCTGCGGCAAGAACAATATTGCATCCGCCGCAGCCATTCTGCGCAATGGTGGCGTGCTGGAGTCCGAGGAATACCTGGCCGACAGGGGCGAAATGGTGCAACGCTACTGGATCACCATAACCCCTGCCACCAGCTAACGACTTTTGGAAAACTGGCCTGTAGCCCTTGTAAAATATAGGCACTACGCTATCAAATGCATAGTGAGAAAATCAATCTGGTCAGCAACCAGCCGTTCAACGATGGGCGGGTGGTAGACACTGAAATGGTCCGCGGCATAGTGCTTGGCGATACCGCGTGGTGCGTCGGTGGCGGCCTTCACTGCGATGGCCGGGTTCATCAACTCCTCGTTGTCACATACACACACCAATAGTGGGCAACGGACCTTGCGAGCCGATGCCGCTGCGTTGTAGAAAAGCATTTGCAAGGTTGAACCGCCGGCCGGTATGCGGTTGTCGAAATGGGCACCTTTCGGCACCACCGAATGCCAACCTTCATACGCACCCGGCAAGTTGACAAACGCCAACTCACCGGGCCGCCCCACCAAGGGCACATAACGTCGAGTGCGCCCGAATAACGCACGCACGGTATCCGAAATGATGGGCCCGGTAAAACGCAGCATGTGCCACAAACCGGAGCGCAGCATGGGCGCCCTGCCCTGCAGGATGGGGCACTGGATCACGGCGGCGGCAATATCGGGGCGCCGCGCCGCCATGGTCACCACGTGGCTGGCCCCCATGGACGTGCCCCACAACGCCACGCGTTTGGCATCCAGCTCGGGGCGCGTGGTTATAAACGCCAGCGCGGCCTCAATGTCTTCAAAGTAGCGCCGCAGGCTGAACAGTTGGCGCGGCAGCCCGCCCGATTCGCCCAGGTGCCGAAAGTCAAAAGCCACCACGGCAAACCCCGCGGCTGAAAACCACCTCTCGTATTGCTCCAGCATCATGGAATGGGTTGCACCACCCCCGTGAATCAGCAGCACCACGGGGTGCGGCCCGTCGCCTTTTGGCAGTGTCAGCCAGGCGGCACAGTAGTCAGAACCGGATGGGAAAGTCGTTCGAATGGTCATGTTGTTCGTCCTTGTTGCGTGGGTTGAGGGATTGAAAAGGTATTTAAGTACTATGTACGTAAATGTAATACGTACAATGTACTTTGTCAAATCACAAGGGGCATTCCCCATGCCACGCCCAGCCAAATTCACCCGTTCACAGCTGCAAGCCGCTGCCGTTGCCATCGTTGACGAACAGGGCCTGGCCGCCCTATCGATGCGCAGCCTTGCGGACGCCATTGGTACCGGGCCGATGACGATCTACAACTACGTTAAAAACCGCGAGGAGCTGGACGCTCTGGTTGTTGAAGCGGCGATGTCCGAGGCGCAATGGCCAGACGCCAGCGGAGAAGACTGGCAAGAGAACGTGCGAGCCATCTGCCAACCCCTATGGCTGGCCATCACCGCACATCCGAATGCGATTCCGCTCATCATCAACCGCCGCAGCCTTGACGAGACGGCATTGGAGCCCATCGAACGGTTGATTCGCGCACTGGCCGGCAGCGGCCGTACCGGCCGGCAATTGCTGGCCGCCTACCGCACGGTATTCGGATTTGTCATTGGGCTGGCCCAGGCGCAGTTGGTCAACCCGCGCCCAGGCTCGGCGGAAGACCCGCCCGACCCCACGGTAGCCCGCATGCGGTCCCTACCCATGGACAAGTTCCCCAAGCTCATCGAGGTTGCCACTGCCGCATCCCAGGTAGTCCCAGAGGATGAATTCCGTGCCGGCCTGGACATCATTCTTGCCGGCCTTGCTGCCCAATCGGAGCGCCGCACAGAGGCCATATGAAACGTATATACTTCACATACGTTTCATATAGAGGTTTGCCATGGGTATCGTAAAAATTTCGGATCAGATGCACGACAACCTGCGCGTGGCGGGGAGCGCGCTTAGCCGGTCTATCAATGCACAGGCAGAACACTGGATGCGCGTCGGTATGCTGACCGAGACCTATCCGGACTTGAACCACCAGGAGATCTGCCAACTGCTGATAAGGGCCGAGCTCGCGGGGGGCCTGGACATCGCCGGGACTGTCACAGCCCAGCTTGGCAAGCCCCACGCACCCCGGGCCGGAAAGCACTGAAGTGGCGCACGACGTTCCCATCCACTCAGTCGAGAACCTCGCGATGGCGCGGCGGGCCGCCCAGCTTGCCGCAGAGGTTCTCTGCATGGTTGAAGCACACGTGGTGCCTGGTGTCAACACCGAAGCGCTGGACCGCATCTGCCATGACCACATCGTGAATATCCAAGGCGCCATTCCGGCCAACATCGGGTACCACGGCTATCCAAAGACCATACTCACCTCCGTCAACCAGGTGGTGTGTCACGGTATCCCCTCTGCGACCAAGATTCTGAAAAAGGGCGATATCGTCAACATCGATGTTGCTGTCATCAAGGATGGCTGGTTTGGCGACACCAGCCGCATGTTCTTTGTTGGCGCCCCCAGCGTGTTGGCCCGGCGCCTGGTGGAGACCACCTACGAAGCCTTGCTGGCCGGCATCCGGCAGGTCAAGCCTGGCGCGACTTTGGGCGATGTTGGCCACGCCATCCAATCGGTCGCCCACCGGGAGCAGTTCAGCGTGGTGCGCGAATACTGCGGGCACGGCATCGGCCAGATCTACCACGATGAACCGCAAGTGCTGCACTATGGGCAACGCGGGCAAGGGCTCACGCTGGAAGCGGGAATGGTTTTCACCATCGAACCCATGCTCAACGCAGGCAAACGCGAAACCAGACAACTGCCCGACGGCTGGACCGTCGTGACAAAGGACAGGTCCCTGTCCGCCCAGTGGGAACACATGGTGGCCGTAACGCCTACAGGGTATGAGGTGCTTACGGCTTGGCCGGGCGGCACAGGCGCCTACGCTGCTGCCTAGCCGGGCACAACGCGCCTACCGCCACGCCGCCTGAAAATCAGGCGCTCAGAGGCCACTTCAGTGAAATAGACCTGTAGCCCTCGTAAAATATACATGTGTAGCTATCAAATACATAGTAATCCTTGCGACCTCGACAGACTACCGTCGTACATCGAGAAGATCCGCAGCCGCGACCCGGCACCCGATGCCAACTAGGGTACAAGCTGTACCCCCGCTGCGCTATTGGTGCAGGACGGCAAGGTCCGCGACCACGAGACCGACATTGACCTGATGACCTTGCCGGTGATAAAGTAGATACGTTTTCATATCTATTATGAAAGGGAACACTCCATGATCGCCACCGCAAAAATTTTCACCACAGGTAACAGCCAGGCCATTCGCCTACCCAAGGCATTTCGACTTGATACCGAAGAGGTTTGGATCAGTAAGTCCAGCGACGGAATTCTCACCATTCAGCCCAAACCGAAGAAAAATGAGCTAGAGGCATTTCTAGCCGAACTACGTGCCATGCCAACGACCGAAGAGTTTTTGCAGCCCCGCGACGACGCGTCCCGCCCAAACCCTTTTGAAGGGTGGGACGATTAATGCGCTACATGCTTGACACCAACATCGTCAGCTACTACCTGCGCCGTTCTTCACCTGCGCTAGAAGACCGCATTAACGATGGACTCAAGCACCGCACCGTCGCCATTTCTGCCATCGTCCGCGCCGAGATACGCTACGGGCAAAAGGGCATGACCCCAGAAGACCGCCGTCGATCCCTGATTGACAGTTTTCTTCTGCGACTTCCCAGCGTTGAATGGAGCATCGAAGCTGCAGACCACTATGGCACGCTGAAACACGCCCTCAAGACACACGGCACACCCATTGGCGACATGGACACACTGATTGCTGCCCATGCCCTTTCGGAAAAACTCATTCTCGTCACCCATAACACCCGCCATTTTGAAAATGTGCCAGGGCTGAAACTTGAAGACTGGATGGTCTGACACCCGCTTGACCCAGAACTGGCCCAAGCGTGGGGGCAAATTACCACCCGCCTAACGCGAACGCCACTTGGCGACATACGGCAGCATAAACATGTACAAGCCCGTGAACAGCAGCAAAAACAGTGGCAGCAGCGGCGAATAGGTAATCCAGGCCGGGGGCGGCCCCTGCGTCATGGCTGCGAAATTGGCGGCTACGGTCAGCGTGAAGACCATGGACACCCAGCGGTGAAACTGCCGGAACCATTTGCTGGTGGTGGATGATGGAGAAGAAGTGCTCATGGTGTGTATCCCTCCCCGTTCAGCGGCGCGCCTGGATCATCTTCCACCCGTTGCCCGCCGGATCACGGAAGCCCGCGTCCACGGCGCCATAACGGTCCACCGGCTCCTGCGTAAACTCCACGCCCAAGGCCCGCATACGCTCATACGCGGCGCGGCAATCGCCTACCTCCAGCACCAGGGGCGGCATGGCACCTTTTGCCACCATGGCCTGCAGCGTTTGCGCGGTTGCGGCGTCGTGCACCGGTGGCCCGGGCTTGTACAGCCCGAGCTGGAATGACTGGCCTGGAAGCTGCAGCGTCAGCCACCGGTAGTCACCATTGCGCACATCGGTGTGGACCTGGAACCCCAGCTTGTCTACATAAAACGCGAGCGCCTCGTCCTGGTCTCGCACATACACACCTACCACCTGCACATTTGTTGTTGTCGTTGCCTGGCTCATTGGGTTTCCCTTCGTTTCAGTTTTGTGGAGCCTCATTTATATCGGCGGCCAGGCGGCGGCGCTTCTCCAAAACTGCTGTCTTGAGATGATCGGTCAACGCGCGTCGGCAACCGGCTCTTCAAACAAAGACATCTGCAATGCAGCAAGGGCTGGCTCTTCATCCAGAACATGGGCGGGGACAAAGGTGCGGTGCACGCCATCGCCACTGTCGCGCCGGCATTGCATGACCACGCCTGGCCGTGGGGCGGTCAACTCAGTTACGGCAACAGAATTCGCCCCGATGCATGTTATGCGTTTCATACCATTCAATCCTTATTCGTAACGATGTCTTGCCCACAGCGGCGCGCCAGATTAAGCGGCAAGTGCGCCGCCGCTCTGTGCGCTGTCCAACAATGCACACAATTTAGCCGGGGCCAACGGCTACTCTCGGTCGTGCAATGTGCGACGCCAGGCAGCGGAAGTGTCAAAGTGCCTCCTTTGTGTCGCTGGCCAAACGGCGTCGCTTCTCCACAACTGCGGTCTTGAGATCTGGCCGGTGTGCCGCACTGACGATGCAGGCCGGCACGCGGTGCAATCCATTCGCCTCACCCCGGGCGCGCAGGCGTATTGCACTGGGCGTCTCGCCCGTGATGTCGCGGAATATGCGCCCAAACGTACCCAGGCTGCGCCACCCGGTCTGAAAAGCGATATCGGTGACGGCAAGCTCGCTGTCGCGCAGCAACGCCACCGCCCGCTCAATGCGCCGCGTCAGCAGGTAGCGGTGTGGCGGCACGCCAAACGCCTCTTTGAACGCACGCGCAAAGTGTGCCTCAGACACATGGCTCACATCCGCAAGCCGCTGCACCGGCCAGTCTTCGTGCGAGGCGGCATCCATGCGGTCCTTGGCGCGGAGCAAGCGGCGCAGGAGCTCGGGGCTTTGGGGTTCTGGGAGTGCGCTCATGCTCGATAGCGTACCTATTGTGAGTTCCATATTTCATGACACCGTTCGGGCTGAGCTTGTCGAAGCCTTTGAGCCCTTCGACAGGCTCAGGGCGAACGGAAATGTCCTTGTCGCGAGTTGTGGAAAGATCAATAATTTCGCACATGGGCTGATTTGGCCAGTTTTAGCAGAGAAACCATGTTCGCTCGGGGGCGGCAGTCCATTCGCACAAGGCGCTAACTATTCAAAATATCAAGCAAAGTCGCCCCGTGCAGGAGAGAACATCATGTGGAGTTAACTGTAGTGCTTCCCTCGTTGGACGTCGTACGTGCCCATGCGGCAAGAAACGCAGCGACTTTCTCCTCGATACCACTCTCCACAGTGCGCAGGCGCAGGATGGGAAGACCGCTCTTCGCCAGGATGCTGTTCTTCAAAACATCCCGCGCCGCCTGCTCCGGCCTGTCATGGGAGCCGCCATCGACTTCGATCACCCCCAACGGGTTTTTCCCCACCTTGAAATACAGCACAAAATCACAACTGGCGTGGTTGTTAATGAATGCCTGCTCTCGCGGCGTCAAGGCTGGGTTCTTCGATGAGGCGACCTGCTTCAGCGCGATCTGGGCGTGGAAGGTCAGTGCCTGGCACGACGCGTCGGCCAGCGCCTCGCGGAGCACCTGCGCCACAATCTGCTCGGATTTGTATTGTGAATCCTTGGACCGCAATCTGGCGTTGAGCCGCGCCAGGGATTGATCGTATTCTTTGTACAGCAGATCGAAGGCCGACACCACGGGCGCACGCACGATCTGCTCGTCCTGCGCGTAATACTCCACGTAGCGTATCAAGGCCGCGATGTGGCCGTTGTTCGCGGCAAAGACATCGTCACCAGTCACCAGAGTGAACCGACTCTTGGCCCGCGACACAGCCACATTGACCATACGTGGGTCATCAACGAAATCCAGCCGTTTCTGCACTTGGTTGTAGTGCTTCTTGTCCAACACGGTAGAGAAGACAATCTCGTCGCACTCCCTACCCTGAAACTTGTGTACCGTTTCCTGGACAAAATCCGCTGGCAAGTACGTGCCGCAGAGGGTGACCTGCGCCCTGAAGGGTGCGATGAAGCCTCGTCCTTCGCCGTAGAGCCCGACGCATTCACCCTCGTCTTCGAGTACCTTCAGCAAGGAGTCCAACTCCCTGAGGTTGGTGTTCTTCCGAGCGTGGTTGCCCTTGGCGGTCACCAGCAGTCGCAGGGGCGCTTCGCCGTTGTCCTGGGTCATTGGTACCAGTGCGTTGTCGTAGAACTGCTGGTTGCAGAACTGGATGATCCTGGGATGGCAGCGGTAATGCTCTTTCAGCAAGGTCCTGGGCAACGCGTCCTTGAACACACCGATGCACGAATCGAGCAGACTGTATCGCTCGCAGTCGTACGCGTCGGCGGGGGCTTGTAGGCCCAGCTCCACGGGGATGTGCGCCAACTGCCGGCTGTCGCCGACGACGATCAGGTTCTTCGCACAGCCCAGCGCCAGGATGCCTGGCACGATGTCTTGCTGCGAGGCCTCGTCGATGATCACATAGTCGAGGATCGCCCCCGGCGCGATCGAATTGACGATGGAGTGCGTACTGCTACCAAGGATCGGGAAACGCTGCACGAATGCATCGAACTGTTGCCGGTACGTTTGCGTATCGAAAGTGCCTGACATTCGGACCTGTGCATGCAGGTGGTGCTTCAGATAGCGCAGCGACCCCTTCGTCAATGCCTCCAGCAAGGCAGCGAAATGCCCTTGTGCCAACGACTCACGGCAAGCCTGCAGGGCTGCTTCTTTGTCCCGCAACGCCTTGTCGTAGTAGTGCATCTGCAGCGCATGAAAGACGGACAGGCGCGCATCCTTCGCAAAAGGCTTGGTGCGAAAAATCTTGAAGTTGAACAACAGCTCGATCCGGTCCTTGAGCCGTATGCGCCGCTCCGCAAGATGGGACAGGTAGGCCATCAGGTCCGCCGTCTTGCGCGGGGACAGTCTGTACTTGTCCAGAGACGCGGAAACCTGCACCCCGTTCTCGTCCTGCCACCGCTGCAGATAGCGCCGCTCGATGGTCAACTCATCGATGTCGGCTTGTAGTTGCGCCGCCCTGTTGTGGTCGTGCAGATGCTGCTTCAACCGTGCAAGCGTCCCCTGGATTTCGTCCATGGCCGGTGCTGGCTCGGGTTCGGCCGATGGCCAAGGAGGCAGGTCGGCGAAGAAATCCTCTCGGTTCTGCTTGCTGCCGAGCTTGGCGACCAGGTGGCCCAGGCTGAACTTCTCCAGCTTTTCATAAACGTTTGCCACGGCCGTATTGTTGTTGGACAGTACCGCGACCGTTTTGCCGCGCAGCAGGATATTGGCGAGGATGTTCAGGATGGTCTGCGTCTTGCCGGTTCCGGGCGGCCCTTCAATCACGCTGATCTGCGCGCTGAACGCCTGCTCGACCGCCGCGAGCTGGCTTTCGTTCACGCCGAATGGAAAGACCAGGTCGCCGCTCGGCGTCTGCGTTCCGTTCCGCCCTGTGCAATAGGCATGCAAGGCGGTGTCCGGACTGGGCAGTAGTTTCTCCAGTTGGCGCACGACATTGGCAGCGATCAGTTGCTCGACCACCGAACCTGCGCGATCCCTTCGGGTGTTCGCCACGGCAGTGAAGTAGCGAAAGACCGGCTCCTCCTTTATCGTTGTCTGCGTGACGAGTCTGATATTGTCCAGTCTGTAGACGTAGGGCTTGGCACTACCAAGATAGTGCACGACGGCATACCGCTCACCGTAGATCGTCGCCTTTTCAATGGGCCGGGCGACCGTACTGCCCTGCTTCGTCAGCAGCGCCTCACCCAACTCACGTACGGGAACGACACGGCAATCACTGAGCGGGCGTGTGTAGGTTTTTTTAGATGGGAAATGGCACGTCAGCTGCAGGGTTTTGTGCTGCTCGTTCCAGCAAATCCCCCAGTCACTGATCTTCGTGGTCTTGTCCTCACCATCCACATAGATAGAAACCATACGCCCCCTATTCGTGTTCGAACAACTTCGGAGTTCGTCCTCAGGCCGGGCATCGAGTGCCACTATTTCTCCAGCGGGGGGTTATCTTGCCACCATCGCCCCATGGAAGACATGGCTCTGTCGCCATCGATATGCAGCAAGTGGCGTAAGGCGATGTACAGCTGTCAGCACTAACCATTGAACCAACAAGACGCGATGACAAACGACAAGACTCCGCGGCGTCTCCTGTTTAATCTCAGGCCCCAGGTACCTTGTCAGTCGGATATTTCCAGAAGTCGCGCAATAGGTAGTTCATCGGCAGATTGAGCGCCGTGTTGCGTGGTGGAATGGGCTTCAGGAACCAGCGCTCATAGATGGCATGTGCTTCTTTGGACGCAATCATGCGCTTCATTTCCTTGTCCAGGATCGCCTTGAACTCCGGGTCGCCCTTGGGCAGCATGATGGCCAGCGGTTCTACCGTCAAAAACTTGCCGATGACCTTGAGCTTTTCCGGCTGTGCCCGGCTGGCTATCAGGCCGTACAGCAGCACGTCGTCCATGACAAAGGCATCGGACTCGGATTTCTCCACCATCTCCACCGCACGCGCATGGTCGGGCGCCTCTTGCAAGACCAGGTGCAGCACGCGATCATTGTTGGCGCGCGCTATGGCTTTCAAGGGTGTCGTGCCTTTTGTCGACACCACGCGCTGGTTTTCCAGACCGACCAGCTCGGTGGCCGGGTTGTCGGCGCGCACCAAGTAGCGCGCACCGGTGATGTAGTGCGCGACCGTAAAGGCCACTTTGGCGCCTCGCTCCGCATTGTTGTGGGTGGTCGAACCGCATTCCAGGTCGGCCTTGCCCTCTTCGATCATCGTGAAGCGGTTGCTGGGGGTCACCATCAGGTATTCAACGTTCAAGGTCTTGAGGGCGAGCGTCTTCTTCACCGCGTCAGCCAGCCGCAGGCACAAATCCAGGGAATAACCCACGGGGTGCTTGTCGGCGTCCAGGTAAGAAAATGGCACCGACGATTCGCGGTGACCCAGCACGATTTTCCCTGTCGAACGGATGTGGTCCAGTGTTGGGCCAGCCCATGAAGTGGCGGACAGTCCCGCCAACAAGAGGCCCACGGCTAGAGTCGCCGGGGGGCGCGCTGCGTACATACGAAAAATATTGAGCATGGTTCTTTTGGTGTAATTGTTGAGTTTTCGTGGATGGCTCTTGCAAACTGCGTGACCGATATGGATTCGGCAATGTGAGAGCCCGTCAAATTCACTCGGCAGATGGATCAAGGCCGACATCGAATTTTGGCTTTTGGCCTGGTCGATATGGCTTGCAGTGCGATGGATCTGCTTCAGCACTAACGCCAGTATTCGCGCCGCAGTACAAATGGCGGGCTTGGCGAGGGATGGGCAGTTTACGCTGTTGTCGCTGACGCCGACTTGACAAGGTCTTCCGATCTGGCCACTGGCCCCAGCCAGACTGGGCTGCCGACCGAAAGCAGGCATGCAACTTTATCAATGAAATGTCGCAAACCAGACATTGCACGCCGAAGCACGCTTCGCAGGCCAACAGAAAATGAAGAAAATAGGCGGAACCCCTTTCGCCAGAATGCTCCGATCGGGGCGTTATTTTTATCGAGGTCCCCCATGAAGCAATCAGCCGCCGAACGTCCAGACCCAACCACCCAACGCAAGGCCGCCATCGCCCGTGGTGCCGCCCTGGAACACACCGGCAAGGTGGTGATTGAACCTATCCCGAACTTCGACCTTGATCGCACCATCTTCAAGACCCTTGAGGGCAATGCCGCGCGTTATGTGATGACCACCCGCGTGGGCAAGGAGGCACGCTGGGACACCGCCACTGCCCAGGCCGTGCAGGCGGAGTACGCGGCCACCCGCGCGGCACACGCGCTGCCCGTGGTGAGTGCGGAGCTGATGAACTTCCTGGTCAGCGAGTGCGATTTCAATGTGGAGCACGCCGACGGCTCGTTCCTCGACCATCTGTACTTCTGCTTCGAGTACAGCGTGCTGCACTACCCCCAGCACTCCCCACTGGTGATGCTGTTGCACTCCATCCTCGGAACCGGCACCAACACCTTCGCGATGACGGCCGACAAGATCCCGGCGCTGCGCCCGCTGATGACGCCCTGGGAGTGGACGCAGGTCGAGGCCTTTCCGTCGGTGTTGCGGCTGCTCTACGCCGGTCCGTTGCGCCAAGAGTTAAGAGAAAACGCCCACCGCGCCGATGCCATTGCGTCGATCTCATTCCATCGGGTGATCGACAACGCGCCGGTCACGCTGAGCGGCGAGGACTTGTGGATCGCGCTGAACTACCAACTCATCCATTTGGTGGATTTCCTCCCGGCAGCCAACTGGTCTTCGCACCAGAACGACACCTCTTTCATTCTGTTCCGCGATCTGTATGACCTGCTCGGGCTGGCCGGCAAACGCGAGGCGGTCGTGGGCTACACGCCAAGCGCAGGCCCGCGCAAGTCAGAGGGTGAGCCCCAGGGGGTAGGCGAATGGCTCACCACGTTGATACCGGTGGGTGTCAGCGAACGGATGGCGGCCAAGTCGGTGGCACGCTTCTCGGAGCGCATAGGGCACTCGCTGGACTATCGGATCACCTGGGCCTGATCCGGCGACGCGTTCGGAACCTGCGAAGACTCTGTTTACTGGCACTACAGGCCAAGGCTGAAAACCCCGCTCCGATAGCTGGCCCTGCCTCCGTGTCGGTAGCTTGTCAGAGCGATGTGCAGCTACGCGGACCGGACGAGCTAGCGCTGATCGCCATGGCAGCTGATCTGACAATTGCGCTTAACTGGGGAAACGACCATACTTCCCCTATCCGGGAAGGACCGCTACGGCATGTTGCACCAAAGGAGCGTCCCATGAGTTTTTTTTCGAAACTGACATTGGCGCAGCGCCTCCTCGCGGCAACCTTGGCTGTTGCGGGGGTCTTGGCGACGGTTATGTTGGTGTACCTGACGCAGGCGCGTTCAAATACGGTGGAAGTGACAGGCCTTACAGCAGGGCGTGCCGTAACCAATCAGATTGTTACGTTGCGCGCGTTCTACACCAAAGAAATTGCATCGCGAGCAAAAAAAGCCGGCATGCAATTGGGCCACGATTTCTCTGAAAAAGAGGGCATGCTCCCACTGCCGGCTACCCTGGTGAAAACATTGGGTGAGAGCATCGCCAAGGCGTATCCCGGCACCAAACTGCGCCTGATGTCGGCCTACCCCTTTCCCAACCGGTCTGCAGCCGAAAGCAAGATGGATGAATTTCAAACGGCGGCACTGGCTGCGCTGGTGAAGGACCCGAAGACCCCTGTTCATCGAATGGAGACCGTGGATGGAAATCTATCGGTTCGTTATGCCGTGGCCGATATCATGGCCGAAGGATGTGTGGCGTGCCATAACAGCAATCCGATGTCGCCCAAGAAAGACTGGAAGGTGGGTGATGTGCGCGGCATCGTCGAGGTGGTTGTGCCAGTCACCGATGTCGACCACGCCATTGCAAAAAGCACGATGATCACACTGGCCCTGTCACTGGCAGGCTTGTTCGCAATGGCCACAATCATCTGGTTGCTGTTGCAAAGAATGGTGGCGCGCCCGATGCAAGCTTTGACCCAGGGCGTCAGCGCAATGGCCAGTGGTGACTTAACCCGATCTTTGCTGAGCCAACAACAACAACAAGACGACGAAGTCGGTCGGTTGATGCGGGAACTTGACGACATGCGAAAAAGTTTGCGAAAAACCATGAACGCGGTGCGAACCGCGGTCGCGTCCATCAGCGCGGGCAGTAGCGAAATTGCAGCTGGCAATCAGGATCTGAGCGAGCGCACGGAGCAAACCGCATCGTCGCTGGATAAAGCAACTTCCTCGATGGCGCAACTGGGTGCGACCGTACGACAAAACGCCGACAGCGCCGGCCATGCCAACCGCCTGGCCAACGATGCCTCGGCGTTGGCGGTCAAGGGGGGTGTAGTGGTCCGCCAGGCTGTCGAGACCATGAAGGGTATCAACGAAAGCTCGCGCAAAATCTCGGACATCATTGGTGTCATCGACGGAATAGCCTTTCAGACCAATATCTTGGCGCTCAACGCCGCAGTGGAAGCCGCGCGGGCCGGTGAGCAAGGACGCGGATTTGCTGTGGTTGCCACTGAGGTGCGAAGCCTGGCCGGTCGTTCCGCCAACGCCGCCAAAGAGATCAAGGGCTTGATAAATGCCAGTGTTGAGCGCGTGGAAGAGGGCACGGTCTTTGTGAACCAAGCCGGCGAAACCATCGCGGATGTGGTGGACTCCATCCAAAAAGTAACACAAACAATGGGGGAGATCAGCGCTGCCAGCAGCGAGCAAGCGGCGAGTGTTTCAGAAGTGGCGCAGGCAGTGGTGGAAATGGACCAGGCAACGCAACAAAACGGAGCCCTTGTTGAACAAATGGCCGCCGCCGCTGGCAGCTTGCGAGCGCAAGTTCAAGAACTTGCACAGGAAGTGTCTTTGTTCAAACTGGATTCAGATCAGCAAGGCGCCGCTGGCGCCCATCGCTTGAGCCGGCTGGACAATCCTCGCAACAGGCAGTAGCCGGACAACACAGGATGCCTCACCGCTGACGCCGCTGAATAGGCACCCAAACGTGCCTGGCTGCGTTTCTGCACCCATGCCATGGCTGGGGCGCAATCAACGCGCTGCGTCACCCACCACGAAGTAAGGTGCCCAAAAATACGGGTGGCGGTACAACTCGCCGGCACTGCCGCCCAGCATCGCACGTTGCGCCTGGGCCAGTGACTGCGCACGCGACGCTTTGGGATCGGCCTTCAACGCGGCGAAAGCCTTGACCGTGAGTTCCATCGCCGACTGTGACTCGACGGCCCAGGCCGTGACCAGCAGGCTGTGTGCGCCCGCCACGAAGAAGCCGCGCGCCAACGCCGATACGGTGTCTCCGGCGCCGCCCGACGTCAGCCCGGTATTGCAGGCCGACAGCAGCACGATGTCGGCGTTGAGGCGCAGGCCGGTTACATCTTCAACGGTGAGGATCGAGTCGGCCAGGCCACTGCCCTCGTAAGCCATCGCGAGGCCCGCTTTGTGGAAGCCCGGCAACTCACCCGGCACGATGCCGTGTGTCGCGAACGCCAGCACGCGGACACGCGACAGATCGTCTTTCAACACCCGCGTGCGCGTCGCGGCTTCACCGCTGACAACGCTGGCGGAATCCGCACCGAGCAAACTGCCAATGGCGCGCACTTCGTCCAGCGTTTCCGGCAAGCGTGCAACGCTGCGATAGTCGAAGGCCGTTGCCCCACGCTGCGCGGATGCGTAGGCCACGGGGCGCACGTCTCGCCGCACCACCGTGTTGGCAACCGGTGCAGCACCATCGAAGCTCGGATCTGCATACGCGCGCATCGCGACATCGCCTGCCGTACTCTCCAGCGAGCGCACCAGCACCAATGACGATGCGCTTGGCATGGTCGCGAACGCGGCCTGCTCGATAGCCCACGGGGTGTCGCGTGGTGACGCAGCGTTACGCGACGGCAGCGCCGCCCAGGGTAAGGCCGCAAGCGGTCCGCTGGCCGAGATGTAAATCGTCTTGCCTGCGCCAACACGTGTGAACAGCGGCGTCAACCACACCTGATGCAACTGCGCGCCCGCAGCTGCATCCAGACCCGCCCAGTCGTTGGCTTGTGTGGGCGTTGCGCCGCTGTCGAACGACTTGCGGAACCGCAGCACCAGGTCTGTCGTAGCCTGTCGCGACAGCGGCACGCGCCACGCCGACAGCGCACCCCCGGGCCTGACGAGCACCGCGTAGCCATGTTCGCGGCCTGGAAAGAAATTGACATACACCTCGTCCGGCCGCAGTGCCTTGCCGATCTCGGTGGCGGTAGGGATGCGTGGGCTCACAAGCTCCTGGTAGCGGGGAAATTTCTGACTGATCTCGCGCCGCACTTCGTCGAGCCGGTTGTCGGCGCTGGCCAGCGCCTTGGCCTTCTCGTCGGCTTCGGCGCGTTGGCGCTTGAGCACCAACTCGTCCGTGCCCTGCGCCTTGGCGAGGCGGTCGGTTCCACTCTGTGCCGACGCTGCAAGGCGCCGCTTGTCCAGGCCTTCGTTCAGGATCACCTGCTCACGCTCGATCAAGGCCCGCAGCTCGGTTGACCCGGCGGCCATTTTCGCCGCGCCCAACAACAACGCGCCCTGCGATGCGTCCATGCGCAGGTGCTCTGCCGCGCGCAACGCCAGCGCGTGCGACACCGTGTCATCGCCCAGGCGCGCGATGATCCGCTCCAGCGCCACAGCTTCGACTTCGACGCCGCGCTGAGACGCATCGCTCCAGCGTGTACCGCCCGCGGTGATCGTGTCCAGGTACGACTCTATTTCCGCATTGCCGACGGGCGTGGCAGCATCCGCCAGCCGCACGATGAGTTGCAGCGCACGTGCGGTTTTGTAGTTCGATGTATGCCTGCCTGACCAGCGCAGTGCATCCTGAACACGTTCGTTGGAGCGCGCCGTCGCTTCGTCCAGACGGCCCGCTGCGAGCGCCCGCAAAGCCTCGATCTCGAAGTGGTTCGTGTTGCCCGCCAGCGTGGGGTTTCCGCCCTGCGCCGCGACCACGGCCTCAATGTCGCCCGTCATGTCGGGCACGCGGTTGAGACCGAGCAGGATGATCGCGCGCAGGCGTCGCGCCAGCCCCGTGTTGTTGTCATGCGCGTGCAGTCGCGCTTCGGTAAATTGCGTCAGCGACGCATCGATCGACACCAGCGCCGATTCATAGTCTCCGGCAGTCGCCAGAGTTCGCGCCAACGCGTAGTCCAGGTTGCCCAGCGTCACGGGAGAGACTGCAGGGTTGCGCTGCTCGGCGGCCTGCCGCTGCGCGTGGCGGATCAAGGCCATCGCCTCGTCGCGACGCCCAACCATGTCGAGGTAATGCGTGTGATTCCACATCTGCCCGTAGTAGGTGGCGCGTGCTGCCTGGCGGCGCTTGGGTGATGCGGTGGCATCGCGATCGGTCATCAGTGCCGCATCCAGTATCTGCTGGCTCAATTGCAGCGCGCGTGGCAACTCGCCGCGACGCTGGTAGACCACGGCTTCGGCGCCCAGCAGGGCGATGGTCGGGTCACTGGGCAATAGTTCCATCTCATCCGCCGAGGCCTCGCTGGCCAGCGATTTTCCGCGCGACACGGTGCGCAGGCTGCGCGCATATTCACCGCCGATCGCCAGCAGCAGCGACTGCCTGGCTGCCACGAAGGCACGGCGTCCGGGGCCGATGCGACGGTCTTCGATGACGGCGTCTCGCTCGGTCAATTGCCGCGCGAACTGCCCCGCTCTGCCCAGCGCAGTAACGATGAGATCGCGTTCGCGAAAGCGCGATTCGCTGTCGGGCGCGGCATTGGCCAACTGGCGCAAGGCTTCGATACGGGGTTCCAGCAGGTTGAGCTTTTGCGCAGCGGCATCGCGCGCCTTCCACGCATCCAAGGCTTGGGGCGACGAGGTCGCGGGAGCGGGGGGTGGCCCAGCCAGCACCTGCTGCGTTTCTTCTGCGGTGGGCGCGTTTCCTTGTGCGAGGCAGACCGCACACAGCAGCCAGCCCCAAAAAACAGCGAGGTGTCGCATGTCGCGCCCCTTGGTGGTGGTGGTGGCCGTTGTGGTAGTGGTTCAGTTTGCCACAAACTGCGGTCTTGCTATCGGTCCAGGATGTGACGCAGTGTGGGTAAACGCACAGATCAAACCCAAGACTGCGCATATGGTGAAAACCAAACCACGATGGAGACCCCCATGGATGCACGCCAGAATCAACAACAACAAAATGATGATGCCTTCCAGGGCCAAGGCCGTAGGCAAACGGATATCCAGTTAAAGGTTCTGGCCGCTGCGGTGCGGGCACTGATCAGGACACATCCCAACCGAAACATGCTGCGGTCGGAGTTTGACACCTTGATTGCCTGCGTACAGACCCTGCCCCAGCTCTTGCACTCAGACATGCAGCACAAGGAGCAGCTGCGGAAGCTGGCGAAGGATCTGTTCGACGCCTGATAGAAGTAGCTCGGCGCTTGGGGGTTCTGGAAGTGCGCTCATGCTGTCGTCTCGGTGAGGCGGCGAATGGTCAAGGCGCAGCGTTGGTCGATCAAAGTCACTATCTGGCCAATGATGGGGTGGTGGTTTCCCACCTTCTCAAACGTGGCCAGCGTGGCACGCACCGCGGCAGGCAGGCGCCTGGCAATGTCCAGAATGCGCTTCTTCACCTGGGCGGGCGACAACGCGGAATCAACAGCGAATTGCTCCCAGTGGCGCGCTTGCACCTCGGAGAACTTGTATTTGCTGTCGATCTTCATGGCCATTTTGTCGGTCAGCGTGGGATAGACGGCGGTGCACAGCGCGTCATACAAAGGCGTGAGCACGGTGCCTGCCGGGGTGTACAGCAGCGAGAAGTTCTTGCCATGGGCGTCGTGGTTGCCGATCAGGGCATTGAACACCACATGGTCCAGTAGCTTGAGCGTGTGCGGTGCGCTGGGGCGGGTAGCGCTGCGCAGCAGCGCAAAGCCCTGGGCCAGGCTCGGGCCGCCTTCGTTTTGGTACTTGTGCTCGGAGACGATGCCCAGCGCCTGGCAAAAATCCTCCTGGTGCAGGCGCAGGCCCGGCACCGCCGCAGCGCCGGGCCGCCCCAAGTCAGGCACGGCCCCCTCGGGGCTGATGGCTGCGGCTCCCGGCCTGCCTGCGCAGGGCGGGACAGCCAGAAGGGGTGTTGACTCCGGCAACGCCGCGGCCTGCAAGGCCAGCGCAGCACGCGAAGCGGCAAGCGTGGGGGCAACATCAGTTTGTCTGTCGTAGCGCTCTACCAGCAGGTAGTGGCGCTGTTGCGCCCCTTCGGTGATGGCCTGGATCTGGCAGCGGGCCACGTCCAGTTTGAGAGCCCCCGCCAGCGCCATGCAATAGGCCTCGTTGAAGACGCTGCCGTCCACCCCGGCAATGGGCGGCTTGAGGATGTGCGTGCTGGGAGAACCGTTCAGGGGCAGGCCAATACGCACACCGTCCGCATCCAGCACAACCGGCAGCTTGTCTTGCGCCCCCGCGAGCGACAGGCGCAAGCCGTCGTCCCCGGCACGCATCGGTCGCAAGGGCATTTCATCCAGCACCTGAAGCAGCTCAGCATGGTCCAGCCAACGCACGTCACGGGCGCCATCAAGCGCCCGGGGTGATTGGCCGGGCTCCAGCAAAGTGACGGCACCGGCGCACTCCCCACCCAGACTGTCCAGCAGGGCATAGTCGTTTTGCATGGAGACCTGCAGGGTCTTGGCAATCTGCTTGCGCTTGCCGCCTTCGGGCAACAAGCCGGCGAAGAATGGGCGGGCCGCGCGGTCGTCAAACGGCTCGGACCGGATGGGCAGCGATTGCGACAAAGCCGTGGTGGCACCCGGCGCATAGGCAAGACCCAGCCTGCCATCCACTTGCGACAGGGTTCCAACGTGTGCACCTGACAACCAGACTTCGAGATGGCGCGCCATGGTGTCAGACCCAGCCTTCCACCGCCAGGCTGCCGCCCAGCGCGTGCAACACCTTCAGCAAAGTCTCCAGGCGCACGGTGGGCTTGCCGGCCTCCAGCTCCACGATGAAGCGCACCCCCACGCCCGCAGCCAATGCCAACTGGGGTTGGGTCAAACCCAGCCTGTTGCGGGCAGCCAGAACGGCTGTGCCCAAGGCTGCGGGTGAGTTGGTGGGGGTGACGGGCATATGAGTTTCCTGTTCGGGAAATTATTGCCAAGAATGGGCAGTAATGCAAGAAAATTTCCCGATTGGGAAATTTACTCCCATCACACGCTGATTTACGCCGAAATGACCCGAACGGGATCGCACATCGAGTGTCGACTTCTGCCAAGGTTCTGGCCGCGGGGCATGACAGTTGCATCATCCCGCTCAAGCGAGAAAACGTCGATGCCTAGCTTGCGCGCCACTCGTTGCACACCCTTACGGCTATGACTCTTCGCGGCCAAGCCGCTCAGTCACCCGTGCGCTGAAAATGTACATCGCAACCAAGGTGATCAAGCCAACCCGCATGAGCGCATCCTTGTTGGCCGCCGCGCCGTAGTCGTTGAGGGTGATTCCCCAGGCCACGACGAGCATCAACCCATAGGCCCAAGGCCCGAGTCTGGAGCCTATCGACAACAGCATTCCGCTGATCGCAATCAATAGCCCTGTAACAGGATAGAAGAGCAGCGTGTCGGAATACCCAGCAAAGACCAGCGCGCTTCCAAAAATGCACAAAAGAACTCCCAATACGCGCGGGGGCGATTCAGGCGCGGCATCACCCGGTCGGACAAGTCGAACAAGCCAGATCAGCCCCATAACGATCAACGCCATCAGAATGCCCTGCTTGGCACTCGGTCCAATCTTTGCGTGCACTTTCGGTGGTGGCGTGAAAGTTAACTCGCCACTGAATACGCGTAGGCGCAAGCTATGCGTTTCAAGCGTCTTGGGTACCAATGCAAGACTGGCGTAGATATTGACCTGCGCCCCGGGATATACGTTGTAACGAAGCGTCATGCCACTGAGGACATGTGCATCGCGTGTCGCGCCATTTGCCTTCAACGACGTTCTCGAAAAACTTCCGCTCGTCTCAAGATCCCATTTGTGTCTGTCGTATGTCCGCAAATCTTCACCACAGCGCCCGTATTTTTCCTGCGGACATTCAAGATGAAGGTAGAAGAATCCTCGCCGTTCTGCGGCAATTTCTGACTTGCGCAGCTCCAATCCTGCGTAGTCGACAACGATAGACAGGGGCAATTGATCGGCGGGTACCGTGACGATTCCCAACAGCACATCTCGGTCGCTCTCCAGCTCGGCAACAGACGATGCCTCAATCTCCTTGCCCCATACTTTCTCCAGCAAAACACGCGCCGGTTTTTGTGGGTTGGCAGAGAATGGCTCTCGAAACAAACCGTCAGTGGCAGCAACTGCCATCCCCAAAGCTGCTGCGGTACAAAGGCTGAGGATCAGTCCGAATCCAATACGGGGCGTTGCGGTCACACTTTGTTCCGATCATTTTTGAAGTGTGGACTGTATTGAAAAGTGCGCCAATAGGCCAATACACTTAAAGAGCAGAACCATGCAAATTATGAATAGCATGCCACTCCGTTGTGGGCATTCCAGAATGGCGGCACTGCGTCAAAATGGCCTATAGCCCTCGTCGCGTCTGCATATACCGCTACCATACTTATAGCAAATGCGGCCTGGAACCCAAACCCCTTGACCCGCCGGGTTGTGGCCGTTGCGCCAGCAGAGCCTCCACCAGCGCAAGGTTCAGAACCCACGCCGCGCTCATCAACACATCACGCGGCAGCCCGGTTATCTCTCCAAACACAATGGCCACGGGCACAAACAAAATCACCTGCGTGCCCGCGCCTTGGCCCAGCGCATAGGCCCGGGCCATCATGGCCCGGTGCCGTGGGATGTCTCTGGCCAGAATGGCTGCAATGCCCTGCAGCAGAAACGCCAGCATCGCGGTGCCCACCACCACGCGCACCACCAGCAGCAGGCTGCCCTGCAGCACCGGCGGTATGGGGTAGAAGAGCGTCATCCACAAGCCCGTGAGCGCGGTCATCAGGCCACTGAGCAGCGTCAACCAGCCCGCCCTGCGGTGCCAGGCCGGCCGCCTGCTTCGCAAGCCCGTATCAAACTGGAACGCGCCCAGCACACAGTACAGGCCGACGCAAACAATGTGCAGAACCACGGGAACCGGAGCACTGGAAAAACGCGCATCGCCCGGCGCAACCGACCCATTGGCCAACTGCAGCAGGCGCACGGCACCAGCCACCAGGGGCACCACGCTCAGTGCCAGCAGCCAATACGGCAATTGGTGTTGGCGCAGGCGTCTTTGCAGCCCATGCAGGCGGTTGTGGTGTTGCTGTTGTCCCAATGGTCCTCCTTGATTGATAGATGGGTCACCTGCAGTGTATCCATGCAAGAATGAAAGCACATCGTCCAATAATTCACATCAGATATGCAAAAACGCATGAATCGCAAGGCCGGTCTGCAGTTCGACTGGAACCGCGCCAAGGCCTTCCTCGCCACGGCGGAAGAAGGCTCGTTATCCGCAGCGGCGCGCGCGCTGGGCATGACGCAGCCCACGCTGGGGCGCCAGGTGGCTTCGCTGGAGCAAGAGCTGGGCGTGCCCCTGTTTGAGCGCCGTGGCCGCGGCCTGGAGCTGACGCCCAACGGGCTGGCCCTGATGGACCATGTGCGCGCCATGGGTGATGCGGCCAGCAGCCTATCGCTGGCGGCCAGCGGCCAATCGGAATCGATAGAGGGCAATGTATGCATCAGCGCCAGTGAGGTCATGGCCGCATTCGCGCTGCCGGCCGTTTTGCGCAAGCTGCGCAAACAGCTGCCGGATATTGACGTGACCCTGGTGGTGTCCAACAGCGCCAGCGACCTCAAGGGCCGCGAGGCCGATATCGCCGTGCGCCTGTTTGCGCCCACACAAGCCGACCTCATCGCCAAGAAGATCGGCATGGTCAGCGGCCAGATGTATGCCACGCCCGCCTACCTGAAGAGCATTGGCAACCCCAGCAAACCCACGGAGTTTGGCCAGGCCAGTTTTATCGGCTTTGACGACAACAACCACCAGTACCTCCATTTTCTGAAAGGCTGCGGCTTTGTTGATCTGACGGCGCGCAATTTCCCGCTGACGACCGACAACCGCATCGTGCAGTGGGAGCTGGTCAAGCAAGGGCTTGGCATAGGCGTCATGCAAGAGAGCGTGGGCGACGCAGAGCGGACCGTGACACGCGCCCTACCCCACCTGGACCGCGTGCCCGGCGAGATGTGGCTGGTGGCGCATAGTGAGCTACGGACCAGCCGAAGGATTCGCAGCGTGTTTGATTTTTTGGCTGGGGAGCTGACTTACTGAGGGCGGGCTTGAAGCTTCATTACGCTAGCACTCTCACTAACTAACACTCTGCATGGCAGAAGACAGATCACCATGCGATCAAATCAAGGAAAGCGGATTTCCACTGCGGCGCCGGCTTCAACGAGTGCGACTCGCCAATTCTCAAAGTATCGAGGCCATCCATGCGTGAACTTGAACGGCGCGTTCGTCAACAACTCTCTCGCCTGAGTAGGGGGTAGCAACGTCTTCTGTCGAAGGAGAGTGAAAACCCTTGCAGAATTTGGTCCGACTGCTGTTACCCACAACTCAGGGTCCCTCGATGGCTTGGACTCGTATGGCGGAAACCAACCGTAGGCTTCGTGCAATTTGGAGAGCGCGTGTTCCACAGGCTCAGCAGCGAGCGCTGCGGCTGCCTGCAAGTGTTCAGCGCAGAACCACTCGATCCCATGAGGTTGACCCGCAGCCCCCTC
This sequence comes from Pseudomonadota bacterium, assembly GCA_040384785.1. Classification (GTDB taxonomy): domain Bacteria; phylum Pseudomonadota; class Gammaproteobacteria; order Burkholderiales; family Burkholderiaceae_C; genus Allorhodoferax. The sequence continues at coordinate 120,054 of JAZKIR010000009.1, forward strand.
AGGCAGTCGCCTGAAATCAGCGAACCGAACATGGTCACCGCCCGTCTGGAGGTGAAAATATTCGGAACCAAAGTCCTTGTTGCAGAGATAGCAGATGGGTGACTTAGCCATGGGGTTCTTTAATGGCAACAGCGTACTTTGAGCGTTGTGTGCCCGCCATTGGCCGACAGCGAGTTAATGCGGTGCTTGCGGTATTCAAAAAGGGGGAGGTTCTTTGTCTTGAAGGGCATAGCTATCGAGTTTCGTTGGGCATTTTCGGCCGATGCAGGCGAAGGTGCTGACGCAACGGACCTGCTTCCGGCAAAAACTGCAAAGCGTCTTCGAGCGGCAACCGCTGGCTGTCAAGCCGTGTGATCGCAAGTCGACGAATTTGGACATCGGCGACACGATAAGCCTTCAGTTTGTGGTGCCCGTCCAAGATGAACTCGGACCAGGCCCCCGTGGTTGAAAGCGTGATGACCGTTGGCCGCGCCCCGGCTTCAATCGCTCGAATGTAGTCCTCGACCCGCTGAGAGGACATTGAGGGCTCGCGCTGTGTTGCGACCATCGCTCCAAAACCTGGGTAAAAGCAGCTCTCTTCAAGCTCAGATACGACCACTCTAGAAAATTCCACGGTGTAAGAGTCCGCAGGTATATCTTCAAGCGTTAGCATGTAATGCCCCGGTTCAAGCACCGCGAGAACCACTGCGAAATGGGAGGCCAAGGTGGTCTCGCGAGAGATCTCGTCCTCCACCGAGCATCTGAACAGCTGAACTGATGCCAGTCCATTCACACCAACAGAACGAACCAGGTTCTGACCAACGCTTCCCCTGCAATCACACCAGTGGAATGCTGTGATCTGACCACTGACAATTAAAGCCGCCTCGAAATTGCCGCCTCGAATCCCAAGAGAGCCCAAGTTTCCTGCGAGATTGACGGTCTCCGACCGAAGAGTGGGCATCTGTGAAGGCTCAACGATTGAGCAGAGATTGAATTGCCGATGACTATAGCCCAATGGATTCATGTCCATTGAGGTCACTTCTCCTTGCGTCATGCGGACCAAAGCAGACGTTGTCCAGTCCGCAACTGGCCCAGAACAGCAGCAGCTATCAGGGGGTATCGACGTGACCCTGGTCGTATCCAACAGCGCCAGCGACCTCAAGGGCCGCGAGGCCGACATTGCCGTGCGCCTGTTTGCGCCCACGCAAGCCGACCTGATCGCCAAGAAGATCGGCATGGTCAGCGGCCAGATGTATGCCACGCCCGCCTACCTGAAGAGCATTGGCAACCCCAGCAAACCCACGGAGTTTGGCCAGGCCAGTTTTATCGGCTTTGACGACAACAACCACCAGTACCTCCATTTTCTGAAAGGCTGCGGCTTTGTTGATCTGACGGCGCGCAATTTCCCGCTGACGACCGACAACCGCATCGTGCAGTGGGAGCTGGTCAAGCAAGGGCTTGGCATAGGCGTCATGCAAGAGAGCGTGGGCGACGCAGAGCGCACCGTGACACGCGCCCTGCCCCACCTGGACCGAGCGCCCGGGGAGATGTGGCTGGTGGCGCATAGTGAGCTGCGTACTAGTCGGAGGATTCGGAGTGTGTTTGATTTTCTGGCTGAGGAGTTGTCTTACTGATGGGCCTTCGCAGACCGACCTCTTTTAGCGGTTGCGTCAGCAGGCCTCGCTGTGATACAACTAGTTACAAACTCAGAAGCGGCCGCATAGGGAGGCCGATTGGCAGCCCTGCTGCAAGGAAACAACATGCATCCACAACGCTACCGTGCGGTATGGCTAGCTCTGCTGCTATCTCTACTTGTCTCGCCCGCCCACGCTGAGTACTGGCCGGTTCAAGGGCTACTAAACGTATCGTCGCCAACGATCCCCCTTCTGAAGGGTAGTGAAGAAGTTGATCAAGTAAACAGGGTGTGGGTTCAGCGAATGAACGACGTGTCCGATCGGATGGCGGTGGTCTACGGTATATCAACACCCAAGCTTTTGATTACCAAGCAGAGTGGTCCGAACGCGTTCGTGACGATGGACAAGGACAAGCAACCCGTATTGGTGATGAACACCGACATGCTCAGGCTTGTCGGCGACGACGATGACCTGATGGCAGCAGTGATCGGGCATGAAATTGGCCATCTGCATGGGAAACATCTGACCAGAGGTAGAGCAAAGGCCGCGGTGGTCGGATTTCTTGGGGCCTTGGCAGGGCTCATTGTGGACATCAGCCAAGCTAAAAAAGGGGTTGATACGGGCGGCCTGGGAGCGAAGTTGGGAGGGGCTGGTGCTCAACTGGTCAACGCAAAGTTTTCTCGCGACCAAGAGCGGGAAGCAGACGACTTGGGAGTTGCGCGTATGGCCAGCGCAGGGTTCAACCCGGCGGCGGCACCACGGCTCTGGGAGCTCATGGAACGACAAGGTGGTGGCGGCAGCGGCCTATGGATGTCGACCCACCCTTCCAGCAGTGAACGCCATGGCACATTGACTGCTTCTGCTCAAACGCTGCAGTCCACCTATTTGGCCAACGCCAAGCAAGCAGGACCAAGTGCCCCGTCTGAAGTTGTGTCTATGGACGATGGATCAGGTAGCTGGAGCAACATAGGTGAGAACAGCTATTCCTATCGCTTTATTGACACCGCATCTATTCGGCAGACGGATGCCGGGACAATTTACTTGGTAGCCTACAAATACAAAAATGACAAAGACAAAGGATTCCAGCACACCGCAATTGCCGACTGCCCAAACAAACGCCGTTTTGTAGCTACCCAGGAAAGCGATTGGACAACACGCCCATTTGACGACGTCGTGGCAGGCACACTGAATGCCCAGGAGCTTGAAGCGGCTTGCCTGATGGCTTCAAAACAACTCCAAACGCCTGCCACCGATCAAGTTGCCGGAGTTCAAGATCACAACCGCGACGGGCGCGTCGACGCAGAGACGCCCCAAACGATACGGCAAGTGGACACCAAGACGTTGAAAGTTGCCGAACGCGCAATTGCACCTATTGCTTCTCTGCAGCCAAATTCGTCAACGACAGCAACAACTTCGCCAGACACAAGTGTCGGAAGCACCGGGAGAAGGCTGCGTGAGCTGAATGATCTCAAGAAAGAGGGCTTGATCACGCAAAAGGAATATTTGGAAAAGCGGAAGGCTTTGATTTCGGAGCTGTAGCGTGACTCCCCAAGTGTGTTGACGCTGGCGAGCTGGCCGCTGCCAAGTGGATTTGAGGTTAGGATGCAAACCCATCAACACAACCTACACAACACCATGGCCAGCAAGAACACGATCGACCTCGTTCTGCAATGGTTCCGCATCCCGGTCATCTTGCTGCTGGTCAGCCTGTCAGCCTGTGGGGGTGGAGGCAGCGGAAACCCTTCAACCCCAGACTCCGCCCAAACGATTGAGTCGTCCATCGCTTCAACCAAGACCGGGCAAAACTACGGCCTGCAGATCTATCTACCGCAGGGCTACCAGACCGGGACCAAACGCTACCCCGTCATCTACGCCATGGATGGCACCGTCCCCGGCAGCTACTCGCGCTTTGAAATGCTGCGCAAGGTATTGAGCAACAGTGGTTACAACAACGTCATTCTGGTGGGACTGAATTCCATTTCGCCCACGCGACGGTTTGTGGACTTCACCATGCCAGGCGCGCAAGCCTATTACAGCTTTTTGACTGCAGAGTTGATCCCCATGATCGACGCCCAGTACCGCACAGACCCCACAAACCGAACGCTCTCAGGCCATTCACTCAGCGCCGAATTCGCCTTGTTTGCCCTCTACCAGGATCTGCCTGAGAAGCGCTTCTTCACCGCCATCCTGTCGGCGGACTGCTCGTGCTGGCTCAAGGCGGATTCTTTGCTTGTCCCAGACTGGGATGTACCCATCGATATGGAGCAAAAGATGTTCGAGCGCAGCCCAAACCTGCCAGTCAAACTGGTCATGTCGGGGGATTCCAACGCCAACCTCCAGCGCGCCACAAACGTCTACCAACGCATCGTCGGACATGGCTACAAGGGCTTGAGCGCGCAGTTCACAAACTATGGCGTGGGCCACGGCGCTATGGATGAGCCCGAATTCGGCAATGCCATGCTCTATGTCTTTGGGCCGCCGCCACGTTGAGATGCGCCTTCAAGATCGTTCTACACGCCCGCACCCCGAACAATCACCTTCCCCGTAGCCCGCCCCGTCTCCGCATAGGCCACCGCCTCTTTCACATCATCAAACGCATACACCCGGTCGATCACCGGGCGGATGACGCCGGCATCCACCAGCGCGGCTATCTCTGCCAGCTGCGTGCCGCTGGGCTGCATCAGCATGAAGCGGTAGCGGTAGCGGCACTGGCGCTGGCGCGCAACGCGGCGCACCTTGGCGCTGATCACCCGTATGCCCAGCCGCAGGTACCACGGCATAGGCTTCCAGTCGCGTGCCAGCTCCAGATCTGGCGGACCGGACACTGACACCACGATGCCGCCCTGGCGTAGCACGCCAAAGGACCGCATCAGCGTGTCGCCGCCTTGGGTGTCAAACACCATGTCGTAGCCGCTCAGCATCTGGGCGAAGTCTTGCGTCTTGTAGTCGATAGCCTGGTCCGCACCCAATGACAGCACCAAGGCGTGCTTGGCCTGGCTGGTGGTCACGCAAACGTAGGCGCCGAGGTGCTTGGCCAGCTGGATGGCGAACGTGCCCACGCCGCCTGCACCCGCGTGTATCAGCACCTTGTGCCCGGGCTGGATGTTGGCAATGTCCACATAGCCTGCCGCGATGTCAGCGCCACCAGCGGCAGCGACGCCGCCTCTTCAAACCCCAGGCTCTGGGGCTTTTGCGCCACTTCGTCCCGGTGCACCGCTATGCGCTCGGCAAACGAACCAATGCGCAAGCGGTTGGGCCGCGCATAGACGGCATCGCCCACGGCAAAGCGCCGCACATCCGCGCCTACGGCAGTGACCACACCGGCCAAGTCGGTGCCCATGCGCAACGGAAAGGTGTACGGCACCAGGCGCTTGAGCTCACCCTTGCGCACGCGGATGTCGATGGGGTTGACGCTCGCGGCGCGGATAGCGGCCTGCACGGCCGTCGCACTATCTTGCGCCAGGCCCAGGTCCTTCAGCATCAGGTCCGTACCAAACCCGCCTGCATAACCTTTGGATGCAGGCGCGGTCTCCATCACGCCGGGCACGGGGTTGTATTTCTCCAGCGCCCAGTTGCCGCCAGAGCTGCGGCGCATGATTTCGGACAGCACCTAGGAGTCTGGGCCATTGGCCATGCCCAGGGCTTCCGATGTGCCTCGCATCAGCACGCCGATATCGCTATGTATTTAGTAGCGCATCATGTAAGTTTTACGGGGGCTACAGCCCGGTTTATCATATACCCTATTCCAACGAAGCCGCCAATTCCGCCAGCACCTGCCGCGGCCGGTCATCAATGATGGCGCCGTGCGACACCAGGATGCGACGCAGGGTGATCATGTCGGCCCAGGCCAGCAGTTGATTGCGTAGCGCCAGCGTGTCGTCGACGACCATCATCTTCACCACGGACGGAATCTTGGCCGCCTCTCCGGCGAAGCCCGCCAGTCGCAGCAGCCAGCCACCAAAGCCCGATGCGTCGCGAATATTGCCTATCACGTCGTTCAGCACCAGCGTGGTGCCGCGGTGTGTATTGACCAGCAGTGCCGCCTCATGCCCCTGGGTGCCTGGCACGGCCATGAACTGCACGTCCAGGTCGCCAAACTCGGGCGCCACCGTGTCCACCGGCACCGTCTCCTCGACCTTGTTGCGGGCGCCTTCCGGTGCAACCACTTGCATGGCGGGGTAACGGTCTTTCCAGATTTTTGCGTCCAGGCGGTGGTGGTCGCCGGGCACGATCAGAAAGGCTGGCCGGCCCCAGGCCTCCAGCCATTCCATCTCGTGCTCTTGCAGCGCCATGGCGCTGTACACCACCAGCCGCCCGTCGTACAGCCGCACGACGGTCATGCGCCGCGGCAGGTCTACCAGCGGCATATGGATGGCACCGGTCACGGTAACGAGGTTGTCTTCCAGACGGGAAAGCTCGCCATGCGGCAGCACTTTCCAATGTTGCAGTGGCGCGGTCATGTGCCCCCTCCTGTCCTGTGTATTACCGCCAACAAACAGCGAGCGCGTCAGCTGTTGTTGGACTGGTCGCTCTTCATCTCGCCGCCGCTGATCATCCACGGCGTGCCAAACTGGTCCACCAGCATGCCAAAGGCATCGGACCAGAAGGTGGGGCCAATGGGCAATGACACCTTGCCACCGTCCGACAATTTTTTGAACATGCTCTTGGCCTCTTCCGGCGTGGGGTACGACAAGGACAGCGAAAAGCCCTTCATGCCGTCATACGGCTCACCGGGGCTGCAGTCGGATGCCAACAGGCGCATTTCACCAATACGCAGGGACGCATGCAAGATGCGGTCTTCGCCGCCCTTGGGGATCTGCTCCTTGTCGGGCGACTCCCCATAGGTCATCATCATCTCGATCTCGCCGCCCAGCGTGCGCTGGTAGAAACGCATGGCGTCGGCGCAGTCGCCATCAAAGAAAAGGTAGCTGTCTATTTTGAACATGGGATCTCCCTCCACAGAAGACACCAGACTAGACAGGTGCGGCCGCCGGGTCTGTGCGATGCCGCGCACACACCCCCCCTCCGGCGGCGCATATGGCCTCAGACCGGGATGCGAATGGCCGACAGCGGGCGTTCCACAAAACGTTCAAACAGCAGGGAGATGGCAACACAGGCGACCCAGGCACCCGCGGTGACCCACAACGCGGCGCCGGTAAATGCCCAAGCCCCTTGCGCCCACACCACATTGGCCAACAACACGATGGAGAAATGCGTCAGAAACAGCGCGTAGGAGCTGCGGCTCATTACCCGCAGCAAGTTGGACACAACGGGGTGGAGCACGGACGCCTGGGCATCATGCGACAAGCGCCACCGCGCCACACCCAAGCCCATGGCCACCAGCAGTGCCAGTGCAATACGCAGGCGGAAATCCCACAACAAAGCCGCGATGCCAATGCCTGCCAGTAGCGCCAACCACTTGCCGGCGTGGCGCGCATGGCCGGCCCACCAGGCAAAGGCACCCATGGCATAGGAGCCAAAAAAGTACAAGGCCCAGCTGTCCACTGCCTCATGGAGGTTGAAGACAAAAAGCGATCCCAGCATGGCCAGCGCTATCAGCCACTGCGCCGCGCGCCCGCCAATCCACAACAGAATGGCCATCACGGCAAAGAGTTGGAAATCAATGGCCACATACCAGACACCGACGGACAGCGACTCGTAGTCGAAGATGTCAAACAGCAGCACAAAATGCGCCAGCAGTGCGACGAGGCTGGGCGCCGCGGGAATGAAATCGGCATCCAGCCACAGCCTGGCCAGCGCGCTGCACGCAATCACCAGCAGCAACGCCGCGGCAAAGGGCAGTGCCAGGCGCACATAACGCTGCGCGATGCTGCGCCAGGGCCCGCTGCGCTGCAGGTATCCGTGGGGTGCCAAGGTGCCAGCCGCAAGGTAGCCGCCTATCACCAGAAACACCTGCACCGCCATGCGTGCGTAGCCAAAAAACCAATCCGCGAGCCGCGGGACCGCAAGATCCAGCGCTTCGGCCAAAGGGCCGTAAACCGTGAAGTGGTGCAAAACGATGAGGTGGGATGCCAGCACCTTGGCGGCATCAATATGGATCTGGCGACGTGGCATGTAGTCCTGGCAACACTAACTTTATTCAATAAGAGGGCAGCACCAGGTCACTGGTGCCTGGGCACACCCAACGGGCAAACTCACGCGTGGTGTCCATACACCCGCCCGCTGCAGTGTAGACACCCCGCGGCTCCCGGTAGCGCTGCATGTAGGCGATGATGCGCCGCACCTCAGCCTCATCGGCCATGGACGCTTGCACCAGTTGTTCCACCCGAGCCTCGTCTATGCACGACTCACCCTCTGCGTCCTGGTACAAACCGTGGCGCCAATGGTAGATCTCGACACACTTGTCCGTCAGCGTATAGGGCTGGTCCCGCTTCCAGAAATTGTTGAACAAGCCGTTGCCCAGGTACATGACCCAGGAGCCCTCGAATCCGGACGCGTCCGCCGACGGCTCGTCCGGGTTGCGAAACCAGGTGCGGTCGCCGGGCACAAAAAAACGCGGCGGCAGCGGCTGCGCCATGCTGCCCTGCTCGCGCAGGAACACATCATGGAACATGCCGGACTTGATGGGGTGCTCGGCCCACAGGGTCTGCAACTGTGCGTACAAGGCGGGGTTGCAGCGCTCCAGCTCCTGGGCTATGCCCAGCAAGATCACATACTCGGACGCGCGGTAACACGAAAAAGAATACAGCGCGCCAGACACCTCCGGCTGGGTGGCCTTGACCAGGGCCTGGGTCAGTGAAACGCCGGGCAGTATGACAAAACCGCGGTCTTCGTCATAACGCCAGCAATCGGTGGGGCGATTGACCTCGTTGGTGTGGAAGGCCAGCGTGGTCTTGCGCGCGGCCAACACGGTGTTGATGCGAATGCGCACCGCACTGAGCAGTTCGTCCACGCTGGGAAACTCATAGGCAATCGGGCACATCAACATGGTGACCACGATTTCACGCGTCAAATCCTGCACCTTGCCCACGGTGTCGAGTTGCAGGATGCTGGCCAGTTTTAAGGTATCCAGGCAGGGAGCCCACTGGTGCACCTGCTGGGGGCGCATGTGCATGGTGACATAAGCCCCCTGCTCGTCCTGTCCGCCTTCGGCGATCACCACGGGGAGCAGGTCCGCAAGACCCAGTTGCTCCAGCACACCAGCACACACCTCGGTTGGCGCCGCATTGGCGTTACCGCGCAGGCGGTATCCTTTGCAATCGAGCGCCGACAGCCCCATCCAACGGTCTACCATGCTCTGTCTCCTATGCCATATGGCTTGTATTTTTTGGACGAGACAATATAACCCACAATTTTTGTACGGACATTGGCAATTATTGAGAGTTCCGTATTTCAAGGAACCGTTCGGGCTGAGCCCTTCGACGGGCTCAGGACGGGCCTTGTCGAAGCCTTTGAGCCCTTCGACAGGCTCAGGGCGAACGGAAATGTATTTGTCGTGAATTGTGAAAAGATCAATAAGATCATTCGCTGCCTATCGCCCGCATCCCACCCGCATGAAAATACTCGCAATCTCCGGCAGCCTGCGCCAGGCGTCCATCAATTCAGCCCTGCTGCGCACCACCCAACGCCTGGCTCCACCGGGTGTGGAAGTCATGCTGTGCACCGTGGTGGGCGCCCTGCCGCTCTTTAACCCTGACCTGGAGGCAGGCATGCCCGCCAGCGTTTTGCGCCTACGTGATCAAGTAACTGCGGCAGACGCACTGCTGATCGCCAGCCCGGAATACGCCCACGGCGTCACCGGCGCCATCAAGAACACGCTGGACTGGCTGGTGAGTTGCGAGGCCTTTGTCAACAAACCGGTGGCGGTGCTCAATACATCCCCCCGCGCCCACCATGCGGATGCGGCGCTGCGCGAGACGCTGAAGACCATGTCGGCGGTGATCGTGGACGCGGCGTCACTGACCATTCCGCTGCTGGGCGCGCATATTGCCGAGAGCGACATGGCAGAAACGCCGGCCATCAGCCACGCGGTCCGCGAAGTGCTGGCGGCCTTGTATGGCGCGGTGGTGCTGCGGCAGGCGGAAGGCGGGCCTACGTTTCCGGTGTGACCCGGAAAAAAAGACTCAAGCAAAATCGGCCTGTAGCCCTCGTGAAATATGACAGTAACGCTATTAAAACAATAGCGATAAGACGCTAAGCCGCTTTGTCGGATGCAGAGTTCTCGGGCCAAGGTCGTCCCATGCATACGCAGCCCATGCCGGAATGGACACGCTTCGTCTCACGCGCAATGACACGGGTGGTGTCGACTTAGAGAATCGGGACTCCTAAAAACTCCCATCCTCCAACATGACCCACCCGAGCCCCATGCAAAACGTGCCCAAGGTCCTGGCCACCCTCGTCGCCACACTCACTCTCAGTTGTCTTGCACCGCTGGTGCAAGCAGCAGGTCTTCAATTCATAGAGGTTCCGGCAGACAGCCAAGGCCCCGCGCTCAAAGGCGCTGTGTGGACTCCATGCAGCGCGCCAGCAGTCGAGATCAAACTCGGACCCATGGTGTTGCCGGGTGTACAAAACTGCGCGGTAAAGGGCATAAACCTGCCATTGGTCGTGGTTTCACACGGCAGCGGCGGCAGCTTTCTGGGGCACCACGATACCGCGGCATCTTTGGCCGACGCGGGTTTTGTGGTGGCCGCCATCAACCATCCCGGTGACAACTTCCAGGACCTGAGCCGCCAGGGTCATCTGTCGGCCTTTCTCACGCGCCCCGTTGACATGAAAAACCTGGTCGACTTCATGACCGCGCAGTGGCCACAGCGCGACAGCCTGGACAAACAGCAGATAGGCTTCTTCGGCTTCTCGCGCGGGGGCTACACCGGCCTGGTAGCGGCCGGTGCGGTGCCAGACTTCCGCATAGGCGCTGGTTTTTGTGGACACGTGGATCTTCCGTTGTGCCAGGAGGCCCGCAGCAAAGACCTGCCAAAGCCGCCTCCGCGCGATGCACGCATCAAGGCGGCGGTGATTGCCGATCCGCTGAGTCTGTTTGCCGCTCCAGGACTCGCCACTGTGGGAATTCCCATACAGCTCTGGTCATCAGAGCTGGGTGGCGACGGCGTGACACTGCAGAGCGTGGAGTTGATTCGCGCCGCCCTCCCCACTTTGGCTGAGTACCATCTTGCCAAGGGCGCCGGCCATTTCGCCTACTTGGCGCCGTGCTCACCGGAACGAACGCGGGCCATTCCCGCGATCTGCAAGGACAACCCAGGTTTTGACCGTGTCGCCTTTCACACGCATTTCAATGCCAAGGTTCTGGCTTTCTTTAGGGCCCATCTGAAGCAGGGTTCTGCACCTTGATGTGCCTTGCCCTTGAATGACCCGTTCACACGCGCCAAGGCGGCGCCAAATGCTTCTTCCCCCCCCCGACGGACTGCTTGCGGTTTGTTTGGTTCATTGTGTGAATCAATGGGAAACACTACACTGTCTTGGGTGGGCATCACGCCTTCCGTAGGACGCTCATGCATAACAAAAGTCTCTGGGGTTGGCCCGCCGTTGCAATGTCATCGTCCGGATTCAGCCGCAAGGTCATGCTGGCGATCTTGGCCTTGTTAATGTGCCTGGCCGCAAGCGCTGGCAATGCGCAAACCTTGCGCCTGGCCGTGTCACGAACGGCGCTTGCGCTGCCACTCTATGTGGCGCAAGAGAAGGGGTACTTTGCTCAAGAAGGGCTGGACCTGCAAATCGCTGACTGCGCCACTGGGTCCCAGTGCCTGAAACAGGTGCTGGACCGCCACGCGGATATTGCGACCAGTGCGGACCTGCCCATAGTGCTCAACGCCTTTGAACGTACCGACTATGCGGTGATCGCTACGTTTGCCAACACGGCCGACGATGAGAAACTTGTTGTGCGTGTTGGCGACGGCACCAACCAGCCGAGCCAATTGGCAGGCAAGCGTATTGGCGTTGTGATTGGCACCGCAGCACAGTACTTTCTGGAGCTCTATTTATTGACTATCGGAGTCGACCCAAATACAGTGACGATGGTTGGTCTAGCGCCAAATGAAATGGGCGAAGCCCTGAACAAGGGCCAGGTCGACGCGATTGCTATCTGGGAGCCCTACGCCCAACTCGCAGCCAAGGCGCTCGGCGCGCGGGCCAGGGTTCTACCCCGCAGCGGCGCCTATACCAAGACCTTCAACTTGATAGTTCACCGTACTCTGGTAGGTACGCGCGACGCGTCAATGGTGCAACTGCTGCGTGCCCTGGCACGGGCCGAACGGTTCATCCACGAACAACCCGATGAAGCCAAGGGCATTTTGCGACGGCGTCTGCAACTTGATCAGCAACTGATCGATTCGGTCTGGCCTGGTTTGAATTTTCGGCTGGGCCTGGACCAATCGCTGATTGCGACGCTGGAAAGCCAGGCACGGTGGGCCATGCGCGAGCGACATGTCAAATCCAAGTCCATGCCTAATTTCCCGTCGCTGCTGCACACTGCGCCACTCAAGAGCGTAAACCCCGGTGCCGTTGGCGTAGCACGGTAATCCCATGCGCCTGCGAAACCAATTGTTGCTTGCTATATCCGTCACCGTGTGTGTGGCGCTGGTCACAACACTGCTGGTGCTGCGGGCCGCACGCGAACAAAACCATGCTGGCGAAAACCAGGCCCGAGCGCAGACCGCGTCACACGAAGTGTCTGGACTACAGATCCTGACGCAGGAATATGCGCGACATTTTGAGCCACACTCTGCTCAACAATGGTTGCTGCGCCTGAACGCGATCGAGCGCACGTTGGCGGACAGCGACAAACAATCCGCCACTCCAGGAACCGCCCAGATCGAGTTGCGTGAAGCAGCGCGAGCCTTGCCGCCCTTGCTTGCTCGCCTGCAGGAGATCGGCCCGACTGACGATGCCTTTCAATTGCGCCGCAAGGAAATGTTGCTCGACCAAGTGCTGACGACGACGCAGGCCATGAACGACGACGCCTACCAGTGGTATCAGGACGCCAGCTTGGAGCGCTTGACTGCCGATCAGCAGTTCCAGCTTATCGCCTTCTCGGTTGCGATTGCCCTGCTGGCGCTACTTGCAGGACTAGCGGCACTCGTGCTGTTTCAGGTGCTGCGGCCACTTCAACGGCTTGACGATGCCACCGTGGCCGTGTCTCGGGGGGACTTGTCGGTGCGCATCGACAGTTTAGAGCCCAACGAGCTTGGCGAACTGTCGCGACGTTTCGATTTGATGACCCAAGCGCTGGCGCAAAGCAGTGAGCAACTGCGCCGGTCTGAGCGGCAACTTCGGGCCATTACGGACAATGTGCCGGCAATGATTTCGCATTTTGATAGTGAAGCGCGGGCGGATTTCGTGAATCGGGCTTGCACGGAAGTCTACGGCCTGACCGCGCAGCAGTTGCTGGGCAAGTCGGTGCGTGATGTGCGTGGCGAGGCCGGATATATTGCGACAAAGCCATTCATAGAACGCGCACTCAACGGCGAGCGCGTTGCGTTCGAGAGCTCAGTCGTTATTGCCGGTCAAACGCGATTCTTTCAGCAATGTTATGTGCCTGATGTTGCGTTGGACGGCAGCATTCAGGGTTACCACTCGCTGTCCCACGAAATTACCGAGCGCAAGACCGCCGAGTTGGAATTGGCCCGCCAAGAGGATCGCTTGCGCAGCGTTCTGACCCATGCACCGGATGCCTTCATTGGCATCGACGCAGGCAGTCTGATCAACGAGTGGAACCGTCAAGCCGAGTTGACATTTGGCTGGCGCCGCGAAGAGGTTTTGGGCCGATCACTTGCTGAAGTGCTTATCCCCGAACCAATGCGGGCCGCCCATATTTGTGGAATGGCTAAATTTATCACTACCGGTGAGGGCACCATCATCAATCGGCGCGTCGAGCTTATGGCATTGCATCAGGACGGACACGAGATACCCATCGAGTTATCGGTGGCGGCGGTGCGCGATGGCGCCGGTTATGCAGCCAATGCGTTTCTGCGTGACATTACAGAACGCAAACACGCCGAGGGCTTGCTGCGCGAAAGCGAGCGTCGACTGCGCGACGTGACTGACAACATCCCCGCGATGATCGGCCATTTCAACACCCATGAACACTGCCTGTTCGCGAACAAGACGGTACTCAAGCTACATGGTTTGACTGCCGAGGAAGCCGCCAACCAGACTTTGCGTTTTGGCATCGGCGAGGAAAACTATGCACTGCATGAACCCTATGTTCGCAAGGTGTTGAAAGGCGAGGCCTGCTCATTCGAAGGACATATCCAACACGATGGACGCGATGCCTTTTACCAAGCCTATCTGGTTCCCGACCGCGCCGACACCGGGTCGGTGCAGGGTTTCTACTTGATGAGCTTCGACGTGACCAAGCTGAAAACTATCGAACGCAAACTGCAATCTTTGGCCCGCTTCGACACATTGACCGGGCTACCCAACCGATTCAATTACAACGAGAAGCTACCCGAGGCGCTGCTGCGTTCACGACGCAGTGGCGAGTCGATCGCGCTGATGTTTCTGGATATCGACCGGTTCAAGGCCATCAACGATTCGCACGGTCATGCCGCAGGCGACATCGTGCTCAAGGAGTTCGCCAAACGCCTGGTCGAAAGCGTGCGTGCTACCGATACCGTGTTTAGGCTCGCTGGCGACGAATTTGTCGTTATGCTGGAGCATCTGAACAGCGACACCGAGCCGCAATTTGTAGCCCGCAAGATCATCAGTCAGGTTGGCAGCCCGATGGACGTGGAGGGTCGTCTGCTGGACGTGACGACCAGTATTGGTATCGCCTACCATGACCGCAACAGCCCGGCGACGACGGCAGACGGGCTGCTGGCGCGAGCCGACGCGGCACTGTACGACGCAAAACACGCGGGCCGAAACACTTACTGCATGGCCGTTGCCTTGGTGGGTAGTGCCCAAACTTAAACAATGATTGTGAGTCCGAAACAGATTTTTGTCGCCTTGATGCTCGGTGCTGTTCTGCATGCTGGCACTGCGGTGGCACGGCCACTCGTTCTTGCAGTTTCACGTGGCCCGGTATCGGCAACGGTGTATGTTGCCGAAGCCAATGGATATTTCGCGCGCGAGGGTGTCGAAGTCCAAACCCGCGACTGCTCCAGTGGTCGCAGTTGCTTCTTCTCGTTGGTTGATGGCACGGCCGACGTGGCTACGGCAGCGGAAGTAGTTGTCACCCTGAACAGACTGGCGCTGCCTGATGTTGCGATCATTGGCACTATCAGCACTTCTTCGCACCAGATTAAGCTTATCGCAAGGCGCAGCGCCAAAATTACAGAACCGACCCAGATGCGGGGCAAACGCGTTGCCACGGTGGCTGGCACGTCTGCACAATATTTTCTGGATACGTGGCTGCTATTTCACGATATCGATCCTGGACAGCTTAGTCGGATACAACTAGCGCCGGATCAGCTGAGCGGTGCACTGCAGCGTCGCGAGGTCGATGCCATCGCGATCTGGGAACCGCTTGCGTCCAATACCTTGAAAGCGCTGGCCGAGGACGGATTGATTTTGCCAAATCCGCGTGTTTACACCCAACACTTCGCGCTGATGACGACGCGCCGCGTTATCGGCGCCCCGCACGGCGAGGACGATCTGGTCAAACTGCTGCGCGCACTGTTGCGCGCGCAGCGCTTCATCAGCGACGAACCCGTGGCGGTCAAACAGATCTTGATGCGTCGCCTGGAGATAGACGACGCGACTGCCCAAGCCCAGTTGGCAGAGCATGACTTTCGGGTGCGGCTCGATCAATCTTTGGTCAGCACCATGGGCAACCAGGCGCGCTGGGCGGTGCGTGAAGGGCACCTGAAGCCTCAAGCCAAGCAGGTTAGTCCGTTGCTTCTGATCGAACCCGACCTGTTGCGTGTGGCCGCGCCTGCTGCGGTTACGCTGGTGCACTAGTAGCCAAATTGGCCTCAAGCCCATGCAAAATATCACTACATTGCTATCAACTTATTGATCTTTCCACAATTCACGACAGAGACATTGTCCGTTCGCCCTGAGCCTGTCGAAGGGCTTAAGGCTTCGACAAGGCCCGTCCTGAGCCCGTCGAAGGGCTCAGCCCGAACGGTATCGTGCAATACGGAACGCTCAATAGGAGTGTTTGGTCTGCACCAGCACCCCTCCATCCAGCGGCTCCATCACAAAACGCAATGGCAGGAACTGCTCAATCACCTTGGCATTGGTGCGTGTGTGTTCGGACATGCCGGTGGCCCAGTACTGCCCCGGCTTGCCTTGCAGCGCCGCCAGGGCCATGGGGATCATCAACTGGTCTGCCAGGTGCTCGCCGACCGGCGCGCGGTGCGCCAGGTAGGCTTGTGTCTCACGCAGCACCGTGCGCGCAACCTCTTCGGCGCTGACACTTTTCTCGCCAAAGGCGGTTAGCACTTCGGTGATGTGTTCAAACTGCAGGACCACCTGCAGCGCGTTGCCCGGTCCCTCGTTGCTGCGCAGGGCGCGGTCGCGCAGTTGGTCTTCGGTCCAACCCAGTGCGCGGCCCAGCACATCCAATTCACGACCGGCCACACCCTTGGGTATGCCGGCATGTATGCATTCAGCCCAGGCTTCCAGGCGCGCACCGCGTTCCATCAAATGGATAGCAGCCAGCCCATCGGGCGGCGGTGTTATACACACGCGCACCTCACCACCACCGGCGGGGTAGAAACCATGGCGCTGCATTTCCAGCGCATACACGGCCTGGCCGCCGCCGGAAAAGTGCGGCGCCATGCGACTCAAGAATGTGGCCGACGGCGCCATGGGGTTGTGTGTGCCGCCGCGCAACGTGAGGCTGGAAACCTGCGCCGCAAGGGCCAAGGGCCACAACACGGTTTGCAGCACCAACATGCAACTGCCCGCTGAGCCGACCGCGAATTCGTAGTCCCCGCCACGCACAGGGCCTGGCGTAAAGCGCAACTGGCTGGCACCGATCCGCACCGCTGCGCCCTCTGCATCCACGGCTTGGCAATGTTCAGGCCCACCACCCACGGCCACGGCCGCCTGCACACAGGCCAGGTGTTGGCGCATCAAGCCCGGCTTGGGGCGTTTGGCGCGGATGTTGACCAGGCTAAAGGCCTGGCCGGTGATCAGGCTCAAGGCCAAGGCCGTGCGCAGGATCTGCCCACCGCCCTCTCCTTGTGAGCCGTCGATTTCTATGACCGTGTTTTCAAGTTCTGCTTTCATTTTCATCATTCTTCTTTTTCATTTTTTCTATTTTCAATGCCATGCCGGCCTGGCTCACGCGCCGTGCCTCATCCACCCGCGCGCGCTCCAGCAAACGGCAGGGGCGGCAGCGCACGGCACGGGTGTCGATCTGCCCCTTGGCAATCTCGTACCACCACTTTTGCTGCTTGGCCGTCCATATCTCATGTGCACCACAGTCTTTGCAGACAAAGGGCTGGTCAAGATAAAAAGACGGCAGCAGACCATACGTGTTGTTGTGGGCCAGTTGCGCCGGGTCAGCCACCGCAGCCCCCACTGGCAGTGGCCGTTTAGGCGTGTACGGATTGGGCGCCTGCGCAGCGCGCAGACGCACCAGGCGCTTGGCTTTGATTTCCTCCCGCCTTTGTTTTCCGCTCTTCATCACACACATCCTTTTGTAGGTTTTAACCCATGCTTCCCTATGCAAGTCCGTTCGCGTTGAGCTTGTCGAAACGCAGCGCCTACCAATCAAAGGCCTACAGAGGGCTTCGACGGGCTCAGCCCGAACGGAGGTACTTGTTCAGCGATGCCTAACCCTTCACACACACCACCTGCTTCAGCGTGTAGACCACTTCCACCAGATCGCTCTGGGCCGCCATCACGGCGTCGATGTCCTTGTAGGCCATCGGGATCTCGTCGATCACATCAGCGTCCTTGCGGCATTCCACACCGGCCGTGGCATCAATCTGATCCTGCACCGTGAACAGCTTCTTGGCCTTGGTGCGGCTCATGGTGCGCCCTGCTCCGTGGCTGCAGCTGTTGAAGCTGTCCGGGTTGCCCTTACCGCGCACGATGAAACTCTTGGCACCCATGCTGCCGGGAATAATCCCCAACTCACCGGCCTTGGCGCTCACTGCGCCCTTGCGGGTCACAAACACCTCTTGCCCAAAGTGCGTTTCCTTACTCACATAGTTGTGGTGGCAGTTCACCGCTTCCAGGTGCGTCTCGAACGGCTTGGGCACGGACTTGCGCAGCGCGCCAATCACGGCCTGCATCATCACCTCGCGGTTCAGGCGCGCAAACTTTTGCGCCCAACCGACACCACGCACATAGTCACCAAAGTACTGGGCACCTTCTTCAAAGTAGGCCAGGTCCTGGTCCGGCAGGTTGCGCTGGTGCAGCTCGGCATCCTTCTTGGCCAGCTCAATGAAGTGTGTACCAATGGCGTTACCCACACCGCGCGACCCGCTGTGCAACATGATCCACACACTACCCGCTTCGTCCAGGCAGATTTCCACAAAGTGGTTACCCCCACCCAGCGTTCCCATATGGCGGTGGTTGTTGGTGTTTTTCAGGCGCGGGTAATCCACGCACAGGGCATCAAACTCGGTCACCAGTTGCGCCCACGCGGTGTCGGCAGCGGCGGGCGTGTTTTCCCACGAACCCTTGTCGCGGTTGCTCCCCTCGCGGCGGTATTGCTTGGGCGACATACCGTGCGGCACGGCCTTTTCAATCTCGCTACGCAGCGGACCCAGGTTGTCCGGCAGGTCGCTGGCCACCAGTGTGGTCTTGCAGGCAATCATTCCACAACCAATATCCACTCCCACCGCAGCGGGAATGATGGCCTTGATCGTAGGGATCACGCTACCAATGGTGGCGCCAATCCCGTAGTGCACATCGGGCATCACGGCCACGTGGCTGAACACAATCGACAGCTTGGCCGCGTTTTCCAGTTGGCGTTGGGCCTCGGCCTCGATAGGCACACCCTTGGTCCACATCTTCACCGGCACACCGCCGGGTACGTTGATTTGTTCGTAGTTCATTTTTCTTTATCCTCTTTCCTTAAAAACAGATGACTAGTGTTTGTGAAATGAAATTCCGCCACTTGTTGCCAAGCTGGGACTTGAACCCAGACCCCGCGCCTTGCGACGTGAGAGCGTTAACACGCTGCGTTTACCTGTAATTCCACGGGCATTCATCTAAAACCCTTTTTTCTTTTGATCACCGGCAGCAACAAAATTGTTGAAATGGATACGCGCTCTACCAGACTGAGCTACGGTGCTGCAATGGGCTCGGGCACAAGCCCATTGCAGCACCGGCGGGAATCGAACCCGCGACCTCGGCATTAACAGTGCTGTAATTCCAACCGCATTTGCCACCGGCAATCAAAACTTTTTGCTCTCTTTTTTCTTCAAGAGCTTTCAAAAACGCGACAAGATCGGTGAGATTTCATGTGCATTCAGTTTCCTGTGATGCACATGGTCGGGGTCGAACCCGACAATTCCAATGTAATCCCACCAGCATTCGCGCTTTTGAAAACTCTCTTTCCTATCTTCTTCAAAAAAGGTCCCCGCCTGAGGACTAACAATTGGTGTGATGGATACAGTTTGGAGATGTAATCACACCGGCATTCCTCAGGCGACGACGCTCAATACAACATCATCAAGTCATGGCTTACAAAGCCAGTTCATCAATCAATCCGACCCAGTGATCGGCTCCCAACGCACCCGCAGCAAACAGGGCCAGCACCTTGAACACCTCATCGGTAAAACCACCGATGTTCAAGATATCGGACCGCTCCAGCGCCTGCGTATGGGCATAAGGCTGGATGTCGATACACACCAACTTGGCGTGAGGGTTGCGTTGCTTGAACACCTCCCACTCACGCAAAGTTTGCGTAGCACCGGCACGTTTGTTGTCCATCCACGACTCGTTATCCGACACCAGCACCACCAGATCCGCCTTGGCCATGTTGGCATTCAGCAAGGCCAGAGGCGCCGAGCAGTTGGTTCCACCGCCTCCCACGGCTGCCAGCTTCTCGGCATTGGTCATCACCGAGTCACGTGGGTTCAGTGACAGGCTGACAACTTTTTGCTCAAACGGCAACACCATCGTTGTCGGATTCTTGCGCAGCAGAGCCGCAGCCACTAAGGCCGCCACGTCAATACAGCGCACCGCACTGGTTGCAGAACCACGGTGCCCAGACACCGCCGTGCTCATGGAGCCCGACACATCAGGACACACCACCACATCGCCCTCCAACGCCGGCACGTTCTTCAACGCAATTTCCATCGCGTCTTGCAGTGCCTCACGCACTGGCTGAGGAACAGCCTCGTCCGTCGCCTTGTATGCCGCCATCAACTGGTAGGGCAACACGCGGGCTTTCTCAATGCTTTGCGCATCACGAAGTTTGGCGGCTATGGCCTTTTCGGCCTTGGTCGTACCAAACACACCGTGGCGTGCAAAGGTGTTCAGGTTCTGCCGCACCATCTGCCACGAACCATTTTTTGCGATCTGCGTCCACTGGTTGGTGGTCAAATTCAAAGCGGTCAACATCTGAAAAGGCACGTCGGGCGCCACGCCGCTACGGTCTTTCTTGTAGGCTTCAAAAGCACGGGTCGCCTCAGGCAACTCCTTTGCATCAAAGTCACGGCCAATCAACCACGCAAACCAGGCAGCACGCCAGGCTTCCGCCGGTTTGGGGTGAACCATCTTCACCACATCTGCCAACGACGGGCTGTTACCCACGCTGGCGTTCAGCAATTGCTTTTCGCTTGCGGTACACAACCAGGCCTGCACCAATTTCTTGGGACGCGAACCCAACGACTTACGACCCACTTGGCCGCTACGCAGGATCTGCACCACGTTGCGCAGCATCTTGCCGTTGTCCACCACACGGGGAAACGCCTTGGCAAACACAGCCACGTCACGGGTTGCCAGCGACGCCAACAGCAGCGCAGGCATGTCTTTCATATGGCCACGTTCACGGGCATAGATGGCAGTTTTGGCCACAAAGCCCACATCCACCTGGGCTGCCAGCTCCAGCACCTTGTCCAATTGCTCGGCAGCGCCGGCGTAATACACATTGTTCAGGCAACCGGTTACGGCCAACTGCACCAGCGCATGCTTGGGTTCCAGCGCATACGCCACGCCACCGGCTTCATTGGTGATGTTGGCTGCGGGCAGGAACTTGCCCTTGCTGCTTTGAAATAGTTGTGTGTTTGCCATGTTCTTGCTCCTTGTTTGCATTCACCGTTGCGGTGACAGGATATGTATTGCAGGCTGCGTGCCAAGTTTGCCTTCCAGGTCAAACTATTTCGTAAGTCATTGAATTTATTGATATTTTTCATAAACAACAAATCCAAATGAAAAATTACTCAACCACAAATTTCAAAATACTATCTTCTTAGCTAGTAAACTAGCCAAATGAAGAAACTCGTCGTCATCGGATTCCTCGGCACCCAACTCGATTCCGGCCTCAGCCCCACCCGCTGGGAGAAATGGCGGCCCACGGTGTCGCTGGCGCAGCATGACGATCTGGTCGTCGACCGGCTGGAGCTGTTCCACGATACGCGCAGCACGGCGCTGGCCCGCCAGGTGCAGAGCGACTACGCGCAGTTGTCTCCCACCACCGAGGTCAAGCTGGTCGAGATGAACCTGGCCAACCCTTGGGACTTTGGCGAGGTCTACACCGCGCTGTACGACTGGGCGGCGGCCTATCCGTTTGATCCTGCCAAAGAGACCTACCAGGCCCACATCACGACCGGCACCCACGTGGCGCAGATCTGTCTGTTTCTGCTAGTCGAGGCGCGCTTCATTCCCGGCGTGTTGCTGCAAAGCGCCCCACCCCGCGGGCGCCAGGGGCGCGGACCGGGCAGCCACGAGGTGATCGACCTGGACCTGTCGCGTTACGACGCGATCAACCAACGCCTGCACGTGGCGCAACAAGACGCCGTGTCGTTTTTGAAGAGCGGCATTGCCACCCGCAATACACGCTTCAACACGCTGATAGAAGAAGTGGAGCGCGTAGCGGTACAGAGCAAGGCGCCGATGCTGCTGACCGGCCCCACTGGCGCGGGCAAATCCATGCTGGCGCGGCGCGTGTATGAGTTGAAGAAGGCCCGCCACCAGATCGACGGCGAGTTTGTCGAGGTGAACTGCGCCACGCTGCATGGCGATGGCGCGGGCTCCACACTGTTCGGCCACAAGAAAGGCGCCTTCACCGGCGCCATCACCGACCGCCCCGGCCTGTTGCGCACGGCGCATGGTGGCCTGCTGTTTCTGGATGAGATTGGCGAACTGGGCCTGGACGAGCAGGCCATGCTGCTCAAGGCCGTGGAAGAAAAACGCTTTCTGCCCATGGGCGCGGACCGCGAAGCGAGCAGCAATTTTCAGTTGATAGCCGGCACCAACAAGGACTTGCGCGTGGAGATCAATGCGGGCCGCTTTCGTGAAGATTTGTTCGCCCGCATCAACCTGTGGACCTACACCCTGCCCGGCCTGGCCCAACGTCGCGAAGACATTGAGCCGAACATGGACCACCAACTGGCGCTGGCCGCGCAAGAGTTGGGCAAACAGGTGCGCTTTACCGCCGAGGCGCGCAGCGCCTACTTGCGTTTTGCCACGGCGGTGGACGCGGTATGGCGTGGCAACTTCCGCGACCTGAGCGCCTCCATCACGCGCCTGGCCACGCTGGCGGACCATGGCCGCATTGGCATCGCCTTGGTGAATGCAGAAATTCAGCGGCTGTGCTGGCAATGGCAAGCGCTGCCGGCACCAGAGTTGGATATAGGCTCCGCAACCAACAACACACAGAGCCCATCACTGCAAGACCTATTGGGTGACAGCGCCGCCACGTTGGACACGTTTGACCAATTGCAACTTCAGTCCGTGATCGCCGTATGCCGCAAACACACCAGCATCAGCGATGCAGGCCGCGAGCTGTTCAACGTCTCGCGCCAGCAGCGCAGCGTCATCAACGACGCGGACCGCTTGCGCAAATATCTGTTGAAGTTTGGGCTGGAGTGGGATGCGGTGGCGGGTTAACTCAACAGCCCCGCCGCTTCATCACTGCGCAGCACCTCGGCGCCCCAGGCCTTGGCACGCTGTACAAATTCTTCGGCCAAGCCTTCAAAACCGGACACCGGGCTCATGCAGTCGCTCAGCAGCACGATATGTGGCCACGGCCCGGGTTGCTGGTCCAGGTGGCGGGTCAACTGGTCAAAACTTGCGGCGACACAGTGGCTGGAGGCCTCGCCCGCCACCAGCAACAGGTCCACCCCATGGCTGACATCGCGGGCCAGCGCGATGTTGAAGAGTGTGGATGGCACGTCCGTGTCGGGCGCATCGGCTTCAAACACGCCAAAGTGCTCGGTCAGCGGATATTCGCCCTTGAGCACCTTGCGCACGGCCTTTTGCTGCGCCATTTCCCAGGCCTGCAACTGGTCCGCCACGGCGCTGTGGATGTTGTGGCCCCAGGTGCCGGTCACACAATGCACCGGCCATACGACCAGGCCTGCGCGGCCGCGTTGGGCCAGTTGCCGCAGCATGGCCAGTACCCTGGGCGTGTGCTCCGCCTCGCGGGGCCGGTAGACGCCAAGGGCCACATCGGCTTCGGTGATAAAGGTGAATGGTGGCACGGCCGCGCCGCTTGCATCCATCCAGAACGTGGTGCGCTCCACCGCCACACTGGCATGCGAATCCAGCGTGACCGTGATGGCGTCCAACCGGGCCTGGTGCTGCTGGATAAAGGCCGCCAGGCGCAGCATGTCGCTGTTGGCGCCGGTCACCGGCAGCGCGGCGCCCGGGATGTCGCAAAAGTCGTTTTGGGGATCGATGATCAGCAGGGTGGTCGAGGTCATGGTCTGTGCAATTTACACCATTCAACGCTCTTTGGGACCCACCACGCTGATGCAAAGGCGTGCGGACTGCACCGACTTTGTGCATGTGTAACCTGCAACAGACAGAGCTCGCCCGCAATCGGTGCATGCCTGAAGATTATCGCTTATAACTATTTATCGGTATTGCCCGGCAAAGAATTTTTGTTTAGCCTCGTGGTGTATTACGTCAATTTCTTAGGAGTGCTAATGAGATTTTCTAACTTAAAAATCGGCGCCAAACTGGCCGCCGCGTTTGTCACCATCCTGATCCTGACCGCCATCACCGGCATGTTTTCTGTCAGCCAGTTGGGCCGGGTCAACGGCAGCACCCAGGACATCGCCACCAGCTGGCTGCCCAGTATTCGCATCCTGGGCGAGATCGACGCAGGCCTGAACGAGTACCGCCGTGCCGAGATCCAGCTGGTATTGGCCGTCGAACCCAAAGGCGTGGAAGAAAACGAAAAACGCGCAGCAACGGCGCGCAAACGCATTGATGACGCTTTTGCAAAGTACGAGCCCACGATCAACTCGCCCGATGAGCGCAAACTGTTTGACCAACTCAAACAAATGGCGCAGGCACACTATGCCAACTTTCCCAAATTGCTACCCTTGGCGCAAGGCGGCGATGCCCAGCACGACGCGGCCAAGGCCTTTTTGAACGGCGAGTCGCGCACCACCTTCCGTGTGATGGCAAGCGCCATCACCAAGCTGATTGAACTCAATGACAAAGGCGCGGACGCTGCCTACAAGGATTCGCAATCGACCTTCTCGACAGCCCGCGCCTGGGTGATTGCGCTGCTGATGCTGGCCACCGTTGCGGCAAGTTTTTTAGCCTTCTGGATCACCGGTTTGATCACCCGGCCCATGGCGCGGGCCAACGAAGCGGCCAGCCAGATCGCGGGAGGCGATTTGTCCCAGCCATTGCAGGCCGATGGCAAGGACGAAACCGCATCGCTGCTGCGCTCGCTGGAGACTATGCGCTTGAGCCTCGTGGACGTGGTGGGCCAGGTGCGCATGGGGTCCGAGAGTGTGGCAACGGCCAGTGCCGAAATCGCCCAGGGCAACCAGGACCTGTCGTCCCGCACCGAGAGCCAAGCCAGCGCGCTGGAAGAAACGGCAGCCTCCATGGAAGAGCTCAGCTCCACTGTCAAACAAAATGCGGACAGCGCCCGCCAAGCCAACCAGCTCGCCATGAGCGCGTCCACGGTAGCCATGCGCGGCGGTGCAGTCGTGGGCCAGGTGGTGGAGACCATGAAGGGCATCAACGACAGCTCCAAACGCATCAGCGACATCATCAGCGTCATCGACGGCATCGCCTTCCAGACCAATATCCTGGCCCTGAACGCAGCGGTAGAGGCGGCCCGCGCCGGCGAGCAGGGCCGCGGCTTTGCGGTGGTAGCCAGTGAGGTGCGCGCTCTGGCCGGCCGTTCGGCGGATGCTGCCAAGGAGATCAAGCAATTGATCAATGCCAGCGTGGAGCGCGTGGAGCAAGGCACAGACCTGGTGGACCAGGCCGGCGTCACCATGACCGAGGTGGTGGACTCCATTCGCCGCGTGACCGACATCATGGGCGAGATCAGCGCGGCCAGCAGTGAACAGGCCAGTGGCGTGGCGCAGATCGGCGAGGCAGTACAGCAAATGGACCACAGCACGCAACAAAACGCGGCGCTGGTCGAGCAAATGGCGGCAGCCGCGAGCAGCCTGAAGACCCAGGCGCAAGAACTGGTGCAGGTGGTGGCGGTGTTCAAGGACGGCAAGAGCAGCCACCAACCGGTAGCGGCCGTGTCCGCCGTGCGCTCCCCGCAAGCCAGAGGCAAGCCTTTTGCCGGCAATGAGCGGCGCAACGACGGCATTTCCAAGGGCGCCGCTGCGCGTGGCCACGCGCCAGCAAAACCCGCCGCCCCCCGGCCCGCCGCCTTGCAGGCGCCCAAGGCACCGGTGGCAAAAGTCGCCACGGCAGCTGCTGGCGGCGGCGATGGAGACTGGGAAACGTTTTAAGCACACGGCAGGCAGTTGCGCGGTGGCCCACGCCGCGCCACCCCACAACTTGGTTCGCTGTCGCACGGACGGATGCGCCCAGCGGCGGAACAATGGCATGTCTCTTACTCCTACCTAAAAGGTTCTGCCATGTTGTACACCATCGCCGTTGTTCTGGTCATTCTGTGGCTGTTGGGCCTCGTCACCTCTTTCACACTGGGTGGCTTCATCCACATCCTGCTGATCATCGCCATCATCTCTGTGCTGCTGCGGGTCATAGGATAGCTCAGGGGCAACCACCCAAACGCTATGCTTTTGATAGCTGTATAACAAACATCCGCGAGGGCTAGCGGATAGTTTCACTTTGCAATTGCAAAAAAATACCCAAAGTGGGTAGAATAGACCCCATTATGGGTACAAAACACAACGCTCCGCCTCCTCCCCGCGCCAGTCTGGCCGATGCCTTGTTCCCCAAGGTGCGCCAGCGCATACTGGCCGTGTTATTTGATGCGCCCGAGCGCAGCTTCTACATGGGCGAAGTGATTGCCCTGGCCCACTCGGGCACCGGGGCCGTGCAACGCGAGTTGGCCGGCTTGGCCGCCGCCGGCATATTGACGGTGCAAAAGCAGGGAAAGCAAAAGCACTACCAGGCCAATGTCGATGCGCCCGTGTTCAACGAGTTGCGCGCCCTGGTCGGCAAGACCATGGGTGTAGTCAATGTGCTGCACGCGAGCCTGGATCCGTTGGCAGGCAGCATCAGCGCGGCTTTTGTATATGACGACTCCATCTCGGCATCCGGCGCCAAACCCATGGCGGTGACCGTAGTACTGTTCAGCGCCAACGCCGACAGCGGCGCGGCATCGGACGCCATGCAGGGCGCCGCCAACACGCTGGCACGCCAGGTCAGTTTTACGCTTTACACCCCCGAATCCCTGGTCAGCGCCACGGCAAAAGACCGCAACTTCATGACACGCTTGCTGCAAGCGCCCAAAACCTGGCTCCTGGGCAGCGAAGACCAGCTCTTCGGCCAGCCCACGTGACACAGCAGCAGCCCCACCCCACCCTCTTTACCGCCCGCACCGAGCCCGACCAGCTGCAGGTCGATGCGTGGAACACCGAACCCTTGTTGTTGTCGCTGGAGATGGGCGGCAGCGACTGGCCCAGTTCATGCCGCAACGGCACCTGCCGCACCTGCATTGGCCAACTGCAAGCCGGCACAGTGCGCTACGCCATCGATTGGCCCGGCCTGAGTGCCGAAGAACAGGCAGCAGGTTATGTGCTGCCCTGCGTGGCCTACCCCTGCTCGGATGTGGTGCTGCGCCAAGGCTACTGAAGTATTAAGCCCGTCTTCGGATCGGGTGACGATTTGGTAGGGATTTGAGAGATCGGCAGGCAAAGCAATGAATTGGTTCAGCATCCTCGGCTACTTCGACGGATTGACTGCCGCCGTTTCGGCAATAGTCGATAAATCTTTGGAGATAGTCGCAGTATGCTGACGCTTGCATATTGTTGCGCCGCCTGACCACCACATCCGGTTGGGTGCCCAGACAAGGTGGACATGAATACACGGAGTGCGCCCGTTTAGATGGTCGATCGGCTTAGTCGCCCGTCGATGGCAATCATAGATTGCGGGCCGCCCGGGCAATAGGGAATGAGCATGCCAATCACTGCAGCCAACGGAACCTCATATTCCGACAGTCAGATACAAACCTTTTTTGCGAGCAAACCTGGCCTGGGCACCATCGCCCTGCAAGCAGCGTATTTGGGCCTTGGTGTTGACCTCATTCAGCAGGCCCTGGCAATTGGCGGGCAAAACGTGTCCACGGCTGAAATCATGGGTTATGCATCGCAGCATGGCTACAGTTTTGCCGCGAATGGCTCTCTGATCGCTCCGGCATCACTATCGGGTGGGATGGCTGTGCAGGGCGCCTATTTCACGCCCCAGCAAATCAGCGATTTTTTGACACAAGGTGGTGACCCGGTTCAATTTGCCCAGCGGTTGGGCATGACCAACCTGGTAGAGATAAATGCGCGGCTCGCCCAGGCGAGGGTTATTTCTGCAGCATGGGTGGTACAACAGGTCGGTGCACTGACACCAGAACAAATTGCCGCATTAACGACAGCACAGGTCATGGCCGCAAGGACCGACCAGGTGGCCGCGCTGACCACCAACCAAATTGTGGCATTGACGACAGCGCAAGTTGCCGCTCTGCGAACCGACCAGTTAGCAGCCCTCTCTGCGGAGCAGGTCGCTGCATTTTCGACGGAGGATATCGCTGCGCTGTCGGCGGCAGGTATTGCAGCCCTCGGCACGAAACTCGTTGCTCCGAGCCAACCGACAGAGACCTTGATAACAACAGCGATTCCTGCGCTGAGCACCAGCCAGGCCAGTGGCATATTGACGACCGACCAGATTGCTGCACTGCCAACGGCCGTAATCGCGGCATTGACTCCGCAGGCCATTGGCTCCATGTCAACCGAGCAATTCGTTGCCCTGACGACAGCCCAGGTTGCTGCGCTGACCACCGACCAGATCCAGTCCGGCGTGACGGTCACCCAAATTGGCGTACTGCGTACTGATCAAGTAGGGGCGCTCAGCTCCAGCCAGGTGGTAGCCCTGACCACCTCTCAGCTCGGCGCGGTGGTAACCCAGGATATTGCTGCATTAACAACCGCAGCCGTTGGTGCATTAACGACGAGCCAAGTCAGCCAAGGCCTATCCACAGGCCAAGTCACCGCGCTGACAACCGGCCAGGTGGCCGCGCTCTCCACCGCAAGCGTCGCTGCACTGACAACGAACCAGGTCAGCGCTGGCCTCACGACTGCGCAAATTGTTGCGCTGCGTACCGATCAGGCCTCGGCACTCAACTCCAGTCAAATAATCGCATTGAGCACGAGCCAGCTGATCGCGATGGAAACCCAGGACCTCGCTGCGTTGAATACTGCGGCCGTGGGCGCGCTGACAACGAACCAAGTCAGCCAAGGCCTTACAACTGACCAGATCGTCGCACTGCGCACGGATCAGGCTGCCGCACTCAACTCCAGCCAAATAGTCGCACTGGGCACGAGCCAACTGATCGCGATGGAAACCCGGGATCTTGCTGCGTTGAACACAACTGCAGTGGCAGCTCTGACGACGAACCAAGTCAGCGCAGGCCTGTCGACTGATCAGGTCATCGCGCTGCGCACGGATCAGGTCGCAGCACTCAGTTCCGGTCAAGTGGTTGCCCTGAGCACGGACCAGTTGACCGCAATGGAAACCCGGGACATTGCTGCGCTGAGCACAACTTCAGTGGCAGCACTGACAACGAACCAGGTCAGCACAGGCCTGACGACTGACCAGGTCGCGTCACTAACGACGGCACAGATGGCAGCCTTGAGCACGGACCAGATCGTGGCGTTCCAT
This sequence comes from Pseudomonadota bacterium, assembly GCA_040384785.1. Taxonomy (GTDB): domain Bacteria; phylum Pseudomonadota; class Gammaproteobacteria; order Burkholderiales; family Burkholderiaceae_C; genus Allorhodoferax. The sequence goes on from JAZKIR010000009.1 coordinate 148,826, forward strand.
ACCACCCAGATCGCAGCGCTCCAAACCGACCAGTTGGCGGCGCTGACAACGGCCCAAGTCAGCGCGCTGTCGACCCAGGATGTGGTTGCCATGTCAACCAGTCAAGTGGCCGCCCTCTCCACCGCAAGTGTTGCCGCGCTAAGTACCGACCAGGTCAGCGCAGGCCTGTCGACTGACCAGATCGTTGCGCTGCGCACGGATCAGGTCGCAGCACTCGGCACCAACCAGATAGTTGCACTGAGCACGGACCAGTTGACCGCAATGGAAACTCGGGACCTTGCTGCGCTGAACACAACTGCAGTGGCAGCACTGACAACGGACCAGGTCAGCGCAGGCCTGACGACTGACCAGGTCGCGTCACTAACGACGGCACAGATGGCCGCCTTGAGTACGGACCAGATCGTGGCGTTCCATACCACCCAGATCGCAGCGCTCCAAACCGACCAGTTGGCGGCGCTGACAACGGCCCAAGTCAGCGCGCTGTCGACCCAGGATGTGGTTGCCATGTCAACCAGTCAAGTGGCAGCCCTCTCCACCGCAAGTATTGCCGCGCTGACGACGAACCAGGTCAGCGCAGGCCTGTCGACTGACCAGGTCGTTGCGCTGCGCACGGATCAGGTCGCAACACTCAGTTCCGGTCAAGTGGTAGCGCTGAGCACGGACCAGCTGACCGCAATGGAAACTCGGGACATTGCTGCGCTGAACACAACTGCAGTGGCAGCTCTGACGACGAACCAAGTCAGTGCAGGCCTGACGACTGACCAGGTCGTTGCGCTGCGCACGGATCAAGCCTCGGCACTCGGCACCAATCAGGTCGTTGCACTGAACACAGATCAGCTCATTGCAATGGAAACCCAAGATGTTGCGGCATTGAGCACCGCAGCCGTGGGTGCGCTGACAACAAACCAGATCAGCCAGGGCCTGACAACCGACCACGTCGCAGCTCTGACAACGGAACAGGTTGTTGCCCTGAGCACAGACCAAGTCAGCTCAGGAATAACCACCGATCAGGTTGCGGTTTTGCGCACAGACCAGATCGCGGCCTTGACTACCAATCAAGTGGTCGCACTGCAGACCCAGCAAGTGGTCGCATTGCGGACCGATGCAGTGGCAGCCTTCACCACAAATGGGGCGGCTGCGCTGGATACCCAAGACATTGCGGTATTGACCACCACACAGATTCAGGTGGGGCTCACGACCAACCAAATAGTGGCCCTCACAACAGACCAGATTACTGCGCTGACGCCTGCCCAGGTGATGGCATTGAGCCCCGATCAATATGCGTCGATGAGTCCGGATCAGATCGCACAGTTGGCACTAGGGTCTCCCATTGTTCTCGATCTCGGTGGCGCAGGCATCACAACGCAAAGCATCACGAATGGCGTCCAGTTTGACATCTACGGCAATGGTCAACTGGTGAGTACCGGGTGGGTTACGCCCAGCAACGGCCTGCTGGTGATGGATAGAAATAGCGACGGGTCCATCAATGGCGGCGCGGAGCTATTTGGGGTTGGCACCGACTTGGCCAACGGACAAAAGGCGACCAATGGTTATCAGGCGCTCGCGGAACTGGACATGAATAGTGATGGACACATCACCTCGGCAGACTCCGCCTTCTCAGATCTTATGGTTTGGGTTGATGGCAATTCAGACGGTGTGAGTGAAACCGGCGAGCTGCACAGCCTGGCATCGCTGAACATCACGCAGCTCGACCTCGGTGCGCAATCTACGGCTATTGTGGATAACGGGAATGTGATCGGCCTGACATCCAGCTACACCACGACGGATGGTTCGAAGCATGACATGGTCGATGTGTGGTTTGCCACGAGCACACCGACGACGAGTGTTAGTGGTGGTGTGCCAAGCATTCCCGCGCCCGCCCCGGTACCCGAACTGCAGTTCCCGCCAGTGCCCAGCATCACAACGGGCAGTGCAGCAAATCCATTGCTGCCTGCAACGACCGTTGCCACCACCAGTGGTTCACTCGAACTTGCCGCAACCACGGGAACGTCCTGGCAGCAGGTGCCCAGCATGGTGGACGCAATGGCGTCGTTCATGGGTTCTGGAGATGCAACAACGACGCCAAGCACTGCGCAGTTGACAGCGTCTGAAGGGCAAGCTCAGACGCTCGCCCCTGTCAGCGGCTCAGGCCTGCAAGACATGGTCGACGTGATGCGGCAATTCGATGCCAACGGTCAGCCCGCCAATGCCGACTACACATCAACTTTGTCCACACCAACAAGCTTGAATCCTTCGCTTACCCAGAATCAAAACAGCGGCACCCTGGCAGGTGCTTCAGGCTAGGCGTCCCCCGATAGATCCAGCGCCGAGTTCATTACCGGAATACCGGGTATTACTCAGGGGTTCCGCGCCGGCTCTTTTTTGCCCGTACTCCAGCGCTTCATGCGACGCTGCCATTGCCCCAGCGGCTGGGAGCGATCGGCTTCGGCGGCGCTCGTGGAACTTGCGATCAATTGGTCCAGCAGTGCCTCCTGCGCAGCATCTTCCTGTGTCGGAAACACCGGAACCACTTTGACAAAGTAATCTCCCCTGGGGCTGCGCGGTGTGCTCGGAAAACCCTTGCCGCGCAGCCGATAGACCAGCGCATCACGGCTCAAACGCATATGCTGCACGCCGTCCGGTGTTGGCACGTCGACCCAACGGCCCGCCATCCAGGCATAACCATTGACCGGCATCTCGCAGCGCAGCACACCGCTGTCATCCAACGCAAAGATTGGGTGGGGCTCGATCTCCACCTGCAGTTCCAGGCCGAACTCCGTGTCACCATGGCGCGACACCGGCAGGCTCAACACATGGCCCTCGCGCACACCGGCTGGAAAACGGACCCGGTGCCGATAGGCCAGAGCCCGCTCACCGCTTCCTTCGCAAGCATCGCAGGACGCGCGCTGGCGTCCGTCGCCGCCGCAATCCGCACACGCCTCCTCGCTCCACAGCCAGCCGAACAGTGCCGCCTTGTGCACGGCACCGCTGCCACGGCAGGTGCTGCAAGCCTTTGCCAGCACACGCTGACCCTTGCCGACACAAACGTCGCAGGTGTGTGCAAAGTGACCGCGTAGTGTGCGGGTGCAACCCAGGATTGCGTCTTCCAACGAGAGGCTCACCTTGCGGACCTGGGTTTCTCTGGGGCCGTCCGGCTCGGGAGCCGACGACTCGGGGGGCGACGCTGCTTCGGTATTGTCGTCATTGGCGTCAGCAGGCGCGTCACCGTCGCCGTCACGCAATTGGCGGATGTGCTGGTAGGCCTTGTTGATGCGTTGCATGCGGTTGCCGGCATCGGCCGCGGCGTTGCGGTCTGGGTGCCAAGTGGCCACGAGCCGCCGCCAGTTGGCTTTGATCTGACCATCGCTGGCGCTGGCGTCCAGGCCCAATTCATCGTATGCGGTCTTGGTGTCCATGGGGTTATTTCCTAATTTCATACTATGCGCGCGCCCCGGGAGCAGGCTGCGCAAACTCAATGTTTATGGGCCGCTTTCTCGGGCGGCGGATGGCCAAACAGCGGCCAGGTTGTCATCCTGGTAAGCCAGTTGAGTTTGTCGTCCAGAACATACTCCCGGACTTCCACGCCAGCCTCGGTAATGGCCAGAACCTTGCCAAAGTTTTCACCGACCGCCGACCCAAAACTCAGCCGCATGTTGTATCCATCCGGAGTCAGAACAAACACTTCGTACTGTTTCTTGTTCGGTCGGGATGGATCAAAAATATATCCCTTGAAATCAAGCTGCTGTGCTTCATAGTGCTCAAGAAATTCCTTTTTGATCCCATGGTTTCTTTCCAAGCGCTGCGGTATTGGAATGAACGGCCTTTTGAACCCCGTGAAGCAGGTATCCGCAACCGGGGTGGCAATGATGGGGGCGGGTTTGCTTGCGCCATCCTGAATGCGCAATCCGCTCAGTGCGGTGGTGACAATTAAGGTCTGAGGAACATCAAAGTCCTTTATGTTCATCACCAGAACGGCATCTGTGTGCGTGGGTGGAATTTGAATCTTGACGGCGGAGAAGTCGGAAAAGAAGTCGGCAATGCTTCCTGCGCCGATATTAAAAAAAACGAGGCTGGCTTTGCCGTCGAGCGTGGCAAAACGTTTGTTATCGCGCAGGCGGAGAAGTTCTTGTTCCATAAAGTCGAGCTCGCAGCGGCGCCCGATAACCGCCGTGGGTTGCAGCGTATCCATTCTGACCATGCTCAGCTGGTACAGGTCCAGAATTTCCTTTAGCACTTGATCCAGCGGCTTGTCTTGTGCCTGGTAGCTTATTTTTCCCGACACCGTCGGTGATATCAGCAGGCCTACCGCCGACTTGTAGAAGAAGATGTTGAAGAACTCCCGAATATCGATATCGCGCACATCGATGCTGATGTTGCGACCGGCCTGCAGCGGCGCGGTATGGTCCGGCACGGCCGGCGGCTGCGCTACCTGGCTTTTCACGGGCTCTACGGCGACGTCAGTCTTCACACGCACGCTGGAAAAAAGCCGCCCAATATCGGCCTTCTGACGCTTGTTCAGTGGTCCGTCGTACACAACCGCAGTACTCAACCACCACCCTTGCTGGAGCGAGATACAGACGATATAACCCGTCGAAAACGCGTCTTGGCGCGACCCGGCACGCGCGGCAAGGGCTTTGCAACCACCACCTGCGGGTGGGCTCAAACCCTTTGGCAGAGCCACAGGCCGTACCTCCGGAGACTCCACCTTGAGACTGTCTACCAGCGACTGCAGGCTCTCCTCCAGGCTTGTCTGCTGCGTATCTTCGTGCAGTTCCGAAAAAGTCACATGCAGGAAGCTGCCGCTTGCACGGTGTTGCAGATTGAATTCGGTATCACCATCTGCATCCACCGCGTCAGCGTCAACTTTCCACACGCCGCGGTCAGCCTGGATGCTTGTGTATTTCAAGGATTTGACCGGTAAGCTGCGATCGCCGGTGATGCCTTTGACCGGCCGCGCAGCAGCGCCCAAACACAGCGTGGTGGCGCTGATGCAGAGCCAGGCACCGATCAAAACCCGTCCGTACGCCGCCATCAATGGTCTTTGTTGGTGATGATGCGATCATTCTTTCGCGGCTTGCCGGCGCGCCCCGCCTTGGACCAGTCATAGTCCTGCCCGTCGGGGGTCTTGCCATCCACAACGGTATCGACGCCCTGCTTGCCCACATGCTGCGGGTTCTCGTTGGCCATGGTCACAAAGGTACATCCCGCATCGCGCTTTTCTTTGGTGATCTGTAGCGCTTGCACGATCTCCGAAGCCTCTTGGCCATGTACGTTGTTGTTCTCGTCGGTCCAGTAAATTTTGAACATATATTTTTTCCTTCCTGCTGCTATTTTGACGCAGGTGGACGCCGTACCCTACGGCGCCCATATCAGGCCTTCACCGTCAACCATGGCTTGAAGCGGGCCACTGCCCGGATCATGCCCTGTGCTTCCTGCGAGGTTATCACCGGACCTACTGGCTTGTACGCCTAGTCAGGGCATACAGCCCCGACTGCGGGTGGCTCACACCTTGCGGCCATTCCATCGTGGCCCGGCCCATCCAGCGCTGACCAACAAGGAAGCCAACATCACGGGAGCCGCTGTGTACCATCACCGCACCGAGCGGCCGCGCTGCCGTACCATCCAGGGTTTTACAAGACCTTGTTTGAGAAAACCCACCCATGCAAGCAAAACTTCTTGGTTCCCTGGCTCAAGACCGCCGATATCCCGTCGGATCGATCGCGGATCGGGTGACGATTTGGTAGCCATCTCGCGTTTCAATGGCGATCACGCACGCGTCACGGTCCCTCCAATCCTCGCCACCCACAACACTAACGTGGCTACAGCCGTTGCGTGAGTTACCCTCAAATGCAAGCGCTCGGCCGATACCTTCCACTCCCCAAAAATACCATTACGACATGAAATACGCACCCCCCTTCGCCATTGTGGCAATACTGAGCGGTTGCACCGCAGTCGCTCCAAAAATCGCTGCGGACATGCAAGCCCTGCCTGTGGAGCGGGGCGTCGTCCTATTCTCTACCGGGGCGGACAAGACCAGGAGGGCGTACTACACCGGCTTGACTCTGTTGAAGGCGGGCTCGCAAAAAATGTACGACAAGGCCTTCATCACCATTGACTATCCGCTTCCCTCGCATTTTCCAACTGAGCATGCGCATGTACGTACCTTGCGCTTGCCCGCCGGCGACTACTACCTGGTGCCCAATGGCGGAAACCCACATGAGTGCCTGGGCTCCAAGCAGTTTCCAACATACCGATTTACCGTGACGAACGGAAGCGTCTCGTACATTGGAAGTTTTCAGATCGCCGCGAACCAATTGAAGCCGACGGGTTCGAATATGCGCCGAGACGTTCAGTACTTCAAAGACAAGAATCCCAAACTTTCTACTCAGAAGATAGACCAGCAGAATGTCATTGTTGGAAGTTCAAGAACCAGTAGTTGCGAAGAGAGCTTTCCCTTCGCAATGGGCATCACGTGGGATACCGTCGAATGAGCATCCACCGCGGGTAGTAGCGCGGCACCTGTTTTGGGCAAAATGCATGGCCTTTCAGCCACCGAGCGGCCGCGGTGCGAGCCACAACACCCGCCCGCCCAGGGCGTCGGCCTGCGTCACATCGCTGTCGATGCCGATGCCGAAGACCGGCTGCGCCACCAGTGACTGCACCATCTGGTATCCGCGTGTCGCAACCACCGGCACCTGGCTCTCCGATTTCCAATAGTGCTGGAACTCCAGGTCCTGGTACAGCTGCTGACCACTGAGCCCACAGTTGGCTCCTACGTATAAACCCGGCGCATACCCGGCACTGGCCACGGCGGTGTACCAGGCATTGCAATAGGCAATGGCGTCGCTGGCGGTGGTGGCCGAATCCACGCCTTCCAAATCGCACCAGACGTTGACCCCAGCGGGGAAACCAATGGTCTGGGCATGGCTGGCGGCAGTGCCACCATACTGCGTGCCAAGTGCGGCGGTGGGCTGCCAACCGGCCGCTGACACGTGTTGCACCGGCATCAGCGCCAAGCCCGCTCCCAAAATGTCGCTAGCCTCCTGGGTCGTCAGGTCCGATGTCGACTCCTGCCCGCCACGCGACAGGTAGCGCAGGCAAAAAACATATCCGCTTCCAAAAAACTGCCTTGCGGTTTCTTTGCTGAGGACGCTGTCCGCGTCAAACCCGCGCGATCCATTGGGTGCGGTTTGAACGGTGCCGTTTAAGGTGGACATGCATGCTCTCCTTGGGTTCGAGAAATAAAAAATGAGGACAAATGGGTCTTCGCTGCCATGTTATGCCACAGACCTGCTTCACCAGGTGTTGGCCTGCCCTACCGGTCCCACGTTCATACGCGCGGCAATGGCCACCGGGATGGCCATGCCGTTCCATGGCGATGCGGCGTTCTGGTGTTTGGTGGAGGCGTAATCGTCCACATAGATGATGTTGATTTGGGGGTCCGCCGCCGCGCTGTAGCAGAAACCGGCCCAGCCACGATTGGGTCCGCAAAACAGGTTCAGCAGCAGGGGGTTAGCGTAGAGCTGCGCGGCCTCCAACGGATCCCAGGTGCCAGTGATGGTCAGCGAGAACTGAGGCGTCAACGTCCATGACAACAGGTGCAGCGCGCCTGCCACGCCACCCACCGCATTGGGCGTCCAATTGCCGGGGCTGAAGGGCTGGGTTGAGTAGGCAAAATTTTGCCGGTTGCGCAGTTTGTTGAGCTGGTCGGTGCGTATGCCGGACAGCACATAACCATCCTCAACCCGACCCAGGTTGGAATACTGGTCAAACAGTTCAATCGGGTTGGCGGGCGCTGCGTACTTGGGCGCCACGACAAAAAATCCCGGTATGCCATTGGGTGGCGCGGTAAAAGGCAGGCCCGTGACATAGGCCTCCTGCGGGGTGTCGAGCGCGCCGTCGTACAGGATCAGCACACGCGACTGTAGTACGGCACCGGCAATGGCCCCTGGGGGTGGCCCGTTGGCGATGGGTGGCGTGGACAGCAGTTGCCAGTAGGGGCAATTGCACAGGTCGATGTTGGTCTGCGTGTATTCGACCAGGTAATCGTCCAGCGCCGCCCGTATCGCCGCGACAAAATTGGCATGCAACAGATTCGTGAACTGGTAGAAGTGCGACATGTTCACGATCACCAGCTCGCGGTCCGTGGGGGCCAGGCTCTCAAAGTAGTCGGCAATCTGCTGCAGGATCCCGTCCGCCCCGGTCAACTGCCCACCCCAATAGAACTGGCCGTGGTAGGTCCAGAACTCGATACCTCTTGAACAAGGGCGCAGGTCGAAATAACGCACGCCACCGGCGAGCTGTTGAAAGATATCCTGGGTCTGCGTGGCCGAGTAGACGTTGGAAATCCGCTGGTCACGGTAACAACCCGAGTCGTGGGTTCCGGGCAGCGTGATCTGGTGCAGGGGGCGATTCTGGAAGGAGCCTAGCGGAGCCCCAACCAGCGCAGGATCGTAAAAGAGATCAGTCATCCAAGGCATGGTTTAGTCCTTCGGTAGTCCAGACGGTTGTGACGCAGTGGGCACAGGGTGCGCGGTGGGCGTGGTCAGGCTCTGGGAAAGAGCCGGTTCAGCATGTTGAACTGCTTAGCCAGGGCATTGCGGATACAGAAATCCTTGATGGCCGCCGCGGCGACTTTGTGTTGTTCGGCCATATCCACCACCGACGCCAGATAGGCCGTTGGCATCAGCGGATCGGGTATGAACGGCGCCTGTGAGGCGATGGCGGTGGTCAGCGTGATGCAAGCGGAAGCCCGGTCATCGCAGAAAACCACCAGTGTTTGCTCATGGCTCGTGCCAGGCTGGCGCAGCGTGGTGTGCCCACGCAGTTCGACCCGGATGACCTTGCCAAAAAACGTCTGCGAGATCCACTGGTTGAGCGGCGTGAGCGGAGGAGCCGTGGCCAGTGTCGCCCGGTTGAAGAGCCAGCGGGGTAGATTGTCGCGCAGCAGGTGTGCCGTGTCCTCCAGCTTGCTGGCATTGAGGACCCGCAACCACGCCGCCATGTCTATGCCGGAGCCGGGAAACTGGTCGATGGAAATGTAGCCATTGCGCACGACGGTGCTGTAGAGCGCCAGGTCGTCGCTGGCCCCGACATCGCCGATGGTCATGGGTGGCAGCAGTCCGCCGATCATCAGGCCTATCGTCTGCCGACCCGCTTGCGACTGCGCGCCGTCATACGGCATCTGCCGGCTGGCGACCTGGTACATCATGTTGACCGCCATGTATTGCGGCGTCCCGGCGGCGGCGGCCAGGTCGGCACCGGCACCGTTGTTGGTGAGCAGCGCATTGATGGCCCCCACGACCGGCGGGCGCACGGGCAGCTGCGCGACCGGGATGCCGGCGCTGGCTGCCATGCGCGCCTGGTAGTCCGCCTGCTGCAGCGCCGTACCGGCGTTGTAGATCAGCGTCAGCCGGGCAAACCGTCTCGCTACCTTGTCTACGCTCTTGGAAACGCCAGCAGCCACTTCGCACAACATGAGGACCTGCTCGTCAAAGTGGTAGACCAGTGACGGCAGTGGCAGGGTCTGTGTGATCGTCGTCCCCCGGTATTGGAGGGAGACGCCGATGGGGTCGATTTGCATATGGCCGGTTTGCAAATCTTCCCACACCTCAACCGCTTCCACCGTGTTCAGGCGCGGCAACGTCACATCTATCAGTTCCATCAGCAGCGGACGCTCGATTTGCGGCCCCGTAGCCTGGCCAGGCTGCAAGGGCACAGGCCATTCGAGCGGGGTCGCATGCCAGGTGTAGCCAAGCCTGAAGAGCAGAAACGGTTCTATGCCTTCATTGAAGATCATGCCTGGAATATCCGCTGCGGCCACCGTGTCGTCACTGAGTTTGCGTTGCGTGTTCAGCCACAGCCCCGTTCGGTTGTGGTCGAATACTTGCCGAATGGTCTGCTGCTCGTCCCGGGTGCACGTGTACCGGTACAACAGCGCCGACTGTTGGCTTAACAGCTCATCCGGCGAAATGATCTCCGGTTTCCACCTCGCGATTTCGACGGCGCAGTTGCGCAACTCATCGAGGATCAGGTCCTCGATCACGGCGTAGATGTAGTTCTGAATCGGGATCGGGGCCCATGGGTCGACCACGATTTGGGTGTCCCAGTCGGACTTTCCGCCCCCTTGCTGCATCACCGCCGGACCGGCAGGGTTGATCACGCAGTCAAAGGCATTGCCGCCCTTCATATAGAAATAGAAGAGTGGCTGAGCCGGGTTCACGCCCAGGTCTTTGTAGAGCACGTCCTTCAACGAGAGCAGCCGCGCCCACAGCGTCGACAAGGACTGCAGCACGGTGATGCGTACCGCGGGGTAGGTAGCGGAATCGTTGACGGCGCCCGTGAGTTGGCGGCTCAGGTCACGGCGGATAGATCGAACCAGTGCGGATTCAGGCATTGTGCGTCCTTCAGTGGCCCGCGGCGGGCGGTGCTGCTGGCGTATTGCCCGCCAGCGCTGCGGTGGCCGCAGCCATGGCCGCTGCAGCTTGCGCATGGGCCTGTGCGACCGCCTGGGTTTGCGCCTGGAAGGCTTGTTGCATGGCCTGCTGCATGGCCGACAGGTTGTTCTGCATCGCGCTTTCGGTCTTGGCTACCGCTTGTGCGGCAGCCTGTGAACCGGAGATGTTGGACGTGGCGGCCACTGCCGCCTGGGCTGCCGCGGCGGCCGCGGCGATTGCCGCCTTGATCTGGGCTTGCGCGACTTGCATGGCTTCCGCGGCCGAGTCGATGGTGGCCACGCCCGGGTCGCCGTTCGGCGCTGCGGACGTTGGCAGCGGGGCCGCGGGAGCTGCCGATGCTTTCGCGGGCGCGGCCGCAACAGGTGGCTTGGTGGTGACGGACGCGGGTTTTGCGGCAACTATCGGCGGCACAGGCCTGCCGGGTCTTGCGGGAAGCGGAATCTTCTTGGCGGGTCGTGGTGTTACCTTGGGCATGGTGGCTACTCCGGTTGCGACGTGGATGGGGAACTGGGCAAGGATGTGGCCGCGTCGGGCGCAACATAACTGCCAAATTTGCGCAGCGACAGCAAGCGATCCGCGCTGACGTGAACCTGCGCCTGCTGCTTGCCGTTGTGCAGCGTGAAGAGCAGGCTGGAGCCGTCCTGGCCCAGGCGGCCTTCCTTCAGGCGGTTGCCGCCCAGGAAGGCCTGGGCCGTGCTCAGGTACAGCTCAAACAGCCGGCGCGCCTCGGCGCCGGTCTCGTTGGTGAAGATGGTCTGCGTAACCATTTGCAGCACCGCCTGCGACAGGCTTGCAAAGCCCAGCTTGTGGCCCCTGGCCAACCAATCGCGCAGGCACTGCTCTACCTCGGTGGGTGACGGCAGGCGGTTGGGCAGTTGCGGGCAGTCCATTGCACCAAAGGCCAGCGGCAGTATGCTTTGCACAACATCGTTGGCTAATTGTCCGCGCGTTGCGGCCACACCGCCCAGCGCATTCATTTTTTTGGCATGCGCCAGATAGACCTGGTAGTAGTCGCAAAACTCGGACACGGTACGGGCCTGTTGCACCGCAAAGGCGGCCGCCTCCTGGCGCAGCTGCGCGGGGTTGTCGCCGCCTTGCCCCAAGGCCACGGCAGCCAGTTCATAGACCGCGATGCGGTCATTGAAATCCAGCGCCTGGAATACGGGGGCCGATGCAACGCCCAGCTCCTGCAAAAAATTGCTTGCGCTGCCCAGTTGCGGGGCGTCCACCAGCTGGTGGTCCACCATGATGCGCTGTGTTTGCTGCACCACGGCGGCGCTGGTGTCGCCGGTTTCGGCCTGCCCCAGCGTGCGCAGATTGGCGCTGCCAAGGGACATGAGTTTGACCGGGCTGACCCACAAGCCCAGCCCGGGCAGCAAGGTCATGGGTGATGCGTGCAGCCCCTGCTGCACCTCGGCCAGCAGCGTCGTCTCGTCCGACAGTTCATAACAAACCATGGGGTTGGGCAGCGCCCAGGCCAGCCACTGTGGGCCACCGTCTATATAGGTCAAGGTCTGGCGTGCGAGTTCAGACAGGCTGTCACTCTTTTGGATCAGCTTTCCGGCAATGATGACAGTCATGGCGTGGGTTCTTTCACTGATCGGTTGTGCGTTTCGCTACGGCCACGGGTCAGCCCGCGGGGTAACCCTTGATGACCGTGGCCGCCGTGGCACCAACCTGGCCAAACTCCACATTCGCCTGCGTCATCACCTGCTGCGCCGCGGTGATCACCTCGACGTACTTGACGTCCTTGGTGGCCAGCAGTTGGGCCATGGCCACGCCGATGGCCGTTGTGGCAATGGTGGAGAGGTTGCGCAACGCATCCGCGGAATCCTGCACCGCGATGGCGGTGGACTGCGCCACCGACTGGTAGGCCTTGCCAGCCCCGCTCGTCATGACCACCTGCGGAGCCATGGTGGCCATTTGAATCTGGTTGACGGTATCTATGACCTGGGAGTTGGTGTTGTCCATGACTGTTCCTTAGGCTCTTGTAGAGGATCGGCGCCGGCGCATTCACTGTGAGGGTGCTGCCGGGTCTGGTGGTGTCGCAGGTGCGGGGGCAACCGCCAATGCAATGGCTGTTGCACTGGCCGTTGCCGATGCAACAACGGGCGCAGCAGGTGTTGCGGGCGTGGTGGGCGCAGACGCAGGATTAACCGCCGCCGTTGTGCTGGCCGGTGCGTCGGCAGAATCCGGGGCCGTTGCAGATGGCGATGGGGGTGGCGACGCCGGAGCTGTTGCAGATCCAGGCGCAGGTGCAGCCGCCGTTGCGCTGACCGGTGACGGTGGCGGCGTGGGAGTCGGGGTTGGCGTCGCGGCTGCCTGTTGCGCCAGGTCTTTCAGACCGGCCTGTGCCTCTTGCGCGACCGTGCTGGTGGCCTCGGCCTGCAGCGCGGCGATGGCCGCAGTACCCTGGCTGAACGCGGTCTTGACCACCGCCTCGTTCGACGGTGCTGGCGTGGGGCCTGGCAGCGGGTTGACCACCGGAGGCGTTGGCACGGGTGGCGGCGGTGGTGGCGTGTAGGGTGCCTGGGCGTTCAGCATGCGTGCGCAGGCGGCGGTAACGGCCGCGGAGTTCACCATGCCCGCATTCTGTTGGCGGTTGACCGCGTTGTACATGGCCATGCCCAGCGTCTCCACCATCACCGAATCAAGCATGGCGAAGGCATGCGCGGGTGATTGCGCAGAAATCAGCGTGGTGATGCTGTTGACGCTGTCAACCACCTGGTCATTTACGGTACCGGCGTCGTTCATTTGGATTTAGCTCCTAGTGTGATGATCAAGACAAGCGATTGGGTGACGGCCGCCGCAGCAGTCACCTGCCCGCGCTGCTGGTTCGACACCGCGTTCTGCATCGCCAGGCTGATGCTGTCCGCCATGGCCAGATAGGTCATGCCCATCGCCATGGCGGGTGCCTGGGCCAGGCTCAGTGTGGGACTGGCTGCCACGGTGCAAGAACCCGGTGTCGCCCGTTACTGCGCGTTGACGGTCCGGCCCTGCGGCTCTAGTGCAGGCCCAGCACCTTGCCAGTCGACACGCCGGTGCTGGCGGTGTCCACCGACAGCATGGTGGCCACGCTTTGCGTGGTGGACGCCTGCATGGTGACGTAGGACTGTTGCTGGTTGTTGGTGGCGTTGTGCGCGGCATTGGACAACGCTTGGCTGGTGGCCACAAACAGATTGCCCAGTGCGACGGCCGGGGCGTCACCCAGCACCTTGGTGTTGACCTGGGATACAGAGTCGGTGATTTGACTGTTGACTGCGGTTGGGAAAGCCATGTTGATTACTCCTTAAAGCTTGAGATACAAAAAAACAGAATCCGTCAAAAAAACGGGGGCATCCGTGCTCAGGCGCTGAAGATGCGCTTGACTGCCATGCCGTCGGCGGCCGTGTCCAGCGAATACAGCAGGGACACCCCCATGGTGGTGGCAGCCTGCGCCGCCACATACATCTGCTGCTGTGCGTTGGTGGCGTTGTGCGCCGCGTTCGCCAGGGCTTGCGCCGTGGCCTGGTACAGATTGCCCATCGCGACGGCAGGCGCGGTGCCCAGAACCTGAAGATTGCTTTGTGTCACCGAGTCGGTGATCTGGCTGTTGACAGCGGTAGGAAAGGCCATTTTTCTTTACTCCTGTTGGCGATTGCACGGTGGCTCAGTGGCCAAAAAATCAGCTGCTCAGAATAGTCTTGGTGGCCATGCCCGTGCTGGCGGTGTCCACCGAGTACAGGGTGGCGACACCCATGGTGGTGGCCGCCTGCGCGGTCACGTAACTCTGCTGCTGCGCGTTGGTGGCGTTGTGCGCCGCATTGGCCAAGGCCTGGGCGGTGGCCTGGAACAGGTTGCCCATGGCAATAGCCGGGGCGTCACCCAACACCTTGGTGTTGGCCTGCGTGACCGAGTCTGTGATCTGGTCGTTTACTGCGGTTGGAAAAGCCATGAAATTCTCCGATTAGATAAATGAAAAAGGTTTCAGCGTTGCGCCGTGGGGCGCGGGAACATACAGGAAGGTTTATCAGCTACCCAGGCCCCGGACGCCGGAGCTGGGGGTCAGGATCGCCTTGGTGGCCATGCCCGTGCTGGCAGTGTCCAGCGAATACAGGGTCGCAACACCCATGGTTGTGGCGGACTGCGAGGTCACATAACTTTGCTGCTGCGCGTTGGTGGCGTTGTGCGCGGCATTGGCCAGGGCCTGGGCGGTGGCCTGGTACAGGTTGCCCATCGCAATGGCGGGCGCATCGCCCAACACCTTGGTGTTGGCCTGCGTGACAGAGTCGGTGATTTGATCGTTTACGGCGGTCGGAAAAGCCATGGTTCATACCTCGTGTGTTGGACCAGATGCTGGTCGGGTGGACGTTTAAAAAATTGCGGTTCAACAATCTGCCTCCTGTGAGCCGCGAACCAATCGTATTGAAACGGGGGCTTGTGGAAGTGGGCCAGACGATGGAAAAACTGGGCCAACCGATGGAGTTGGCGGCGATTGACCCACTGTCGAATTTGATAGTTGCCTGCGGGGGCTCGATTCTTAAAATCGTTGCTGACATTCGCTAGCCTATGGGGCTGTCGATGTCCATGATAAAAATCAAAAAAACACAAACAGGGAGATTTCCGTGATCCAAGTTCTGTACTGGAACGTCTGTAGCCATGCGCCGCCTCACCCGCAGCCTGCAAGACCACTCGCACCCATAACCCAGGCCACCCCAGCCAGCCGACAGCGGCACAGCGCGGCTTTCCCCACGCACCCCATGTGATGCCGTAGAACCCAGAGTCGCGGGCTTCCATTGATGCAAGTTGGAAACAGGGACAACGTAGACGGGCCACACCTCTTGCGTGCGGCCCGCAGTCCGCAACGCTCGCTTGTCGTGTCCTACATGAACGAACTTGCCGAAATCCGGCGGCTGCTGGAGCGCAGCGCCTGCCGCCGCTGGTGGGAAATGGCGACGCTGGAGCTGTTCGGGCAGCAGCAGCCCCTGGTGGTTATCGGCGCAGTGGGCAGCAGCGCAGATTTCAAGCTTGAACGGGAACGGGATCGCATGGTCCCGTTGGCGCCGCAGGATTCGAATACACCGCGCGGCTTTGCCACGCAGTCGCAGGTGCAACGCAGCATGGTGCTGGCGCTGGAGTTTTCCCGCAGAAAACTGGGCGCCCTGAAACTGCAGTTGTTGCCCCACTTGTCCATGGACCCCAAATACGAATCGGCGCTGACGGAGCTGGCCTTCCAGTGCGCACGCATTTTGCAGCGCCTGGCCAGCCAGCGCTGGACGGTACAAGCCCAACTGGGTGCACCCTGTCTGATCGGTTCCAGCAAGGCCATGCTGGCACTGGACCGCCACATAGAGGAAAGCTGCGTAGACTCCCGCCCGGTCATGTTGCTGGGAACCACCGGCAACGAGGCGTTGCAGACCGCAGTGGCCATCCACCGCTGCGGCAGTGGGGCCGACCAGGCCTTTGTCAAGGTGGACTGCGAAAACACGCTGGAGCCGCCGTGGCGCTGGATCGACCGTGCGCGGGGTGGCACCCTGTTCTTATGCAGCCCGGACAGCGGCACCAGCGCCGACCAGGAACACCTTTGGCGACAACTGGAGCAGGCGCTGACCCAAACCACGCCGTCGCCAGTTGAGGCACACATGCCGCCCCACACGCGGAAGGCTCGTGAGGCGCAGGCGAAACCGATCAACAACTGGGCCTGCCGTCTGGTGGTGGCGCTCAAGGCACAGCAGCAGGTATCGGATGCAGGAAGAGCCAGCCCCATTCCACCGTATGGAGACTGGGGCCGGCACGACTGGAAGCTGATCACCTTGCCGCAACTGTCGCAGCACACCGAAGACATTCCCATGCTGACCCGTGCCGTATTGGACTACCACGGCCATGGCGCGGAGCACAGACTGACCGACGCACTGCAGCACTGGTGCACCAATTACCGCTGGCCCGGCAACGCCTCGCAACTGGAGTGGACGGTGGCACGCATGGCGGTGCTGACGGCCAACACGCAAATTGGGGCCAGCGACATCAGCCTGCATGCGCCACGCCTGCTGAAAGAGACCTCCACCGCAGACCCCGACGACGGGGCAAACCCGCCATGTGATGAGGATGTCGACACACAAACGCCGTTACGGCCAACGCCAACGCGCTCCCCGGAGCACTGGGTGCGCTGCGTGGTCGAGCACGATGCACAAGCATTTGCGCATCTGCACACGGGGCTGAATCGGGCGTTGCAATACCTGTGCCTGCACTTCCATGAACCGATCTCGAGCGAGCAGTTGGCCGACAAGGCCCATGTCAGCGCCTCGCATCTGCGTTTCCTGTTTCGCGACAGCCTGGGCACATCGTTCAAACTGTTTTTGCAACACGTGCGCGTGGTGCACGCCAAACACCTGCTACTGGAATCACCACCGCGCCGCATCACCGATGTGGCACTCAGCGTGGGGTTCAACGACTTCAGCCATTTCCAGAAATGCTTTCGCCAGATCGTCGGCCAAACCCCCGGAGAGCTGCGCCGCGGACGTGTGCTGGCACTTTCGTAGATGCTTCCAGGCATACGCCGCGGCATCCCGCCACGACGCATCCGCCGGTAGACGCAGCGCCGCAAAGCAGCGAATTAACAAACATATATATTATTTTTTAGTCATTTAAGCTAACATATGTGTAATGTCAAAGCGCTCCAAAACACTTGAGTCCATGCCGCCCGTCGTCCAGAAGCACCTGCGTGCGCTGGGAGACAACCTGTCGCTGGCACGCAAGCGCCGCAAGGAGTCGCTCAAGGTGTGGGCGCAACGGATTGGTGTCTCCGAACCCACGCTGGTGCGCATGGAAAAAGGCGACCCCAGCGTGTCCATGGGTGTCTACGCCACCGCGCTGTGGATGATGGGCCGTGCACCAGCACTAGAAGACCTTGCAGCCCCCGCGCATGACCTGGGCGCGCTGGAAGATGCGGTCCGTGTGGCCCGCGCCCGCGCGGTACGCCGTCCGGCCTCTATCGAGGCACGCCTTTCCACCCTCGGCGCGCCCGACTCCGCAGCAAGAAAGACATGATGGCCTTCGACATCACGCAGTACCAGCCATCGGACACTCTCCACCTGTGGTGGCTGGGGCGGCCGCAACACCCTGTGCTGATTGGCACGCTGGCCACGGTGCGCAGCGTACAAGGCGTTTCACTGCGTTATGCGCCGTCGTGGCTGGCATCCGGCTTCGCGCTGAGCGAAGACCTGCCCTTGATGGACAAGGAGTTTTTGCCAGCGGACAAGGAAACTGCCGCTGGTGCCATTGACGACGCACGCCCGGACCGCTGGGGTGAGCGGGTCATCCGTTTCCTGGACAAACCGCCCCGTCTGTCCGTGCTGGACTTTCTGTTCTATGCCGGGGATGCGCGTTTCGGCGCGCTGGGAGTATCCGTATCCAAGGATGCGTATGTTCCACGCTCTATCGGCCCCTTGCCGCTCTTGGCCGACGTGCCGGCCATCGAAGAGTTGGTCAACAAAGTTCTCAACGGCGAGCCCATCCCCAAGCACCAGCGCCGCCTGATCGCGCCGGGTGGGACGCTGGGCGGTGCGCGACCCAAGGCGCTGCTCAATGTGGACGCGGAGCCCTGGATCGTCAAGTTCAACGAAATGGGTGAGCCGCTGGACGTGCCGTTGATCGAACATGCGAGCATGATGCTGGCTGCACAGGCAGGCATACGCGTGGCACAAACCCAGTCCATTCCCCTCCCCAAAGGCCACGCATTGGCCGTCAAGCGCTTTGACCGCGATGGGGAGCGCCGCGTGCACGCCCTGTCGGCCAATGTGGTGCTGAAGGCCGCGGGTGAAACGCTGGGCTACCCCGAACTGGCGCAGGTCTTGCGCCGGCGCGGTGTCAGCGCGGGCGGGCTCAATCTGCAGCATATGGCCGAGCTGTTTAGACGCATGGTGTTCAACATCCTGTTAGACAACACGGACGACCACGAAAAAAACCATGTGCTGCTGATGAACGACCAGGGGCTGTACGAACTGTCACCGGCATTTGATGTGCTGCCATCGGGCCAGGCTCTGGGCTACCAGCAGATGCGGGTCGGCACGCAAGTAGCGGATGCGACATTGGAAAACGCCCTGTCGGAGCACCGCCTGTTCGGACTTGACGAAAAACAAGCCCGCAAGGAGATGCGCCGCGTAGCCAAGGTTGTCGACGGTTGGAAGGTGCACTTCAAAAAAATCGGCGTCAAGGCCCGCGACATTGCGTCGCTGGCCGATCAGATAGACCGCCCCTTTCTGAACGACCCGCGTAGCTCTGCAATCAGCTAGATTGCGGCGTTGCTCCCAGCACATCGGCACACCACCGACCGGACTCCGGGCACACACGGGCTGGCGCACCATTCACCCTGACTTGCTCGTCGTCCAGTAGCAATGCGGTCGAAGGATCAACATCGAAGGTGACCCCAAGTGCTTGACTAAGCTTGGCATGCGTTATGGGAAGCTCCCAGGTCAGAAAGAGTTGGCTGCAATCGCGGTCGGCGGGAAAGTCGGCCAGATCGAAGCAGCTCTTGCTACCGCGATCAATAACGGCGTGCGGCTGGCCGGTATCAAACAGGACAACCGTGCCCCTGACCAGAGGGATGCGAAGGCCCGCTGACGGGAAGTGCAGGTCCAGCCCCCGGTCCTCGCTCAGAAAAAGATTACAAAAGGCCGCACCACCGTAGTCCGCACCGTCATGGTGGTAGCGCGCGCCACGGCAGGCCATCAACGCCACGTCGCAGGATGCCAGCAAGTCTTCATGCAGACCCAGCGCCTGCGTCGTCCAATCGGACACCGCCTGCACGCAAAGCTTGTAGTCCGGCCAGCGCATACGCGCCCGCGCGAGCGATAGCTCCTCCACATCGCCGGGTTCCAGGCACAGGTGCAACGCTATCTCCCTTTCCCAATCCGCTACGAGGCGCGCTGGCGGCGCCGGTATGTCGACCGTGCCGGACAGCACAACACCACCGACGCTGCGGCTACGGATCGCGTCGTCACTTTGGAAATAGCAAGTGAGCAGGTCTTGCACGCGCTGCGGCTGAAGGGAGTGGCTCATTTGGGGCAGTGTAATCACACAGCGTTACGCTGCTTCGTCATTACTGGACCTGATACGAGGTCCCATAAAGACGCGCTCTGCACAATCGTTGCATTCCAAAGGAATCGTTACGCTTGAATAGCTGCAACTGACGGGCGCTTGATAGAAGGATTGGACGGCATTGTGGACAAACGACGCTAGCCTATGAACGACGCCCAAAACTCAATGGGCTTCGGCTCTCCAGAGAGCTCGTAGCCCTGACGGCCAAAGTGGTAGCTGTATTCATTTTGGAAGTAATCCTCGAGGTTCAGCCCGTAACAAATGATGTCCGACTGATGAACGGACAACACGGGGTTACCCGCCTCGCAGGGACGGCAAGGCAGATACCTGTGGCCCTGGACTGGTATCAGCGTTGGCGCAGCTTGCACAAGCTCACTTAGGCGCCTGTAGGCAGTGGCATCGTCTACTGGCTTTGGCCCCCACTCGGGTAGCCAAAGAGAGTTTTGCTTTACGTCAAACCAGAGTCCTTCAAGCGGCCGAGAGAAGGCCTCCAACAGGAAAAGCGAATCGACATTGCGCCAGTCTGGAAACTTTTCACCGGTAGGCACCGCAAACGCTAAGAAACGGCGTAGATCGGGAGGGAACTTGAAACCATAGCGGGCTTCAGCAGCGCTGAACTCGCTGGGGGTCAGGCCAGGAGAAAAGGCGACGCCAGCGCCCATTAGGACTGCTTTGATGTGCCCGAGCGTCATGGTTGCACCGCCTGGCGTTTGACAAGCGCCTCGCTCGTATGCACAGGACAAATGACCTCGTGGTTCTCATTCGTGCTCCAGCCTAGGTTCTCCGCTTCTGTGGCAGCTCTGATGGCCCAAGCGTCTACAGGGTCGGTGGCCGTCGCGTTCCCAATGTTGGTGACCTCGGGGAGGACTATCTCCATGCAGCCTGGTCTGTCACATTGCACGCAGACATATGTGTAGATTCTGTCGATGAGGATTGCGCTGGTCATGTGTAAACGCCTACCATTCGACGCAAGGGGCGCCCGCGGCTTGCCGCTTTGAGCCATTCAGACTCCTGCTGCGGTGTTGGGGATTGCCGTGGCCTGCGACCAAACGGCCTTCCATTGGCCATCATGCAGCTCATAGGAGTCTGTATGCCAGCATGCTATCGCGTTGCCAGAGGGAAACTTCAATAGGGCCTGGTAGCGGACAACTCCCATGGATGCGGACGAGCGCACTTCTATGGAGCCAAGCTCCCACTGCACATAGCGCAGCGAGCCGGAAGCGATATCGCTGAGGTAATTTTGGCGGTTGAAGGACTTTCCACCCGGGGTGATCAAGTGATACTGGGGTGCATGGAGTTCTTCGGCCAAGGCCATGTCTTGTTCGACAAGCGCTTGGGTACGCTTCCTTTCCAGGTTACGAAAGAACTCGTCTGGAGGTGGATGAATAGCCGAAGAGAATTCGAGATTCGTCATAGTGATGTACTTTTCGTGGGGGGGTCGCGTGGCACGGCTCAACGTAAAAATGACCAGTGCCCGACCCGAGATGCGAGCGCTTCAAGTGGACGCTCTCTGGCGTCAGAGTCAATTGACCAGTTAGCCTTCATGCACAAGCTTGCGACTGTGCCATGCTGCATACCAATTCTTGACCCTGCGGACAATTCTCTCGAAGGCGCTCCCGGTCGGGATAGGTGCTCGTGGAATTTGTTGCTGCCCCCATCGCTAACCTTTATTGTGACCAGGCTCCAACGATAACTGGCCGCGAACGCCTTCGGCAGTTCTCTGCGGATCAAGTACATCCAATACACCTAGGAAGCTGATTGACTAACGCCCGCCGGTGAACACGTTATCGGGCCGCGATTCCGACTTGGTGGCTGCGACGACGCGCAGGAAATCGATGAAATGCGGTCGGTTCCATTCATATGTTCCCTCGATTCCGAGATACGCGACGGCGAACGACCCCGTGGGGTTGGACCAAGATGTGAACTCTTTGTGGAGCTTCGTTGGCGCATCAACGATGTGACGGCTGGAAAGACTCTTGACGCCCAGCTCGTTGCTTTTAATCTCCGCGCCTATTCCAAGCTGCCTCCTCCAATAGCTTTCAAAGGACCGGTACTCATCAGGGGAGAACATAAACATCAAAGTAGCTTGGGACTTCCCCGCCTGGCTCGAGTCTTTCGCAGCTCCAGTGGAGAGTGCAACCAGTTGTGTACGTGGTCCGCCTTTCGCCGTGAAGTCACCGACATTCCAGATCATGAAGTAGTAGGGAAATGAGACCGACCAGCCCGCGCTTGATTGCACCGTGAGCAAATCCTTGGCAAGGCTTATCGAAAGTCCTTCGGGTAGTTTCATGCCCGGGGTTCTGGTTGGTGACGACCCAGCCTTAACCGAGTTGAATATCTGCGATCCGCCAAAACCACCTAAAGGTTCGGCCCAGGAAAAGAGGATCTCCAACATCAGGTCGTGTTTTTTCGGAAGTACGCGCTGCTCCGACGCGTAGTGTTGTTTCACTCGGGAATCGATCAGGTCATAGAGGTGCTCTCGCGGGCCCTTCATTTGGTCGTACGTGAGCTTTTGAATGTTTGCGTTGAGCCAGTTGTTGATTGCCATTGTCTCAGCGGCAATCTGCGCCTCATCGAAGAGCGGAGCACGCAACGGCTCCTTCGAGTACCCCGCAATAGCCTCGTCGCCCGCATGAGCCAATGGCACAAGGACCAGCAGCAATGTTGACAAGAATCTAGCAATCAAAGTCGGGGCACAGCCGGATAAACTGGACATGAAAAACTCCTGAGAGTGGCTTATAGCCTTGCTTTGTATGGATTCAAAGCATTTCCATACAGCATTGAAAATCCCGACAACCGTCGCGGAGGGCTTCAAACGATTCTAGACTTTGAATGAGTTCGAGATTGAAGACGGGGTGCTTTCTCTTTCTGTAGGAGTGCGACGCCGGCTTGCTCCCAACCGCTACAGATTACATAGCGCATCATGCATATTTCACGAGGGCTACAGCCACATTTCACTCTGACTGCCATCAAATAATGGGTCAAAAACCCTAATTTGGGTAAAAATTAACCGTTTGTCTACTTCTTGGCCAAACCCTCCGACCATTTGTCCATGGACACCAGCACTGACGACACGCTCCAGGCGCTTTTGACCACCGCGCTCCAGGCCTCGGATTCAACCTTGACGCCGTAGTGGAACATCGGGCGCTCCAGTTTGCGCTGGGCGACCATGCTGTGCATCTGGGCGTCGGTGGGGGTTGGCCCCAACGAGGCCAGTATCTTGCGCTTCTCGTCCACCATGCCGGAGACACGTATCAGCCGGATCAACCGCGCATGCAACGCCGTGTTGCCGGACACCTCCTTGGCGCGCTGGTAGATCAATTCGTGGACCAGCGTGGCCAGCACGATTTCGTCGCTGGTATTGGGTGCGTGCCAGACGATGCTGCCCTCAAAACGGATGAGGCTGCGGCGCAATTGCAGCACGGGTTCGTGTATCGCCTGTGCATGGTAGAAGTTGAAACCCGCTTCGCTCCACCCCAGCGCCTCCAGGTGTTCCCACTTTTCGTCGACGCGGTACTGCAGGCGGATGCCGATATGGCTGTGCCGGTCTTCGTTTCTCGCCGTCGGCAGTTGGTTGTCGGTCAATGGATATTCCTTTGTTCGGGCTTGATCCAGGTCAAACTTTGCGCCGTATAGCCAAATGATACTGGCGCGTGCCTAAAAATCCTCCGCTGCCTGTGGTCCATAGAGACCACACCATCAGTCCACGAAAATGGATGGCGGGCCAATTGCTGCTGCACTGCGCCATATGTGTGGTGGCCTGCAGCCTGCTTGTAACGGTATGGTGGCACGTCTTTGGCCTGATAGAAACCGGTCGCCTGCGCACGCTGGCCGCCACCGAACGCGACATCACCAACCTGGCGCGGGTGAGCGAAGAGCATGCAGAACGAACGTTCTCCAGCCTGGATCAGACATTGCGTCTGGTGCAGTTTGAGTATGCCAGCCGTGGCAGGCAGCTGAGCCTTGGGGTGCTGCAGGCTGCCGGTCAGATAGACGGGCGCGTGCTGCTGCAAGTCGCGACCACGAACGCACAGGGACAGCTGGTGCAAAGCACGCAGCCCTTCGCGGGTCCGATTGACCTGTCGGACCGGGAGCACTTCAGAGTACACGCCGCGGGTCACGGCGACTCCCTGTTCATATCCCATCCCATGCTGGGCCGTGTCTCGGGCAAACTGTCCATACAAGTCTCACGGCCCTTGTTCGACAAGACCGGCGCGTTTGCGGGCATTGTGGTGGCGTCACTGGACCCGGCCTACTTCACCCGCTTCTACGGTGAACTGCAATTGGGTGGGCGTGGAGTGGCAACACTGTTCGGTACGGATGGCATCGTGCGGGCGCGCCGGGTCGGCACGGAGGACCAGTATGTGGGCGATCTGTCGGCCAGCCCGGTGTTTGCGCGGCTGGCCAAGCGGCAGCAGTTCGGCACTTACACGTCGCCCGGCCTGATCGACGGCGTGGAGCGCATGCTGCATTTCAGAAAGTTGCAAAGCTACCCCATGCTGGTGGCCATAGGAGCGGACCCGCGCGATGCACTGCGCAACCATGCGCAAGCGGCCTCCAACCTCTTGAACCAGGCGGCGTTGGCCAGCCTGTTCCTGGTAGCTGTGGCCGCATCCCTGTCGTGGTATGTGGTCCTGCGGCGGCGCCACACCGGGGATCAGGCGCGAGCCCTGGCGTTGCTGCAGGAGCTGACCAGCCGGGTGCCCGGTGCGGTATACCAATTGTGGGTGCAGGCCGATGGCAAGGCCCGCTTCCAATTTGCCAGCTCCGGTTTTCGAGAAACCTTTGGCCTGGGCAGTGCATCACAACCAACGGACACCGTGGCGGAAGTTCTGGCCCGGGTGCATCCGGACGATCTGGCGCAGCGCACGGCATCGTTCGCGCTGGCCTCACGCAACGTGGGTCCATGGGATTGCGAATACCGCATCCAGCATCCCGCAGGTGACCTACGCTGGGTTCTGGAGCAGGCAGCGCCTCAGCTATTGGACGACGGCTCCACCATGTGGTACGGCTACGTATCGGATGTGACCGACCGCAAGCAGGCGGATGAACAGGTGCGCATTGCGGCAACCGCATTTGAGTCGCATGAAGGCATGTTCATCACCGACAACAACGCCAACATACTGCGGGTCAACCAGGCATTCACCAGAATCACCGGTTATAGCGCCGAAGAAGCCGTTGGCCAGACGCCGCGGCTATTGCATTCGGGTCGGCAAGGCGCGGACTTCTATGGCAGCATGCGCAAGGCCATCGCGGACCAGGGCTGCTGGCAGGGAGAGGTCTGGAACCGCCGCAAGGACGGCGAGGTATTTCCGGAATGGCTGACCATCTCGGCGGTCAGGGACGAGACCGGCTCCGTCACCCACTATGTCTCAACATTCGCCGACATCAGCTCACGCAAGGTCGCGGAGAACCAGATCCGGAATCTGGCCTTTTTTGACCCGCTGACGGGCCTGCCCAACCGGCGCCTGTTTTTGGACAGGCTGCAGGCGGCGCTCAGTAACAAAGGGGCTGCACCAAGCAAATGTGCCCTGTTTTTCATCGACCTGGACGCCTTCAAGATCCTCAACGACACGCAAGGCCACAGCCAGGGTGACGTCATGCTGCGCCAGGTTGCAGAACGCCTGAATTTCTGTGTGCGCAACGACGACACGGTCGCACGCCTGGGCAGTGACGAGTTTGTGGTCATGCTGCAGAATTTGCCCACCGAAGCCGGTGCCGCCGAGGCCGAGGTCAAACGTGTGGGAGAACAGATCCTGGCCACGCTGCGCCAGCCCTACCAGTTGATCCAGTTTACACACCACTCCAGCGCCGGTATCGGCGTGACGCTGTTCCAGCCCGGTGATTTGCTGGTGGTGGAAGACCTGCTCAAACGCGCGGACCTGGCGCTGCACAAGGCCAAGTCCGCTGGCGGCGACACCCTGCGTTTCTTTGACCCCGAGATGCAGGCGTCCATGCTCGCCCGCGCCCGGTTGGAAGCCGATATGCGCCAGGGCTTGCTGGAGCAACAGTTTCTGTTGTATTACCAGCCGCAGGTCAACCAGTACGGTGACCTCACGGGTGTGGAGGCACTGGTGCGCTGGAAACATCCGGTGCGCGGCATGGTGTCGCCAGCGGAATTCATTCCCCTGGCCGAGGAGACCCGTCTCGTGCTGCCGCTGGGACACTGGGTGCTGGAGGCCGCGTGCCAGCAGCTCAAGCAATGGAGCGCCCAGCCCTACAGCGCCGATCTGACGATCTCGGTCAATGTCAGCGCGCTGCAGTTCCTGGGCGAGCAGTTTGTGCCGGACGTGCTGGCCACGCTGCAACGTACCGGTGCGCCAGCCCGCCGCCTCAAGATTGAACTGACCGAAAGCCTGCTGGTCAACGATGTGGGCGGCATCATCGCCAAGATGCATGAACTGAAGGCGCACGGCGTGGGCTTTTCGCTCGACGACTTTGGCACCGGTTATTCGTCGCTGAGCTACCTCAAACGCCTACCCCTGGATCAGCTCAAGATCGACCAGTCCTTCCTGCAGGAGGCATTGACCAATTCCAAGGACGCGGCCATTGTCCAGGCCACCATCACGCTGGGCAACAGCCTGGGCATGACGGTGATTGCCGAAGGGGTTGAGACGGAAACCCAGCGCCTGTTTCTGCAAGCCCGTGGTTGCAACCATTTTCAGGGCTATCTTTTTGGACGCCCCGGAACCATCGAATCCTTGCAGTCTTTTTTTACGGCGACCAACCCCGCGTGACAGCTGCCGGGCGCAACAGATTGCACCAGCCCCCTAAGCCATTGATCGGCAGTACAGGGTTTCGAATTGCTCAATCGGCACCGGGTCGCCAAACAGAAAACCCTGGTAGGCATAACAGCCAATGCTGGCCAGGAAGACGCGTTGCTCTTCGGTCTCCACCCCCTCTGCCACCACGGACAGGCCCAGCGTCGTGCCCAGGGCCACAACGGTGCGGGCGATGGCCGCGTCGTTGGGGTCGTTCAGCACATCGCTGACAAAAGATCGGTCGATCTTCAGCAGGTCCAGCGGCAGTTGCTTCAGGTAGCTCAGCGACGAATAGCCGGTTCCAAAATCATCCAGCGAGAAGCCCACGCCGTGCGCTTTCAGCTCGTTCATCTTGACGATGATGTCGTCCACGCGGTGTGCCAGCACACTTTCGGTCAGCTCGATGCGCAGCAGGTTGGGAGCGACCGACCACTGGCGCAGGGAGCGCAGGACTCCCGGCACAAAACCCGGCTCGCGCAACTCGCGCGCACTTACGTTTACTGCCAGGCTCAGGCGTGCAGTATGAGGCTCTTGCGCCCAGGCGGCCAGTTGTTCGCAGGCCATGGTCATGACCCAGCGGCCCAAGGGAACGATGAGGCCGGTGGACTCGGCCAGCGCAATGAAGTTCTCTGGCATGACCAGGCCACGTGTCGGTGACAACCAGCGCACCAGTGCCTCAGCGCCGGTCAGCTGGCCATTCGCGCCCACGGTGGGCTGGAAGTACAACTCCAACTCTTCCCCGCCCTGCAGGCCGTCGCGCAAGTCAAATTCCATGGCGACCCAGCTTTCCAGCTCGGTCTGCATGCTGACATCAAAGAAACGCAGCGTGTTGCGCCCGGCCGCCTTGGCCTGGTACATGGCCAGATCGGCCTGCTTCAGCAGGTCGTCCACGCTGGACGAATGCGCATCAAACAGCGTAATGCCCATGCTGGGCGAACTGTGGTGTTCACGCCCGGCCAGCTCGTAGGGCTGGTTCAGCATGACCAGAATCTTCTTGCCCACGCTGTCGGCCTGCGCGGCTGCGGCATGCCGGTCGGTTTCCAGGTCTTCCAGCACCACCACAAACTCGTCACCACCCAGGCGCGCCACGGTGTCGGACTCGCGCACGCAGCCTGACAGTCGCTGGGCCACCATTTGCAACAGCAGGTCGCCCACGTCGTGGCCGAGTGTGTCGTTCAGGGTCTTGAAATTGTCCAGGTCGATGAACAACAAGGCACCATGCTGGTGGTGGCGGGCATTCGTGTGCAGCGCCTTTTTCAGCTGCTCCAGCAGCAGGCGCCGGTTCGGCAGACCGGTCAACGCGTCGTAAAAGGCCAGGCGGTGGATCTCCTCGCCGGCCTGCTTTTGCGCAGATACATCGCGGCCTATGCCGTGGTAACCCTTGAAGCTGCCATCCGCTCCGAACATGGGAGAACCGCTGACGCTGGCCCAGTGCACCTTGGCGCCGGCATCGGGCCGGCGAATTTCCAGGTCCCGAAACGGTTGGCGGGCGTTCAGGAGTTTGCGGTGTGCGTCCCAGTCGCTTTCTGTCATATTGACCGACGCCAACTCCCACCGTGTCTTGCCCAGGTGCTCGGCCGTGGTGAATCCCGTGCTGTCAAAGACCTTGCCGCCCAGCACCGTGAAGCGGAAGTTTTCGTCCTGTTCCCAATACCAGTCGGACGCGAGTTCAGTCAGCGCACGAAAGCGTGCCTCGCTTTCGCGCAGTGTGGTGCCGCTTTTCTCGCGCTCGGTCACGTCGACAAAATTGACCTGGATGGCGGGTTCGCCCAAATGGGTGATCGGTGAAGCCTGGATCTCGACATCAATGGTGCGGCCATCCCGGCGCAGGAATTTTTCTATCTTTGCCGGCAACGGAGAGCCATTGGCATAACCCTGTGCGATGCGTTCGGCAACTAGCACCCGGTGCCGCGGATCGACCAGGTCGTTGACGGGCAAACCTATCAAGTCGGCCTCGCTGCGCGCGCCCATGATGGCAACCGCCGCGGGGTTGGCATAGACGACCTTGCCGTGCTGGTGCACACCAATGCCGATGGGCGACCACTCGACCAGGGCGCGGTAGCGGGCCTCGCTGTCCTGCAGCTTGGCCTCTACCTTCTTGCGCTCCGTCAGATCGGTGGCCGCGCCCGACAGGCGTATCGCCTTGCCCGACAGGTTGCGTTGGATGTAGGCCCGCAACTGCACGCTGACAAAGTGTCCACCCTTGTGGCGCAGCCGGCATTCGACGAGCCAGGTGTCGCCCTTGCCCTTGATGGCCGCGGTAAAGCTTTGGTTGGTGGCTTGGTTGTCGTCGGGGTGCACCAGCCCCGCCATCAGGCCGGAGGTGGCGGGAAGTTCGGCATCCGCGTAGCCCAGCATCTGCCACCAGGCGGGAGAGAAATACACCTTGCCGCTGGGCAAATCCCAGTCCCATGGGGCGGCGTCAATACCGCGCAGTATCAGCTCCCAACGCTCTTGGGAAAGTGTGTGTGTGTGCCCCAAGGGCGAGTTCTGCATCGTGACATTATGGCCTGTCCATTGGCGGGACCAACACCGTCGACTACCGCCAAACCGGTACTACCTGCGAGCCGGGGACGTGACCGCAGAGGCCTGCCAGTTCAATATGTCAGTGCTGCAGTCAACAACTTCTTGCGCGGAAAAGCGACCACGGAACTCGCGGACTTTGCGGGTGCAACGGCAAGACCCGCTTGTGCCGCCACCTGGCCGTCGGCCAGCTTGAATACCGCCACGGTCTGCACCAGGTCGCCCGCCTGGCTCTTGAGGCTGCTAGCGGCCGCGGCCATCTCCTCCACCAGGGCCGCATTTTTCTGCGTGGTGTGGTCCATCTGGGTGATGGCCTCCCCCACCTGCGACACACCGGCACTCTGCTCGCTGCTGGCCGCACTGATCTCGCCCATGATGTCGGTCACGCGGCGTATGCTGGCCACGACCTCGTTCATGGTCGCACCGGCCTTGTCCACCAGGCTGCTGCCCTGCTCCACACGCTCCACGCTGGCATTGATCAGCATCTTGATTTCCTTGGCGGCCTCGGCGCTGCGGCCCGCCAGGCTGCGCACCTCGGACGCCACCACCGCAAAACCACGGCCCTGCTCGCCGGCGCGGGCCGCTTCCACCGCGGCGTTCAAGGCCAGGATATTGGTCTGGAAGGCAATGCCGTCGATGACCTGGATGATGTCCGCAATCTTGCGGCTGGACGCGTTGATGCCCTTCATGGTCTCCACGACCTGGCCGACCACCTCACCGCCCCGCGTGGCCACCGTGCTGGCGCTCTGGGCCAACTGGTTGGCCTGGCGGGCATTGTCGGCATTTTGTTGCACTGCCGAGTTCAGTTGTTCCATGCTGGCTGCGGTCTGTTGCAGCGCGCTGGCCTGCTGTTCGGTGCGGGTGCTGAGGTCCTGGTTACCCTCGGCGATTTCGGAGCTGGCGCTGGACACGGTTTCCGAGCCGTGGCGCACACGTGCAACCACGGTGACCAGGCTGTCCTGCATGGACTGCAGGGCGCGGAAGAGCTGGCCGGTCTCGTCCCTGCTGCTCACATCGATGCGCGAGGACAAGTCGCCGGCGGCCACCGTTTCCGCAATGTTGACGGCCTGGAGCAACGGACGGGTGACCTTGCGTGTCATCACCACCGCCAGGGCGGTAGCCACTGCCAGGGCCAGCGCAATGGCGCCGAACAACTGCAGGCGCAGGCTCTGGCTCTGTGCCATGGAGGCAGCCACATCGCGGTCACTGATGTCGTGGATCTCCTTCTTGGCCGACTCCACCGCCGCCACCAGCGCCATCAGCAGGGGCCGGCAATCGGCGGCAATCGATTTGGATGCACCTTCGTGGTCGCCGGCCAGCGCCCTCTTGAGAATCTCGGTGGCCACCACGGCATAACGGATCTCGATTTTTTCGATCTCTTCGACCTTGCGCAGCAGGCCCGCCGATTCCGGTCCGCCTGCCGCCAACATGGACTTGAGTGTTTGCATCGAACTGTTGATGCGCGCAAAGGCCACCTCGATGTTCTTTTTCTCGGTGGCGATTTCCGACTCGGAGTCCAGCAGCACGATATTGCGCGCCGCCACCGCACGGGCGTTGACAGCATCGAACAGGTTGGCGAGCAAGTCGACCTCCTTTTCGACCACATTGACCTGGTTTTCGAAGTTGTGCTGCGACGCCGCGAGATCGGCGATCGCCAACGCCGACACCACAATCAGCGCCAGCGCCATCACCGCATAACTGAAGATCAGCCGGGCCTTGATCGTGACCAGGCTAAAGCCGCCCTGTTGGCTAGGACTGTTGTTCATTGGTTGGACCTTCTTGGAATAGACCGCGTTCACAAACGCCCATAGGCCGGGCGGTCTGCCTCCAAAGACACCAGCGCAGCATCACGCCAGGGGCGCGCACCGCAGCCTTTTTGATCAACGAACTGGCTTGGCCAATTGCTTGGCATTCCCTCAAACACAGCCCCGGTACCGCCCTGTAGCACCCGTGGGTGTCAGAAGCCACATTTTTCTACCGAGGCAACAAAATACTACCCGGCTTATCCCAAAGCTGGTTATTTATTTATCGGACCTAATAAATCTAATAGGTCAGCGCCGAGGCCTTGCCCCAGAACACCCGGTAGGCGTACACCGTGTAGCAAAGAATGACTGGCACCACGACCACCACGCCGTAGAAAATCACCATCAGCGACGCGGGCGCGCTGGCGGCTTGCCAGATAGTCAGGCGGTCTTCCACCAGCCACGGGAACAGGCTGTAGGCCAGGCCATAAAAGGCCAACAAGAACACACCCACCGTGGCCGCAAAGGGCACACCGATGCCGTATTCGTTGCCCTGGGCCAGGCGCACCGGCAGGCGCTTGACGCTGCGCGCAATCACACCCAGCAGCACGGCGGTGACCAGCGGGATGGGAAACAACAGCGCGATATTGGGGAAGGTAAACCATTTGCCAAAGATGCGCTGACTGACCAGCGGCGTTACCACTGAGATGGCCACCACACCGGCCGCCGTCAGCCACAGGCTGCCCTGGGCCCAGCGCACGGCCTTCAGTTGCAAGGCCCCCTCGGTCTTCATGATC
Organism: Pseudomonadota bacterium; assembly: GCA_040384785.1. GTDB lineage: Bacteria > Pseudomonadota > Gammaproteobacteria > Burkholderiales > Burkholderiaceae_C > Allorhodoferax. Next base: position 180,181 of record JAZKIR010000009.1, read on the forward strand.
AGCCAGCCGGCGCCCAGCAGGCAGTAGGCGGCCAACAGGCAAAAACCGATCAGCGCGCAAAACACCATGGTCCAGCCATCGGTGCGAAAACCGGTGATCAACCCACCCAGCATGTAGCCCTGCGCCCAACTGGCCAGCACGGAACCGGCATAGAAGGCCGTGTCCCACAGCGGCTTGTGCTGGTCGCGCGCCTTGACCCGAAAATCAAAGGCCACGCCGCGCAGCGTCAGGCCAAACAGCATCAGCGCCACCGGCAGATACAAGGCGCCCAGGATGATGCCGTGCGCCATCGGAAACGCCACCAGCAGCACACCCACGCCCAGCACCAGCCAGGTCTCGTTGGCATCCCAGAACGGGCCTATGCTGGCGATCATGGCGTCCTTTTGCGCGCGGTCATCGGCGCGGCGCAGCAGCACACCCACGCCCAGGTCGTAACCGTCCAGGATCACATAGATCAGCATGGCCAACGCCATGACGGCGGCAAAGGCCAGCGGCAGCCAGCCTTGGGGTTGGGTCAGATCTGGCATAAGTTTCTCCGCCGGGCCGCCCCAAGGAGAGACAGCCCCCTTGGGGGGAAGGGAGCCACCCGAAGTGGGCGACCGTGGGGGTTAAGTTCAAACATGTTTTGGCCCTCCAGCCCTCGTGGAATATGCGATAGGCACTCCTGATTCAAGAGCAACCAGCGGTTGCAAATGTTTGGCAGCGGCGCTGCTGGCCAGGTGGAACAGCACCGACACATAGGCCAACAGCAGGGCCGTGTACAGCGCCAGGTACATGGCCAGCGTGAACGCGATATTCGGCGCCGGCACCGCGGACGCGGCATCAGCCGCCAGCAACAGGCCCTGCACCAGCCAGGGCTGGCGGCCGATCTCCGTCACGTACCAGCCGGCCACCAGGCCAACCCAGCCGGCAAAGGTCATGGCCACCAGCACGCGCAGCAACCAGGGGTGCGGCAAGCGCCCTCCCCGCGTCTGCCAACTGCCAAACCAGCTCACGGCCAGCATCAGCACACCTACACCCACCATGATGCGAAACGCGAAGAACAGCGGCACAACCGGCGGGTGCTGGCTGCCAAAAGCGTCTATGCCTTTGATCTCGCCGTTCCAATCGTGGGTCAGGTACAGCGACGCCAGCTTGGGGATGGCGACTTCAAAACGGTTGCTTTGTGTGGCCGCGTCGGGCCAGGCGAACAACACAGCGGGCGCGCCGGTCTGGGTTTTCCAGATGCCTTCCATGGCCGCGATCTTGGCCGGCTGGTGTTCCAGCGTGTTCAGGCCATGCTGGTCACCGACGGCAATTTGCAGCGGTATCAGCATCGCCGCCAACACCAGGCCGGTGCGCAGGCTGGCGCGCACCTCGGCGCCCTGGTCACCCTTGAGCCAGCGCCAGGCGCTCAGGCCGGCCAGCAGGAAAGACACCGTCAGGCCGGAGGCCAGCAGCATGTGTGTCAGCCGGTACGGAAACGAGGGGTTGAAGATGACCTGCAGCCAACTCGTCACATGGGCCTGGCCATTGATCATCTCGAAGCCGGCCGGTGTGTGCATCCACGAGTTCAGCGCAATGATCCAGAAGGCCGACAGTGTGGTGCCTGCCGCCACCAGAAACGTGGCCGTGGTGTGCATGCGTTCGCTGACCCGGCCGCGGCCAAACAGCATGATGCCCAGCATCGTGGCCTCCAGGAAAAACGCCGTCAGCACCTCATAGGCCAGCAGTGGCCCGGCCACATTACCGACCGTGTTCATGAAGCCCGGCCAGTTGGTGCCGAACTGGAAACTCATGGTGATGCCGCTGACCACACCTAAAGCGAAGGTCAGCGCAAAAATCTTCACCCAGAACTGGTAGGCCTCCATCCAGTGCGCCTGGCCGGTGCGGCTGAAGCGCAGCTTGAAGAACAACAGCACCCAGCCCATGGAGATGCTGATGGTGGGAAACAGGATGTGGAAGGTGATGTTGGCGGCAAACTGGATGCGCGCCAGTATCAGGGGGTCTAGGGTGTCCATATTTCCTCATTGATCCATCATTGACAAACACCCGTTCGCCCTGAGCTTGTCGAAGGGCCCGTCGACAAGGCCTGTCCTGAGCCGGTCGAAGGGCTCAGGGCGAACGGCTCCAATATCCACATGTTTGAGCCAAAGCAACTCATGCTGGGTCTGATGGGTCGCGTGGGTTGACATGTTCGGGCGCCAATGGGCTGGCTGGCGGGGCGATCGGAGCGGTTCCGTCAACGTCGGGGGCACCCCCCATGCCAAACACCTGCTTGACCTTGTCCTTCATCTCCAGCAGTTTTTGCACCTTGGCGCCCATCTTCATCAGGCTGGCCAGCGTGGCGGAGTCCATTTTTTGCACCTCGTCCAGCCAATCCGTCATCAGCTCGATGAAGGCGTGCATCTGGCGCATGCGCTCCTGGGCGATGCGTTCGTCTTCACCGCCAGGCGTCTCCATCAGCGCGTCGCGCAGCATCGACAAGGTCGGGTCGATCTCGCGCTTGCGCCGTTCCATGGCCAGCGTGCGAAAGATCTGCCACACGTCCTGCGGCGACTGGAAGTATTCGCGCCGGTCATTGGGCAAATGGATCAGCCGCACCAGATTCCAGGACTGCAACTCCTTCAGCCCCATGCTGACGTTGGAGCGCGAGAAGTTCAGCGTGTCGGCAATCTCGTCCGCATTCAGCGGCTTGGCCGACACATACAGCAACGCGTAGATCTGCCCCACGGTGCGGTTGATGCCCCAGCGGCTGCCCATCTCGCCGAAGTGCAGCACAAAGGATTGGGTCAGGGGTGGCAGGTTCATGGTTTTGTTGATTTCCGTCAATTCTTGAATTTTCAGTATTTTCTGAAATTACATGAAACCATTGATTTACAAGCCCAAGTGACCCGCAACAACGAAGGGTTAATGCAGTTCACACAACCACCGCAGGTCAACCAAGCGCACTTCGTCCGGCCTCGGATTTTCAACTCATCCTTAAAAAATAGCCTTCCAGCCCTCGCAGAATATGCACATAGCGCTCCGTAATCTATAGCAACGCGGCCACCGCCCTGATTGTTGGTGTAGACTGGACCAGCCTTTGGTATACAAGCTATCGCCCTTCCATGCAGACGAGCAAAAGCCAAAACACTGAACCGTTCCAGCACGGAGCCCTGTCGCTTTCGACCGGGCACACCACCCTTGCGCGTTACCTGCGCATCACCGTGCTGCTGGTATTGCTGTGGCTGGCACTGGCTTGGGTCCTGACGGATCGTTATGTCCAGCAACGGGCCGACGCAGCCATTGCACTGGCCACCCAGAAGATCGACGAGGACATCAGCGATATCACGACCGGCCTGGAGCGCAGCCTGTTCATTTTCCATGGCGTGCCGGCCATTCTGAGCCGCGATGCTGCCGTGCATGGGGTATTGGCCGCACCGGCTCCCGATGCCGGGCTGCCACCGCTGACACTGGCGCAGCGGCGGGTGCAGTGGGCCAGCCTGCCCGCGCTGGCGGCGCTGAACACCAGCCTGGCCGCCAGCGTCACCGATATCCGAGCGTTGAGCGTCATCTGGGTCATGAACTCCGCCGGCGACTGTATTGCCTCCAGCAACAGCGCCACGGCGGAAAGTTTCGTCGGTATCAACTATGCGGACCGCGACTACTTTGTGACCGCGCAACAGGGACGTCCCGGCCAGCAGTTTGCGGTTGGACGTGCCACGGGCATACCGGGCCTGTTTTTTTCCGCCCCGGTCATCGTGGATAGCAAGGTCATAGGGGTGGTTGGCGGCAAGATCGATTTGACACATCTGGCCTCGTGGGTCAACCAGGCCAACGCCTTCATCACCGACACCTATGGCGTAATCATCCAGGCCCAGGACAAGCGGCTGGAAATGCGCGCACTGCCTGAGGCGGCCGTCAGCCAACTGAGCGCCAAACAAAAATTGGCCCGCTACCGCAGCGAAACCATCCCTACCATCTCCATCACGCCGTGGGCCGAACCCGCCGGCCTGGGTTTGTTCCGCCTGAATACGGACCAGACACCCCTGCTGATGCGCACGCGCACTCTGGCCCATGAAGGCCTGAACGTCGTGGTCATGCAACCGGTACCGGTACTGGCCACACAGGCGCAGGACCGGCGGACGCTGTTTCTGATTGCCGCGGCCCTTGGCAGCACGCTGATTTGCCTGGTCGCGGCCGGCCTGCACTATCTGGGCAATCTGCAGCACACGCGCCGCCACCGGGAACACCAGCGCCAGATCGAATACCTGGCCAGCCACGACACGCTGACCGGGGTGTTCAGCCGCGCCGTCATCGACCAGATGATCAGCCAGGGCATTGCCATTGCCGCGCGCACCGGCCGCAAGCTCGGCGTGCTGTTCATGGATCTGGATATGTTCAAAAACATCAACGACTCGATGGGCCATGAGGTCGGTGATCTGGTGCTCAAGGAAGTGGCCCAGCGCCTGCGTGCGGCGGTGCGCGCCTCGGACCCGGTGATTCGCCACGGTGGCGACGAGTTTGTCGTGCTGCTACACGACATCGACTCGCCCGATGACGCGGCCCGGCTGTCGACCACGCTGCTGAAGGCCTTGCGTGCGCCCTTTGTGGCCCAGGGCATGACGCTGAATCTGTCGGGCAGCATGGGGGTGGCGATCTACCCGGACGACGGCGACAGCGCCTCCATGCTGCTGCGCAACGCGGACTCGGCGCTGTACCGCGCCAAGGCCGGTGGTCGCGCCGATTTTTGTTTCTACCACGCCAGCATGAACGCCGACACCATGGCGCATCTGGCACTGGAAAACGAATTGCGCCAAGCGCTTGCGGAAAACCAGTTTGTGCTGCACTACCAGCCGCAGTACTCGCTGGAAAAAAAGCGTTTCATTGGTTGCGAGGCCTTGGTTCGCTGGCAACACCCCACGCGCGGTTTGTTGCCACCTGGCGAGTTCATCATCGCAACCGAGAAGTCGGGGCTGATTGTGCCCTTGGGCCAGTGGGTGCTGGAGGAAGCATGCCGCCAAGCCAGTGCGTGGCGCAACGAGGGCCTGATCGATTTCCCCGTGGCGGTCAACCTGTCGGCCATCCAGTTCCGCAAACCCGGCCTGGTGGCAACGGTGCAGGCGGCGCTAGATGCCAGCCAGTTGAGCCCCCACGGCCTGGAGCTGGAGCTGACCGAAAGCGCGCTGATGGAAAACACCGACTCGGCGATGCAGACCCTGTGCGGGCTCAAGGACATGGGCGTGGCATTGTCCATCGACGACTTTGGCACCGGCTATTCCAGTTTGGCCTACATCAAGCGCTTCGAACCCAACGTGCTGAAAATCGACCGCAGCTTTGTGCGCGATGTCGACACCGATGCCAACGATCTGGCCATCGTCAACGCCATCATTGGCCTGGGGCGCAACCTCAACTACCGGGTGATCGCCGAAGGCGTTGAGACCGAGCGCCAGATGATCCAGTTGCAGCAAATGGGCTGCGATGAAATCCAGGGCTACTGGTTCAGCCGCCCGCTGCCGGCCGACGAGTTTGCCGCATTTGTCCGCAAGGCCCAGTCGTGACTCGCACACCCGAGCTCCATGCGGCCGCCGACCGACAGCGCGCCGCTGGCGATGCCCGGCCGGCAATACCCAACTACAGAACCGTCGACCGACGTGACGCTGCGCACCAATCGGGGCAAGAACCATTGGGGCTTTGCGGAGACGACCATTAACCGTTCTGGGGCACACATGGGCCAGCAGAGCCAATCGGCCAGGAAGGGATAACCGGGGGACGAAGCCCTTCACGCTTCACGACCCCCGTGCTTTTGGGCGGTTGCACAGGCTGCTGGACCGTGAAAGCCGCAAGCGCATCGCTGCTGATCCAGACCTTGGCACGCAGAGGCAGGCTCCACGTGTCGTGGACCTTGAGCCAGACATCCCGGCTATGACCCTCCAGCGTCAACCAGATGCAACCCTGTGTCACATGCACCATGTCGCCCGCCGCCAGTTGCAACGCAAGGGTTTGCGGTGTATCCAGATGGAAGTGTTGTTGGCTGTGTTGCATGGCATGCTCCTTACTAAGGGTTGAATCGCAATAGGCTTGTGCCCATTGACGCTGTCAGTGTAAAATTTATACCAATACAGTACCTGTACAGTTAAGTGGATAGTTTATTGAACTGGCTAGGTATTAACACCAATACAGATGGTCTAATGCCCATGCCAACTCCAGCCGCACTTCCCCACAACACCCGGCCAGCTGGCGCTGAACCCATTTCCAGTCCAGGCGCCACGGCCCCGACCACCACACTGGCCGAGCAAATCGTGCAGTGGGCCACACACCGCATACAGGAGCAGGTGTTCAGGCCCGGCATGCGCATGCCGTCGGTGCGGCAACTGGCACTGGACCGCGGGGTCTCCCGCTTCACCGTGGTCGAAGCCTATGACAGGCTGGTAGCGCGTGGCTACCTGCAAGCGCGCCAGGGCTCGGGCTTTTTTGTGCGGGAGCGTGCCAGCAAAACCGTGCGCCGTGCCAAGGTGTCCACACCGCCGCCGCGCCCAATTGACATGGGCTGGCTGATACGCAATATGCAGAGCGGCATTGCGGCCGACATGGCGCCCGGCTTTGGTTACCTGCCGCCGGAACTGTGTGGCGGCGAGCTGATGCGCTCGGGTCTGCGCTCGGTCTCCAACACCGTGGGCCTGCAGCTCTCACACACCGGGCTGGCCCACGGCTATACGCCGCTGCGCGAGCAACTGAGCCGCAAGCTCGAAGAGATGGAGATCGCCAGCACGCCCGCGCAAATTTTGACGACATCGGGTTCCACCCAGGCGATTGACCTGGTGGTCCGGCATTTCCTGCAGGCTGGCGACAGCGTGGTGGTGGGCGACCCGGCATGGTCCGCGCAACTGGCATCGCTGACCATGGCGGGGGTCAAGGTGCTTGGCATGCCCTATACCGCGGCAGGACCGGATGTAAAGGCGCTGGCCGAACTGGCGGCCACCCACAAGCCCAAGATGCTGCTCATCAACACACCGCTGCACAACCCGACCGGCACCCTGCTGAATGCGGCCTCCGCCTACCAGATATTACGCATCGCCGAGGTCCACGACATGGTGGTGGTGGAGGACGATATTTATGCCGACTTTTTGCCCGGTGGTGTGCAGGCCGCGCGCCTGGCCAGCCTGGACCAGCTCAAGCGTGTCATCTACGTGGGCAGTTTTTCCAAGACCCTGGTACCGGGAATTCGCGTGGGTTATCTGGCGGCCAGCGTAGATCTGATCGAGGCATTGGCGGGGCTGAAGCTGCTGACGTCTTTTGCAACGCCCGAGATCAATGAACGTGTTGTCTACCAGGCCCTGACCCAGGGCAGCTACCGCAAACATTGCCAGCGCATGCATGCGGCACTGGAAGCCCTGCGCGAACCGGTGTTCAAACGCTACGAGGCCATGGGCCTGAAAGCCTTCTGCCGTCCGCTGGCCGGCTTCCTGGGCTGGTTTGACACCGGTGTGGACACCGCCAGCCTGGCAGCCCAGGGCCTGGAAGCCGGCTACCTGCTGGCGCCCGGTGCGATCTTTTCACCCCAGCAAACACCCAGCACCTGGATGCGGCTGAACATATCGACCAGCCAAAACCCCAGCATGCTGAAGTGGATGGCCAAAACACTGGACCAGTTGCGCAACGTACAAGCGCGTGCGAACACCAGCCTCTAAGAAGTAGCAGCGCGGGGGCAGCAACCCGCGAAGCGGCGGAGCGTGGGGGCAACAACAAATCCGCGCCGGGCCGTCCCAAGCGGATTTAACCCCCTTGGGGGGCAGAGAGCTACACGCAGTGAGCGAACGTGGGGGCCACACAACTCGCCGCCGGGCCGCCCCAAGGCGAGTTAACCCCCTCGGGGGGCAGAGAGCTACACGCAGTGAGCGAACGTGGGGGTTACATCCCTAGGCCGTTTCAACCCGATTGCGCCCCTTGGTCTTGGCCTTGTACATGGCGGAGTCGGCCCGCGCGATCAGCGTGTCCGCGCTGTCGTTGGCCATGCGGTTGGTGGTAACACCTATGCTCACCGTGCACGCCGGCTCGGCACTGGGCAACGCGCAGGCGGCACGGATGCGCTCTGCCACGCCCAGCGCCTCCTCCAGCGTCGTTTCCGGCAATAGCGCGACAAACTCTTCGCCACCGAAACGCGCCAACTGGTCCGGGCGGCGCAGCAGGTCATTGACCCTGTTCACAAAGTCGACCAGCACCCGGTCGCCGCGCTGGTGCCCGTGTGTGTCGTTGACCGCCTTGAAATGGTCCAGGTCCATGATCAGCAGCGCCAGGCTGTGACCGCGGCGTTGGCTGCGCTCCAGCTCCATGGAGCAGACTTCATTCATCTGCCGCCGCGTCAGCGCATTGGTCAGCGAATCATGGCTTGCCAGGTAGGCCATCTCGGTGTGCAGGCGCTCGGCGGCCAGCAGCACCATGCTGACCGACAACAAGAGGATGAAAACCGACAGTGCGCTCAGATATACCAGGTGGTGTGCAGAGGTATCGTAGATATCCGTGCCCGCCGGCCAGATCAGCGCCGTCACCAGGCGCATGGCCACAATGCCACACATGCTGACCAGCACACCCATGGTCAACACCCGGGCAAACGACGTCAGCCCCTGCTTGCGCACCAGATTGGCAAATGCGACGAACAGGCACACGGCCAGAACACCGGACAGCCGCAGGCGCGCGGCGAAATCGGGCGCGCCATAGGTGAACCAGGTTTGCACGGCAACCGTCAGCGCAATCAAGAAAACCCAGGGCCAGATGCGTGGCGTCTGGCCAAAAAAACGCTGGGCGCCTACATATCCCAGAAAAAGCCCGGTGGGGAAAAATATGCGCGGCAGCGTGATGGATGCGAAGCTGGGCAATGTGCCCAAACCGAACGCCAGCGTGCTGCCCGCAGCCACCAGCAGCAACGCCACACCCCATTCGCCCAAACCCTTGATGCTGGGAGGGTAGCGGAGGTTGAGCGAAAACATGATCAGGGCCATGAAACTGCTCATGACGCCCGCCAACAGAACGACCGTGCGTGGGTCTATGTTGGGCATGTAGGGGATGCGGTTCCTGGCATGCGGCAATTATTGCACCACGACCTTGCGCCATGGGCACATATCACACCGTGCGCGACACATGCAATACATCGGTGGCAAGGCCGCCACAGTCGCTACAACACCTGCCCCGCCCCGAGCAGGTGCAGGGGATCTATTGGCCAACCGCTTCAGCAACGAAGCCCACGTCGTGGGCGTTGGTCGCGCTGGCGCTTCACGCTATCAGCCGTCAGCCCCATCACTTCACTTCACTGCTTTTAAGCGTCCCCACCAGGCTTGCAAGTATTCATCCACCAACGGCGTGGTGGATATTTGGGGTTCGGAATGGTGGTTTTCTTCCGTCTTGCTGACCTGCTTGAAGTCCTCGTCTTCCCACTTCTTGACCAGTGCGCTGGCGCGCTGGAATGCATCGGTGAAGGATGTGCTGTGTGGCAATGACTCCTTGAAAAAGGCTCGGCCGAAATAGGTGAAGTCATTTTCGTCGGCGCAACCAAACGACACGCGGTCCGCACGGGCGGCCGTGATCACCAGCGTGTGTTCGTCCTGCAGCGGTTCAATGAATCCTCCGGAGTAGCAGGCTGAAACGACGATGACCTTCCAGCGGATGCCTGAGTCCTTCAGCAGGGCGGCCAGATCTTTGGCGCCCAGATTGCGCAGGTTCATGCCGTCCTGGTCCAGCGTCAGCTGGTGGTCCGCGGAGCCATGGCTGCTCAGGTACAGAAACAGGATGTCCTTGTCCTTGTCCATGCGGCCAGCCAGTGCCTGGATGCTTTCCCGGATGCTGGTCAGCGTTGCCATGGGAAGTTGCGACACCGTAGTGCGGCTATTGGCGAGCACCAGTGAGCGCCCTTGCGTCTGGAAATCGCGGTCAAACTGGTCTTTGACAAACGCGGTCTCGCGGCGGAACACCTCCTGGCTACCGTCACCCGCCACCGCCAGCAGATAAAGATTGACCCGATCCGTATCACTGGGCAATAGGGCCGCAAACGCCGCATCCAGCAAACCACGCTGGTTGTACAAGGCGGTCTCGACATTGGCCAGCATCTTCTGCGCGGCCTCCTTGTCTTGCAGCGATCCGTAGCGCCACGCGCCGGTCTTTTGGGTGCTTCCGTCCTTCTGCGCCGTGGCGTAGGTGACAGTGCCTTCACCTTCGAACAGCCCCCGCGCAAACGCCCCGGTGTAAACATCACCGTTCGCATAACGAAACACGCCCTGCCCCGCGAACTGCCAATTCTTGAATTCACCGTCGTAACGCGTGCCATTCTTGCCGAGCATGCGGCCTGGGCCACCCAACACACCATCCACAAATGTGCCTTCAAACACATTGCCCTTGGCATCGGTATACGTGCCGGGGCCGTTCGGCCGCCATTTGACAAACTGGCCCTGGTGTTGAGAGCCATCAACAAGTTTGTGGATGCCGGTGCCGGTGAAGTCGTTCCTGTCGAAATGGCCTTCGTAGGTCTGCCCGTCCGGCGTTGTATAGACCCCGCTGCCCTGAAACTGACCGGATGCAAACTCACCCTGGTACTTGCGGCCATCCTGGAATGTGAGTGCACCGCGTCCCGCATACAGACCGGACGCGAATTCGCCCTCGTAGTGCGCTCCACTGTCCCATTCGATCTTTCCACGCCCCTGGCGCAGCCCGTCCTGCAAGGGTCCGTAGTAGCGTCCGCCATCCGGGGTCACCGCGTCGGGCCGCGCCTGCTGGCCTGGCTGGGCATGGGATGCCAGTGGACCGATGGCTGACAAACACAGGGCCAGCACCAGGCAGGTGTGGCCCAACCGCGAATGCACCCAAGGATCTCTTGCTGTTTTTGTAGTCCGGGTCATGTTTTTACTTCGTTCCTCCAGGGAGCCAAGTATCGTACCTGGGAGAGCGAAGCACGGGCCGCACAAGGGCAATGGTGTTCGCAGGCGCCATTGTCCGGATTGCCCCTCCAAAAAACGCCGCGCCCCAAGGCTGTCGGATTTATTCAAGACCCGCGCGCGCACCTGTTCTACAGTCGCGCCCTGTTTGCTTCTCCACTCCCTCCACTGACCTCCCCTACCAGGAAACCACCGTGACTCCACAGGCACTCTCCAGCTGCATCACCACCACCAAAATTGAACAGACGCGGGACTTCTACGTCCGGCACTTCGCGGCCAGGCTGTCGTTCGATTGCGGCTGGTACATCAACCTGGAGTTCGGAAGCAAATCCGCTTCCCTGCAATTCATGGCGCCCCAGCCGGGCCAGGCTCTTTGCAATCCTGCCGGACTCACCTACAACTTTTGCGTGGCCGATGTTGATCTGCAGTTTCAAACATTGACCCAGGCGGGATTGACCGCCACCATGCCGCTGGAAGACCATGCTTGGGGTGATCGGGGCTTTGCGGTGGAAGACCCGAACGGCATTGCTCTCTACATCTACTCCGAGCGCGAACCCGGCGCCGAATTCAAACAGTTCTACAAGTCCTAATTCCATGCCAAGCCAACGCACTACCCAACTGCTCGAAGACATACGCTTTCTTGATGAGGACCGATTTGAGCTGGTCCAGGCACTCCGGAAACTCATACTAGACCTGGATGACTCGGTATCGGAGGAAGTGAAATACGGGGGTTTGTTATTCAGCGCAAACACCGCGTTTTGCGGCGTCTTCTCCTATAAGAAACATGTATCCCTGGAGTTTGGCGACGGTGTGTCCTTGCCGGACCCCCACCAGGTGCTGGAGGGTGCAGGCAAGTTGCGCCGCCACATCAAGCTGTCGTCACGGCAGGCTATTGCGGACAAACATGTGTCTGAATACCTGAGCCTGGCGTTTCAGGCGGCGGCCACAGGTCAGGCGTAACCCGAAGCTGCGGAGACCGCCAGCACCTCCGGCGAAGCCAGCACCGCGCTGGGTGTGCGCCCCAGCCAGCGCCGAAACTCCCGCGTCATGTGCGCCTGGTCGGCAAAACCATGGTCGGCCGCACAGGCGGCCAGTGATGGTGCATGGACAAGATGCGACGCAGCGTGCCGAACCCGAGCCAGGCATTTCCAATAGGCCGGCTGTCGACCGGTAGCGCCAAACACCAGACGCTGCAAGGTGCGCTCGGACACACCCAACTGCCGGGCCGCAGCGGCCACGGACGCCGATACCGACAGGCTGTGCAAGGCCTGGTCAACCCGCGGGTCCACGTGCACACAGGCATCGAGCCAGGGCAAGGCGTCCTGCGCATCACACACGGGACGGGCCTGCAGGGTGCCAAGGAGCCGCGCCTCGTCTATACACGCGCCAGGCTGCAGGCGAAAGCCCCAGAACTGTTCACCCACCGTGCCGGGCACCTCGTAGGCGGTATCGGCCAGGGCGGTCACAAACCAGTGGGGCGGCTGCCCCGGTGGGACGTGCAAAATCACATCGCAACAGCCATCCGGCAAGACGACCGTGCTGGCTGCGCTGTTGGACGTGTGCTGCCAGGCTTGCAAAACGGGGGTGGGTAAAAACATGTTCCGCCAAGTATCGCAGCAAGCGATGCGGATAAAGCTACGCCCAGATTCCCGGCTATGCGGCCTTTTCTGGAACGCGAATATGCTACTGAATTAATAGCTATACACACATATTCCACGAGGGCTACAACCCCATTTTCGTCGGGACTCCGTCAAAAAACCCTAATATGGGTATTAATGGGCGGCCAGCGCCGGCTCCACCCCGTGTTGGCGCAGCACACCATCGGCCAGCCACGCCTGCAACCAGCCGCCCAGGCGCTGCGGGTCGGGCAGCACGTCGGTTCCGGCCAGTGCGTTGGCGGCTTCATCCACCGAGTTGCCAGCCAGAAGGTTTTGCATGAAGGCGGCCTCGTCGGCATCCAGGGACTGGAAATGGGGTTGCAGCCCCTTGCGCCAGACCGCCAGGAATCTCGCTTCCAGCAAATGCTGCACCGGCGGCACGTCGGTGTCGGTATCAATGGCACGCCAGATCTGCGCGACGTTGGTGCGGATGCAGCGCAGCGTCAGGCTGGGATGCAGCGGTTGGCGCCAGCTCAGCCACTGCGGTGCCTGTTCGTCCGCACCGGCCTGCGCCGTTTGCGGGTTCAGCGCGGCAACGTCGGCGCCGTCAAAACGCGTGCGCAGGTCCCAATCCAGTTGGGCCAACTCAAACAGTTCTGGGTTTTCGGGGTAGAGCGCGGCCAGATAGGCAGGAAAGTCTGTGCCATAACGGCTCAGGCTGCGTGTCATCGGCGGATGGCTGACGGCGAACGCAGTTGCGTCGTGGTCAAAGGTGTCAGAACCCATGTACAAATACGTTTTGGCAAAGCTGTCCGCCAATACTTCCACCAAGCGCGCGCGGTAGGCATTGTGGTAAATGCCCAAACGCTGTGCGCTGTCAACGCCCGCCTGCTCGCGCACCAGGCTTGCCACTGCGGTGCCTGCAGTGTCTGCCGTGGGGCGTGGCCGGTCCAGAATGTAGTCCGCAATGCTGCGTTGCACGTGGCCCAGCGCGGGTGTGTGGGACACGGTTTGCGCCTGGCCCACCACCGGCGGGGCGCCTAAGGCATAGGTTGCAGCCGGTGCGGCGTCGGTGTCGACAGTGTCGGCAAACACCTCGCCGGCAATGCTGCGGGCGATTTGCAATTCGTCGATCAGGGTTGGCAGCGGCGGGATGTCATCGTCCCGCTCGATCATCGTGGACACTGGCCCAAAACGTTTGCAAGCCTCGGCGTACAGGTCCCACACGGCCGGCACCACCGGGTGGTCATGGGTGTCGACGATGTAGCTGCCGCAATTGGAGTGGCCGGCCAGGTGCATCTGCTGCACGCGCTGCGCCGGCAAGGCATTCAGATAGTCCAGCGGGTCGAAACCGTGGTTGACACTGCTGACATAAATATTGTTCACATCGACCAGCAGCAGGCAATCCGCCGCCTGCGCAATATGGGCAAGAAACTGCCACTCGCTGGCGGAGTTATGTTGGAAGTCGATATAGCTGGACACGTTCTCCAGCACCAGTTGGCGTTGCAAAATGTCTTGCGCACGTTGGATCTGCTCAACCACATGGCGTGCCGCCTCGTCGGTATACGGCATGGGATACAGGTCGTGCAATTGCTCGGGGCCGGGGCCGGTCCAGCACAGGTGGTCGGACACCCACAGGGGCTGGACGCGGTCGGCCAGAGCCTTGACCTTGCGCAAATAGGCGCTGTCCACACCACCCGCAGCGCCTATGGACATGGCCACGCCATGCATGGCCATCGGATAGTCACGCCGGATCGTGTCCAGCATCACCAGCGGCTTGCCGCCCTCGACCAAGAAGTTGTCGGTGATGATTTCCAGCCAGTCCACCGCCTGTTTGCCGGCCAAGAAATCCGCGTAATGCTGCGTGCGCAAGCCCAGGCCGAAGCCTGCGCTGGTCTTGTTCGGGTGGCTTGCGGGGGGCTGCTGCATGACGCGGGACCGGCTGAAGCGTGATTACTTGACGTCGCCAATCACGCCATTGCTCTTCAGGCACTCGCCGGCGGTCTTGGCCTTGAAGCCATGGCCCTTGCAACCGTTCTGGCCCTTGCAGGCGTGCTCCGCGGTCTTGCAATCGCTATTGCCCTTGCAATCGTGCACGTTGTAGCAATGCACGGTGTCGCTGGCGGCGATGGCCTTGCCGCTGGAGCCCTTGGGAGCATCCGCCGCGAATGCGGTGGAAGACAGCGCCAACAAAGCAGCGGTCAAGGCAAAGGATTTGATCTGTGTAGAAGCCATGAAAAATCTCCAGAAAATTTAAAAACGTGAAATGAAGTTGAACTACCCCAAGCCGTGAAGCCTGGAAACCGTTTCCGTTCGTTGCGGTCTGCTGGGTAATTCGCCGGGACTTGGCAATTGGTTACAGCCGATGAAAAAAATTTGAAAATTCTTTTTCTAGGAAGCAATTGCGCGACGCACTTGGGCCAGTGGCGCGGCATCGTTCAGCGGCGCGGCGTCCTTGCCGGTGGACGGCATAGGCGACACACCCAGCTCTGCCCACAGCGCGGGCAAATCCACCGGCATGGGAGTGTCCTTGGCCTGGGCATACAAATCCATCAGAACCGTGTGACCCGTGGCAAGGTCGGCGGTCTGCAGCAGGCGCTCCACGGGCCACTCCACGGCATAACTGCCACCCGCGGCCAATACGCCCTGCAGCGCATGCTGCAAGCCCAGTTGGTTGTTGCTCAGTGTGCGTATGCGCACATCGGCCAGCAGGCAAAACATGGCTCCGCCCCAGTAGGTGCGGCCCCAGGTATGGGTGTGATCCAGGCCCTGGTCACCCTCTTGCGGCAGGCCCCGCGGCATGGCGCTTGCAAGCTCGCCCCAGAAGACGGCGGCGGAAACGATGCCGGCACGCGTGCGAGCCACACCTTCGACATAGGTCGCAAGACCTTCATGCAGCCAATTGTGTTTGCGCAGTATGCGGGGCACAGCGAGATGGACCATCTCGTGCACCAGAATCCAGTCAGAGAAAAATTGCGCATGGGATGTTTGCTTGCCAACGCCGACACGGACAAAAGGCGCATCCTCCTCCACCGACGTGAAACCACCACGGACAACACCACCGTCCAGCAGCACCAGGCGCAGGTCCAGCGGATCAACAGGAAATCGGTTGAAGTAACCGTGTACCGCGTCGGCGCTGCGCCGCACCCAGAGCAGGGCCAGGGCGCGTGTGGGTTCACGCAGTCCTTCCGGCACACGCAGGTTGATCACAAACCCGTTGAACTGCAGACGTTGCATGCGAAACGCCGGAGCACCGGCGGCCTGCGCCGTGTCCAGCAGGCCTGTGTTGAGCGCCGCGCCTGCCGCAAGGGCAGTCAACACAAATGTACGGCGGCTCATGGGTACAGCATGGCCTAGGCGCGGGCGCGTATATTTGCGCGGGGCACCCAGCGCAGCACCCAATGGTCCAGCGCAAAGCGACCCGGGCCAAAAATGGCAATACCCGCCAGCAGCGAACCCCAGAACACATGCTGCTGCAGCGCGGCGGGCGCAATCTCTGCCAAAGACAGCACGGCCATCACATTCACAACGGACAGGCTCAAGGCCGCAAAGCGGCTACCCAGGCCGAAGACCAATAACACGGGCAGCACCAGTTCACCCGCGGTACCCATGACCGCGGCCAACACGGGCGGAAGCAATGGCACCTTGTATTCGTCCATGAACAGGGCCAGCGTGGTGTCCCAATCGCGGATCTTGGTCAGGCCCGACAGGAAAAACACGTTGGCGACATACAGGCGCGCCAGCAAGGCCGCCACCGGTTGCAGCGTATTGAGTGCCTGGGTGCCGGAAGTGGCGAACATTTCAAACTTTTGGAGCAGGGATTTTGAATGCATGGTGGTGGTACGGGTTAGGTAGCGGGTGCTGTGTTGGCAGAAGTTGTTCCCCCCTCAATTCGCGCCACCCTGCCCTTTGGTTACACCCTGAGGCACAATCCCCTCAAAAAAATATTCACCACACGCTGTAACCAAACCACTACTGTGAACGAATAAGCAATGGAATGCAATCAGATCCAGAGGGACGGCGTGTTACGCATGCAAGCAGAGGAAGACCGGCTGCGCACGCTTCTGTTGCAGGGATTGACGGGAGATGCGAAGGCTTATCAGGCATGCCTGCAGGGCATGGGTGCGTACCTGCGGGCATTTTTCAAGCGGCGTTTGGCATCGTTACCGACTGAAGTAGAGGACCTCGTGCAAGAAACACTGTTGGCGCTGCACAACCAGCGCCATACCTACCAGAGCGACCAGCCCCTGACGGCCTGGGTGCATGCGATTGCACGTTACAAGCTGGTCGACCTGTTCCGCGCACGGGGCAGGCGCGATGCGCTGAATGATCCGCTGGATGACGATGTGCAGGTTTTTGCGGCCAGCGACACCGACGCCAGCGATGCACGGCGGGATCTGGGCCGCCTGCTGGATCAACTGCCCGACCACCAGCGCCTGCCGATTGTGCATATGAAACTGGAAGGCCTGTCCGTCATCGAGACGGCCCAGGCAACCGGCATGTCCGAGTCCGCGGTCAAAGTGGGTGTGCACCGCGGCTTGAAGGCCTTGGCCGCGTTAATTGGAAACACTTTTAACCGACAGGAGTCACCATGAAAACCGACGACCTGATTGTGATGCTGGCCAGTGGTGTAACGCCGGTGGACACCAACGCCGCGCGCAAACGTTTCCAGACCGCTATGTTACTGGGCGGCTTGGGCGCATTGTTCTTGATGCTGCTCGGTTACGGCGTGCGCCACGACATTGTGCAGGCGCTGGCCATGCCCATGTTCTGGGTCAAGCTGGCCTTTCCGCTGGTTATCTGCCTTCCGGCCCTGCTGCTGACGTCGCGCCTGTCCCACCCCGGCATGCAGCTCGGCAAGTTGTGGATGGTTTTGCCCCTGCCGTGGCTGGTCGTCGCCGCGATGGCCGCGGTGGTGCTGGCCAATGCGGCACCAGACGAACGGCTACCCATGGTCCTGGGCGAAACCTGGTTGTCGTGTGCATTCAGCATTGCCTATATTTCGCTGCCGGTGCTGGCCGGCATGTTATGGGCCGTCAAAGGCCTGGCCCCTACACGCCCGGCACTCGCTGGAGCCTGCGCCGGACTGGCGTCCGCGTCAGCCGGTGCCGCGGTCTACGCCCTGCACTGCCCCGAAATGCAGGCGCCTTTCCTGGCCATCTGGTACATGCTGGGCATGTTGGTACCCACGGCAGTGGGTGCGTTGCTGGGGATGAAGTTGTTGCGCTGGTGATGAACAACACTCAAACCTTGGCAAAGCGTCCTCTCAAATACGCAATGATTGCGCCGGACTCGACCAGCCACTGGGTATTCCCCGCAGCGTCGGTTATCTTCAGGCACGGCACCTTGGGTTGACCAACACCCTGGATCAGATCCGCGCGGTTTTTCACGTCCTTTTGTGCGTCGCGGCGTTCAATGTTCAGGGACAAGCTGCACATTTCTTGCCTTACCTTGATACAAAAAGGGCAAGTCTGGAACTGGTACAGGGCAAGACTGCCGCACTGCTGATCAACCTGCGCCTGCAGCAGCGGTGCACGCACGATGCCCTTTGGGCGACTGATGACTTCCCACAGCCGCATGAAGGGGCCGAGCAACACCCTCAAGGTTTTAAAGAAAAGCCTGACCAAAATTTTCATGTTGATAAATAGGGAATGGGGTTGGAAGAATCTGGCGCAGGAGCTGAACCACACCGCAGCAATGGCTGCATTGTCGCCTGTGCGAAAAATCCGGTCCGAAACGCCCGACGGAAGCCGGTTCACAAACCCACGGTCAACCACCCCAATGGTGACATTGCAGTGTCACTGCCTCGCGCGCTGCCACCAACAACGGTCAACACCGAGTTCAAGCCGGGCTGGACACGTTCCATTCCTTGGTCGTCACACCGGCACTGTTGACGCTTTCCAGCGTCACACCAAAGCCCCACAAACGGGCGGTGTGTTTCATGACTTCCAGCGTGCTTTCACCCAGGGGGCGATCCTGGTACTGGCTGTGCCGCAGGGTCAGCGTGCGGTCGCCACGCAGATCCACGTCCCAGACCTGGATATTGGGTTCACGCGTGCCCAGGTCGTATTGCTGTGACAAGGCCTGGCGAATGCGCTGGTAGCCGGCGTCGTCATGGATGGCGGCCACCTCCAGGTCGTTCACTTTTTCATCGTCGTGGATCGCGAACAGGTGCATGTCGCGTATCAGCTTGGGCGATAAAAACTGGCCTATAAAACTCTCATCCTTGAAGTTGCGCATGGCGTGGTGCAAGGTCGGCAGCCAGGGCGCGCCGGCAATATCCGGAAACCAGGCCCGGTCTTCGTCAGTAGGCGCGTCACAAATGCGTTTGATGTCGGTGTACATCGCAAACCCCAGCGCATAAGGGTTGATGCCGCTGTAGCCGCGGTGGTCCACCGGCGGCTGGAAGATGACATTGGTGTGTGAGGTCAGCCACTCCAGCATCACGCCGTCGCTCAGATTACCATCGTCATACAGCGTATTGAGCAGCTTGTGGTGCCAGAACGTGGCCCAGCCCTCGTTCATGACCTGGGTCTGGCGCTGCGGGTAAAAATACTGCGAGATCTTGCGCACAATACGCACAATTTCCCGCTGCCAGGGTTTGAGCAAGGGCGCGTTTTTCTCGATGAAGTACAGCAGGTTCTCTTGCGGTTCGATGGGAAACCGTTCCACCTTTTGCGGCTGGTCGGCCGCGCCCTCTTTCACCGGCACGGTGCGCCATAAGGCGTTGATCTGCTGTTGTGCGTGTGCTTCGCGGGCCTTGCGCTCCTGCACCTCCTGGGCCAGGCTGCGTTTGCTGGGCCGGCGGTAACGGTCCACGCCAAAGCTGGCCAGCGCATGGCAGGAGTCCAGCAGGTGCTCCATCTCTTCCAGGCCGTGGCGCTCTTCACACTCGGCCACATAGTTTCGGGCGTAGACCAGGTAGTCGATGATGCTGGATGCATCGGTCCACATGCGGAACAGGTAGTTGCCCTTGAAGAAGCTGTTGTGGCCATAGGCCGCATGCGCGATCACCAGGGCCTGCATGGCCGTGGTGTTTTCTTCCATCAGGTAGCTGATGCAGGGGTTGGAATTGATGACGATTTCATAGGCCAGGCCCATGTGGCCGCGGCGGTATTTTTTCTCGGTGGAGATGAATTCCTTGCCGTAACTCCAGTGCCGATAATTGATGGGCATGCCAACCGAGGCATAGGCGTCCATCATCTGCTCGGCCGTGATGATTTCCAACTGGTTGGGGTAGGTGTCGAGGCCAAAACGTTCGGCGGTCTGGCGTATGACCTCGTGGTAACGCTCGATCAGATCGAAGGTCCAGTCGCTGGGGTCCGGTAGCGGTTGCGCAGCACGCGGTGGCGATGGCAGTGGCGCCTGCAACACCAGATTGGGGCGCCTGTCCCCGGTGGGTGGAACGCGCGCCAACTGTTCAACCCGGCGCCGCTCCAGGACAGGATGCAGAGCTGCGGTCATGCGGTTGTCCCTTCTTTTTTGAACAGGTCGCGGAACACGGGATAAATCTGCGACGCCTCGGTGACCTTGCGCATCGCGAAGTTGCTATGCTGGGACTGCAGGGCCACATATTCCCGCCACAGGTTTTGTTCTTCATCAGCCACCTGCACATAGGCAAAATAGCGGCACAGAGGCAGCAGCTTGTCGGTCAGCATTTCGGTGCAGCGTTCACTGTCGTCCGAAAAATTGTCGCCGTCGCTGGCCTGGGCGCCGTAAATGTTCCAGTCGCCGTGCGGATAACGGGCCGTGATGATCTGGTGCATCAACACCAGCGCACTGCTGACCACGGTGCCGCCGCTCTCGGTGGCGTGGAAGAAGGTGTCTTCGTCCACCTCTTGCGCCTGGGTGTGGTGGCGTATGAAAACAATATCGATCTTGTCGTAGTGCCGCGTCAGGAAAAGATACAGCAAGGTGAAAAACCGCTTGGACAAATCCTTGCGCTCCTGGTCCATGGAGCCCGATACATCCATCAGGCAAAACATCACGGCCTTGCTGGTCGGCACCGGCACCTTCACACGATTACGAAAGCACAGGTCAATCGGGTCCAGAAACGGGATATTGCCCAGGCGCCGTTTCAACTCCACAATCTCGCGCTCCAGCGCCAGGATTTCGGTCTCGCGGCCCACGGGGAAACGCTTGAACTCGGCCAGCAGAATTTCTTTTTCCAGCAGTTCGCGCCGCGCCGACGTGCCCAGCGCAATACGGCGGCCCAAGGCGCCGCGCATGGAACGCACGATGTGCAGGTTGTTCGGCGTGCCGTCGTGTGAATAACCGGCGCGGTGGCTCTTCCACTCGGGGCTATCACCAATCTGCGTGCGCAACAGGTGCGGCAAGGCCAGGTCTTCAAAGAAGATCTGCATGAATTCTTCCTTGCTCAGCGTGAACGTGAAGTCGTCTTCACCCTCGCCCGAGTCACTGGCTTGGCCGCCCCTGCCACCGCCGCCACCCTTGGGGCGGGCAATGCGGTCGCCGCGTACATAGTCCTTATTACCCGGGTGCACGGTGTCACGCACGCCACCCTGGCCGTGGTGGAACACCGGCTCACCGATGTCCTTTTTGGGGATGGTGATGTTCTCCGCCTGCTCCATATCGCGTATGCCCCGGCCCGATACGGCACGCCGCACCGCGTCGCTGATCTGGTCCTTGTAACGGCGCAGAAAACGTTCGCGGTTGCCTATGGACTTGTTCTTGCCCGACAGGCGGCGGTCAATGATCTGAAGGGACATTAAGATCCTCCGTCATTGCTGGTTGGTGGCCGCGGTAAGCCGCGGTATCAAGAGCTCTTGCGTACGCGCAAGTACCACTCGCACAACAAACGCACCTGTTTGGCGGTGTAGCCCTTGGCCACCATACGCGTCACAAAGTCCTCATGCTTCTTGGCCTCGTCTATGCTGGCCTTGGCGTTGAAGCTGATGACCGGCAGCAACTCCTCGGTGTTGGAGAACATTTTTTTCTCGATCACCAGGCGCAGTTTTTCATAACTGGTCCAACTCGGGTTCTTGCCCTGGTTGTTGGCACGGGCCCGCAGCACGAAATTGACGATTTCATTGCGGAAATCTTTAGGATTCGCAATGCCGGCCGGTTTTTCTATCTTTTCCAGTTCGGCGTTTAATGCCGAGCGGTCGAAGGACTCGCCGGTGTCGGTGTCGCGGTATTCGTTGTCCTGAATCCAATAGTCGGCATAGGTGACATAACGGTCAAAAATGTTTTGTCCGTATTCGCTGTAGCTCTCGAGATAGGCGGTCTGGATTTCCTTGCCAATAAATTCGGCATACCGCGGTGCCAGGTACTCCTTGATGAAGCCGGTGTACTTGGCCTCCAGCTCCGCAGGGAACTGCTCACGCTCAATCTGCTGCTCCAGCACATACATCAGGTGCACCGGGTTGGCCGCGACCTCGGAGCTGTCAAAGTTGAAGACCTTGGACAGAATCTTGAAGGCAAACCGCGTCGACACACCGTTCATGCCTTCATCCACACCGGCGTAGTCGCGGTACTCCTGGTAACTCTTGGCGCGCGGGTCGGTGTCTTTCAGGCTCTCGCCGTCGTAGACCTGCATCTTGCTGTACAGGCTGGAGTTCTCGGGTTCCTTGAGGCGCGTCAAGATCGAGAACTGGCTCATCATCTTGAAGGTGCCAGGTGCGCACTTGGCCTCACCCAGAGACGAGTCGCGCACCAGCTTTTCGTAGATCTTGATTTCTTCGCGCACACTGAGGCAATACGGCACCTTGACAATATAAATACGGTCCAGGAAAGCCTCGTTGTTCTTGTTGTTGCGGAAGGTCTTCCACTCGCTTTCATTGCTGTGGGCCAGCACAATGCCGTCAAACGGTATGGCGCCAAAACCCTCGGTGCCCTTGAAGTTGCCTTCCTGGGTGGCGGTCAGCAAGGGGTGCAGCACCTTGATGGGCGCCTTGAACATTTCCACAAACTCCAGCATGCCCTGGTTGGCCAGGCACAAACCACCGGAGTAGCTGTAGGCATCGGGGTCGTCCTGGGCATAACTCTCCAGCTTGCGGATATCCACCTTGCCGACCAGGGAACTGATGTCCTGGTTGTTTTCGTCACCGGGTTCGGTCTTGGCCAGACCGATTTGTTTCAGGATGCTGGGGTAACGCTTGACGACCTTGAACTGGCGGATGTCGCCACCAAATTCATCCAGGCGCTTGACGGCCCAGGGCGACAGAATACGCTGCAGGTAGCGCCGGGGAATGCCAAAATTTTCCTGCAGAATAGGCCCATCTTCTATCGGGTCAAACAGGGCCAGCGGCGTCTCGTTGACGGGTGAACCCTTGATGGCGTAAAACGGGACCTGTTGCATCAAATATTTGAGCCGCTCGGCAATGGAGCTTTTGCCGCCGCCCACCGGACCCAGCAGGTACAGAATTTGTTTGCGCTCTTCCAGACCCTGCGCGGCGTGGCGGAAGTAGCTGACCACCTGCTCGATGGCGTCTTCCATGCCGTAGAACTCGGCAAATGCGGGGTAGCGTTTGATCGTCTTGTTGGCAAACAGACGCGACAGGCGCGGGTCGTTGCGTGTGTCTACCAATTCAGGATCGCCAATGGCGGTCAACATGCGCTCGGAGGCTGTGGCATAAGCCAACGGATTGCGCTTGCATTCCGCCAGATAGTCATCGATGGATAGTTCTTCCTCGCGGCTACGTGCATAACGTGCGACGAAGTTGCCAATTGCATCCATAAGGCCTCCTGTTTCAGTACGGCCTCACCAGGGGACTGGTGGGACCGTGAGCGTTAGGTACCAACAACAAGTGATAAGTTCATTTGAGCACTTACATGCGTAAATTACCACAAGATTTGGGGGGCAACTACCCATCTTTACCCCTGAACACAAATCCTTTGCCACGGACGCCTCGGACTTTCCACCCACATGCGACCGCCAAGCCCCTCATCTCTCGCAACGCATCATCTGTTGTACATGGCTACTGTAGACGCAATCTGCGCCGAGCGCTTGCTTTGTTGCAATCCGTTAAAACTGTTTTAGGTAGGCTTGCAAGCTGGCGTGTTGTGTTTCGCGGTAACGCGCACATACCCGCACTGTCTCCAGGGATTGCGCCAGGGTCTTGGTCAACCCGGTGTATGTGCGGGTAAGCGGCGTGAAGAAAGTTTCCAGTTGATCGGCCTCCTGCAAGGTGCAAGCACCTTCAAACATTTGTGGAAAACGTGCGGCCGCATCCTTGGACAGTTTGGCCGTGATGGCGTCAAAGTGACCGGTCACAAAGGCCAGCATGCCTTCGCGCACCACCTCGGTCCGGCCCCGTGTGCGGCCCGCCGCCATCAGTTCGCGGATGTCATGCTCGGGTGACAGCCACAACTCACGTGCGGCCTGTGCCAGCGCAGGCTTGCGAAAGCTGGTCAGGGCGCCATAGATGTCGGCTCGTTCGCGGCGATTCGGGTTGCCCGTCGCAGCCGCAAGCAGTGCGTCAAAGTAGGCGCGGTCGCCGTGGAAGGCCGCTGCGCGCAACACCAGGTTGCGACTGGTGCTGGGCAGACTGGAGCGGTCTTTCAACCAGGCCTGCGCCAATGTGTTGGCTTGCGCCGTCAGCCCGCTGTCCTGGCTGAGGTCGATATAACGTGCCATCCATTTGGAACGCAGCGCGCGCGCGTCCGCACTGTCCTGCGCCTGCTCCAGCAAACCCAGTTGTTGTGCACGTACGCCAAACGCGGTTTTCCACACCTGTGCATAGGCGACACGTTGTGACGGCTCCAGCAGGTGTTCCATCTTGCTGATGGTGGTCAGCGCGGACTCGGCCACCTCGCGCTGCGGGTGTGTACTGAACGGCATGGCAATGGCCAGCGTCTCGGCCACTGACAGATCGCCCGACTCACTCAGGGCCAACACGTCACTCAAATTGGCCATCAACTCGGGCACGCTCAAATCGGCCTTGGCCATCAGATTCGCCATCTGCCCCGGCGCATACACCGCGCGGTAATAACCCGAACCCTGCGCGTTGGCCTGCACCCAGGCCGGGCATGTGGTGTCGGGCAAAGCCAGTTGACCGCTCTTGTCTTTCAACAGCATTTGCGCCGTGCCTGCCGGTGTGCGCACCGTCACTGGAATCCACCACAACGGCTGCTGCGGTGCGCTAACGCCGGTTGGCAAGAAGCGCGACTGCGTCAATTCCAGGCGTGGCTGGCCATCACACTTCAGCTCCACCCCCAAACGGGGAATGCCGGGCTGGTGGGTAAAGGTCCTGAAGGCCGCGGTGAGTTGCTTGTCACCTTGGGCCAGGGCTGCCACAAAGTCTTCGCCGGTGGCATTGCCCCAGGCGTGTTTGGCCATGTAGCGCCGCACGCCGGCCTGAAAACGCTCTTCGCCCAGCCAGGTTTCAAACATGGCCAGCGTCGCCTGGCCCTTGCCATAGACGATGGCCGAGCTCTGACCGCCGAGCGGGTCGCTCTGTGAAAACGTCTTGCTCACGGGCTGGTAAATCTGCGACGTGGACAGCAGGCGGTCGGTCTGCATGGCCCAGGCGCGTGCGGTCTGGGAGCCGCCTTCGCCACGTAATTCGGGGTCCATCTGGGCGGTGATTTTGTCAGCCATCCACGACGCGAAAGACTCGTTGAGCCAGAGGTCGTCCCACCAGGCCATGGTGACCAGATCACCAAACCACATATGGGCCAGTTCGTGCGCCTGCGTCTCCACAAACAGGCGCTTGAAGTCTATGGTTTCTTCGCCAGGCTTGGCCAGCATGCGCAGGGAATTGAAGGTAACCAGCCCCGGGTTCTCCATGGCGCCAAAATTCAGCGTGATGGGTATCACCATGACGTCCAGCTTTTCATACGGGTAGGGCATGCCAAAGTAGGTTTCCAGTTTGGCCAAAATGCTGGGCGTAACACTGGCCGCAAACGTGGCCTCCTTGGCCCGGCCACGCGGCGTGATGAAACGCACCGGCGTCTTGCCTGCCATGCCGCCATCCAGAATGTCAAAAGGACCGACACCAAAGGCCAGCAGGTAGCTGGGCATGGGCTTGCTGGTCTGGAACTCGACACGTTTTAGCCCCTTGTCCAGCAACACCTCACGCACCATGGGCGCGCTGGAAACCGCGGTCATGGACTGCGGAACGGTCAACGACACCGTCCATGGCACTTTCCAGCCCGGCTCATCAAAGGCCGGAAAGGCTTGGCGTGCGCTGATGGATTCAAACTGGGTAAAGGCATACCACTCGCCGCCCTCTTTCTGGCGGAACAGCCCCTGGCTGTCCTTGTCTTCAATACGGCCGGTGAACACGATATGGAGTTCGCCTTTGCCTTTGGGAACGGTTTTGTCGAAGTTCAGGTCCAACACATCGGAATTGCGCTGTTGTGCGCTGGCGCTGAAGTTCTTGCCGGCAACCCGCAGCACGGCGGAACGCACCGCAATGTCGACCGCATGCAGGCGAATCGACTGGCTGGCTTGTTTGATGTCTACGGAGATCGTGACCTCGCCACTGTGTATGGGCTGGTTCGGGTCTATCTGCAAGGCCAGGCGGTAGGCCGTGGGGGTTATGGTGTTGGGCAGGCGCAGCGGAATTTCTTCTGCCGCGGCCCAACTGCTCAGCGTGTGTAACGCCGTCAGCACAAAAGCGAAAAACAACCTCATGCGCGTGTCTCCCTTTCAAAACCCGGATAGGGTTTGCAATTGCTACCATTTGTATAGCAGCATACTGAGTAATAACGAGGGCTAGTGGCCTGTTTTACCATGCATCGTGGTTGAAATACCCATTCAGGGTATTTCAACCACCTTTGCGGCACACTCAGGCGAACCGGAACCGGTCCACCGCATAAGGCGCCAGATCGATAGGGCTGCTGCATACCTGCATCAACTCTGCCATCACAGCGGCCGTTACGCCCGCCAAGGTCAGCCCCAGGTGTTGGTGGCCGAAGGCGAAGAATACATTGTTGTGGCGGGGTGCCACTCCCATGACCGGTAAATGGTCGGGCAATGAGGGGCGAAAACCCATCCAGCTGCGCATATCGGTGGTGTCAACACCCGGCAACAGTGCCTGCAACTGGCGCCGGAGCAACTGGTAACGGCGCGGGTCGGGCAGCAGGTGCAGGCCGCCCAGTTCGACCGTGCCGGTCATGCGCAGGCCCATCGACATGGACGTCATGATGACCTTGCGTTCGGTGGAGGCCACCGGTTGCAACAGCGTCGGCGGCCCATCGGTTTGCGACGCGGATGGTCCGCCCACGGTGATGTGGTAGCCGCGTTCGGTGTCCAGCGGCACGCGGTAGCCCAGGCTGGCGGCCAGTGGCTTGGACCAGGCGCCGGCACAGACCAGAAGTTGTTCGGACCGCAGTTGGCTGCCGTCTTCCAGCACCACCGTTGCGCCCTGCTGCGGGTCGGCCAATAGCCGAACCGCCCTGCCCTGGTACATCTGGCCGCGGCTGCGCGACATGGCCTCGCGCAGGCCCTGGCACACCGCCCAGGGGTCGTCCACGTGGCCGCTGCCCAGGTAGTGGACTGCGCCTTGTACGCCCGGGGTCAGCAGAGGGACTTGCGCCCGCACGGCGTCTGCCGACCACTGCTGTGACTCCACGCCAAAGGCCTTCAAGCGCTCGGCATGTGTTATGGCGGTGTTGCCACCGGCTTCGGTCTCCCACACTTCCAGATGCCCGCGCTGGTGCAGCAGGTCGGCCAGCCCTGCATCGCGCAACAGGTCGGCCATGTCGGCCAAGGCGCTGCGCTGCAGCGCCAGAATGGCTTCAACACCCCGCGCATAGGCCGGCTTGCGCGCCGCCCACACAAAACGCGCCAACCACGGCATCAGCGGCAACAGATGGCCCATACGCAGGCGCAAGGGGCTGTCCGGGTCCCGCAGGTAAGACCAGCTCTTGCGCAGCACCTCGCCACTGGCCAGCGGAAACAGTTGCTCGGTGGCGATATGGCCGGCATTGCCGAAGCTGGCGGCGCCTTCAGGCGGGTCGGCGTTCAGCAGCAAGACCTCGCGGCCGGTCTGCGCCAGGCGAAAGGCGCAGGCCGCACCGATGACACCGGCGCCTATGACGATGGTGTGTGCATCCAGTGCCCGGCTCAGTGCGGCCATGACAGGATCAGACGGCGGGCAGTGCCGGCTTGCTGGCCAGCGCCTGCGTGATGGTGGCATTGGCCTGCGCCAGCTCTTCGCCGTCCAGCACCAGACGCGGCGCCCGCACGGCCTGGCTGCCCAGATCCACGCGCGACTGCACCAGCTTGATCAATTGCACAAACTTTGGCACCACGTCCATGCGCAGCAGCGGCAAGAACCAGTGGTACAGCGGCTCGGCCTCGGCCCAGCGCCCGGCACGGGCCAGCTTGAACAGCGCAATGGACTCGTGCGGAAATGCATTCACCAGCCCGGCCACCCAGCCGGTCGCACCAG
Organism: Pseudomonadota bacterium; assembly: GCA_040384785.1. Classification (GTDB taxonomy): domain Bacteria; phylum Pseudomonadota; class Gammaproteobacteria; order Burkholderiales; family Burkholderiaceae_C; genus Allorhodoferax. Next base: position 208,024 of record JAZKIR010000009.1, read on the forward strand.
CGGCAATACCTTCCACAATCAGGTCGTCCACACCGACCAGTATCTGCAGCCGTGTACCCAGGGCCGACTTGATGGCCGCAATCCGGCGTACATCGGCGCTGGACTCTTTGACCGCCTCCAGGTTGGGGTGCGCTTCGGCCAGCTCCAGCATTTGGGTGGCCGTGAAATCGGTGCGGTAGGCGATCGGGTTGTTGTACAGCATGCAGGGCAAGGCCGTGCTGGCGATGACGGTGCTGACATGGGCCTTCATCTCGCGCCAGTCGGTGGAATACACATAGGGTGGCAGCACCATCAGGCCGCTGCAGTTTTCTTCCGCCGCCATTTGCGCAAAACGCACGGCATCCACCGTGGCCAGGGCTGCCACGCCGGGCACCACGGCACCGCGTCCGGCAACCGCCTTGACCACGGTGCGCAGCACGGCACGCTTTTCGTCAAAGCTCAGCGTCGCGGTTTCGCCCAGGGAGCCCAGGGGCACGATGCCGGTGCTGCCGGCGCGCACCATCAGATCCACATGGCGGGCCAGGAATTCATGGTCGACCTCGCCATTGGTGCGAAACGGGGTGGTGATGGCGGGTAAGACGCCTTGCCAGAAAGTGTTCATGCGTAGGTTCCTGTTACGTAGTGGGAAATGGAAACGGGTCGTTGGGCAGGTGCACTCTGGCGCTCGTCCAGGCCCCAGCAAAAAGGGTCGCGGCGGTCCAGCAGCAACGTGGTCTCCGCCACCACATGGGCCTGGCCGCGTATGGAGGGAATCAGCTGTTCGCCCAGGTGTTTGTAGCGGCCCTCAAATACGCTGCCCACCACACTCTCCTGCAACCAGCGTTCGCCCTCGTGCAGCTTGCCCTCGGCCGCCAAACAGGCCAGCTTGGCGCTGGTTCCGGTGCCGCAGGGTGAGCGGTCGTAGGCGCCGCCGGGGCACAGCACAAAATTGCGACCGCTGTTGCCATGTGTGTGGGGCGCACCCATCAGTTCGATGTGGTCAATCTCGGCGCCGTCGCGGCCGGTGATGCCGTGTTTGCGCAGCGCCCGCCGCACCGCCAGCGCAAAGGCGGTGAGTGCCTGAACGCCCGCCAAATCCAGCGGCAGTTGACCGGCACTCGCCAGAAAAAACCAGTTGCCGCCCCAGGCCACGTCACCCACGACGCGGCCGTATCCGGGTACATCCAGCTCCACGTTTGCCAGGTGCCGGTAGGCCGGCACGTTATCCACCTCCACCCAACCCTTGCCATGCAAACGGGTTTGCACCGTGCCCACCGGCGTGTCGATGGCGTAGTTGCCCGGTGCGACCTTGCCCATGTGTTGCAGGCTGGCCAACAGGCCAATCGTGCCGTGGCCACACATGCCCAGATAACCCACGTTGTTGAAGAAGATGACCGAAGCCAATGAGCCGGTGTTGACGGGTGGCAACAGCAGCGCGCCCACCACCACGTCATTGCCACGCGGCTCGCAGACGGTCGCCTTGCGGTAGTGGTCGTGTTCGCTGCGCAGCCGTTCGACGGCAGCGGTCAGCGGCAAACCCGCCAGATCCGGAAAGCCGGACACCACAACCCGGGTGGGCTCACCACCGGTGTGTGAATCGATACAAATGATTTTTTCCATGCCGGAATTTTGTCGACCCATGTGGCTGCGGTCTAGATCAAAGTCCGGCCTGTGCATGCAGAATTCGGCACAATGCGCCCATGGATATGCTCAACGCCCACCACGCCCTGTTTGACCGCCTGCCCGATGTTGTCTACTTCAGCAAAGACACCGAGGGGCGCTACCTACACGCCAACCAGACCCTGCTGCAACGCCTGGGATTGCCGAATCTGCGTGCGCTGAAAGGCAAGACCGCGGCCGAAGTGTTTCCGGCCCAGCTGGGGGTGCATTACTGGCAGCAGGACTTGCAGGTCATTCGCAGCGGCGTCAGCATGGGGGATCTGCTGGAACGGCACTTGTTTCCGAATGGCGAGTCCGGCTGGTGCCTGTCCATCAAACACCCGGTGCGTGAGGCGGGCAAGGTCTGTGGCATCGTCGGCATTTCACGCGACCTGAAGGGGCCGTCCACGCAAAACCCGGTCTACCAGCGCCTGGCCGGCAGCCTGGCCTGGGCACGCCAGCATTGCACCGACCCCATCAGCGTGGCGGATCTGGCACAACACGCCAGGCTGTCGGTGGCGCAGTTGGAGCGCCATGTGCTGGCGCTGCTGCAGCTCACGCCCAGCCGCTGGTTGTTGTCCTTGCGGCTGGAGTTTGCACTGGGGCAACTGGCGTCCGACAGGACCGTGGCGCAAATCGGTGTCGACAGCGGCTTTACCGACCACAGCGCGTTTTCGCGCGCCTTCAAGCGGCACATCGGCATTTCGCCGAGTGACTATCGCTTGCTGAGGCAAAGTAATATCTGAAGCAGCTTCCCTACCGACACAACGCACCTTCCCATGCACACATCCTACGCGCGCTCTTTCGTATCTCTTGCAATGGTCTTGTACTACTGCTTGGGGCCGCTGGCCACCGCAGAAACCGGGCGTCCCCTGCCGTCCACCGCCTGGCAGCGGCCGGTCGCCGTGTACTCATTCGCACTGTATTTCGATGCCAAGCGGGGGGATGCGCCCGAGAAGCTTGCCCGCAAACTCGCCACCGATCCGCAGTTTGGTTTTCACGTCGTTGACAAGCCGGACGTTGGAGCCAAGGACAAACGAACCCTGACGTTGTCGTCCATCGTCGGCAATGTGGAAACCGCCTATAAGCCACCCTCTATGGAATCCCTGAAGTACTTTGGGCGGGGCTTGAGTCTTGCCCAAGCGCAGGCCTTGCAAAAGTCACCACAGGTGCTGGTCATGGTGTTTGCCCATCCCGCTCGGGATGCACTGCCCAATTTATTGAGGGCCAACGAATTTGCGCTGAGCCTGGCCACGCAGACCCAGGCTTTGATTTGGGACGAGGAAACACGGGAAATCTTTACGCCGGATGTCTGGAAGCAAAGCCGGATCGCCACCTGGGAAGGTCCGTGGCCCGACGCCTCGCGCCACACTGTCATCCACGCCTACAACAACAAAGGCAAGGTGCGCTCCATCACATTGGGCATGGGCAAGTTTGCTCTGCCCGACCTGGTAATCAACGACACCACATGGTCACTCAACGGCCCACTGGGTACCACCATCAATCTTACGGCGCAAAAATTGGTGGAAAGTGATCGTCCGCTGGACTCGGGGCAGTTGGATTTCCAGATCGCGTCGCTCAAACACTCGGCCGTGCGCAAAAAAATTGCCAGTTCCGTCATCAACAAGGGCCAAGCCCGCGGTAGTGTTCAGCTTCTGCAAACAACGGCCCAGGACGGTGATCCTGACAACGCACTGTTGGAATTGCGGTTCCCTCAATTTGCGGGGACGGACAGCACCAGCCGGCAAACCGCCTTCGTCACCAGCGTGTTTGGGGCGCATGCAGATGACATCATCCGCGTGAAACACGACACCGACGTGCGTGAAGCCAGTGAGCGCGCACGCAAGCAACTGCCCACGCTCAAGGCTGCATTCACGGCCGGTTTGCGACCGGGCGAAACCCTGTCGTTCAAGGCTCCATTCGCCACCGCAACCGGTGGCACAGAATGGATGTGGGTCGAAGTTACCAAGTGGAGCGGCAACCAGATCAGCGGGATGCTGCGTAACGAGCCACGAGAAGTGCCGTCACTCAAAGCCGGGCAAATCGTTGACATCAAGCAGGACGAAGTCTTCGACTACATTCGGCGCAGCCCGGATGGCAAGCAAGAGGGCAATGAAACCGGAGAGATACTGAGCAAGGTACGAAAGTAAGGCAAAGTACATTGACCCGCCACGTTTCAGACCTGGAACACGGCACTGCATACGGCCACAACTAGTCAAAAGTGGCCCATTCTATTTTTAAACATGGAGAGACAAGCATCGTCATTGCGCCCACTGCGGCCCAGCAACAGCGAACTCAAATCGGTGCTGGACGAGCTCAAGCAACTCCGCCACAAAATGGCAAGCAAGCTATCCGTCACCGACCTGCAGGAACACATCGCGCAATCGGCCAAGGCAACATAGCGCGGGCGTGATCAGCAGTATTCAACTGTCGGCCCTCCGTCGGTCCCTGTTGGCGGACAAACTCTTGCGCTGCCCAAGCATTTCTTCACATTCAGTCGCGGGTACCGGCCGACTGAGTGGTGTTGGTCCGCTCCCTATTTCCCCCCCGTCATACGGGCCAGTGCGCCAGCATACAAGTGGTATTTCTTGTTGGCCGGGTTCAGTACAAAGACCCGCTCCAGCAGCTCCTTGACCTCGTTCACCATGGTGTCGCTCTTGCCTTCCTTGTTCATCAGACCGAGCAGCAAGCCACACAGGTTGAGGATGACTACCTCGCTATTGGGCAGGTTGTGCACGGCGGTTCTCAGCAACTTGGCACCTTCCAGAAATTCCCCCTTCTTGGCCAGCATCACACCCTGGTTGTTGATGTTGATGACCTCCTGCTTGGATTCCCGGATCAACGCAGCACCTTCAGCGCCCATTTGCGCACCCTCAAACACGGCCTCGATCTGGCGCGCGATCTCGACGTTCTCGTGGTTGTTCTTGACCAGGTCACGCATCAGATCGCAGGCCTTGTCTTTTTTCCCGAGCGCGAACAATGCCTGGGCCATCTCCATCGCGGTTTCGGGGTTGGCCTTGGTGGGCAGGCTGGCCATCAACTGTTCGGCGCGGGCCATGCAGTCCTCGGCCTTCTCGGTCAGCCCCATCTTTTGGTACACCGCGCTTTCCGCCGCCGCGGTCTGAATGGCGGCTTCGGGGTTGTCCTTGAATGCGCTCTTGCTGCGTGCCAGAACTTTCAAGGCCTCGTCCGGCGCATCCTTTTGCGCAAACACCTTGGCTAGGCCGGCGTACACGGTCGCGCTCTTGTGTGCGGAAAATTCGCTGATCTTGATGTTTTTCTCAAAAGCCGCCTGAGCCACGTCCAGCTCGCCGTTGCGGTAGGCGGCTTCGCCCAGCGCCTTTTGACGCGCTGGTGAATTGGGCGACAGCTTCACCGCGTCTTGTAGCACCTGCTGTGCCTGCGCGCTGTCGCCCAGCGCGACCAGGGACTTGACCAACCAGTCCGATGCCTCGATGAACATTCTGTTTTCACCCAGCACCTGTTGAAAGGCATCCCTGGCGGCGCCGTAATTTCCCGCCAGGTATTGGATCTTGCCCAGGCCGGTCTTGGCCCAGGCAATATTGCGCGTTGCCAGAACGGACTCGAACAAGGCCCTGGCCGGCTCATAGTCGCCCAGAGTGAGCAGCAGGTCTCCCTTGATGCGCAGAATTTCCGTCGGGTTCACCACTTGGCCCTGCAACTGCAGGTCGCATTGGGCGACGGCGGCCACATAGTCTTTGGCCTTGATGGCCGTCTCGATGCCACCCAGGGATTGTTTTCGGACGATCAGTTTTTCGAGCCGCGTCTCCAGCAGGCTTTGGTTGATGGGCTTGAGCAGATAGTCGTCGGGCTTGACTTCGGCGGCACCCATGACCATGTCGGTCGTCTTCTCGGCCGTCACCATGACCCAGATCGTGGACACGCCGATGTAGTCGTGCATCCTGGCCTCATCCAGGACCTGCTGCCCATTCTGGCCCTGGCCCAGATTGAAATCACAGATCACGATGCCGTAGCGGTTGTTGCGCAACTGGCTCAGGGCCTCCCGGCCACTGGCTGCCGTGTCGACCTGGGTTACCCCCATGGCTCTGACGAAGTCACGCAGCATCGTGCGCATGCCCTGAAAATCGTCAATCACCAGTATCCTGGACTGTGTCAGAGAAGCCGTCATGTCTAGGTCTTTCTTCGCGCAAAAAACTAAGGAAGCGTCAACACAAAACAACCTCCGCCGAAGGCGCCACCATTTTCAATGGTGAGCGTACCGTGACGCCCCACATTCTTGTGCATGCCCGCGACCTGGGATGAAAAGTAAAAACCCAAGCCAGTGCTGCCGCTCAGGAAATTGATGCTCTTGTTGGCCGAGACCCCATTCTTCAGCAACATACTGGGCGGGTAGCCGCGACCGTTGTCTTCGACCCGCAATTCCAATGCCCCATTCACCACGGATGCGGCGACGCGGATCTTGTCCTGGGTGTAGTTGTAGGCGTTGTTCAGGGCGTTGACCAATACGCCTTCGACCAGGTCCCGGTCTATGTACCAATAACAATCTGCGGCGCAGTCCACCGAAATGGCCAGGCCCTTGAATTCCATGATGGATCTGTTTTGCAGAATGGCCTCATGGATCACTTCGGCGATGCAATGCTCGGCAATGTCGATCGGGTAAATGGACTTGCCCAGCTTGTACAGACTGAGCAACTGGATGAGATTGGAATTCATCCGGTTGGCCTGGTAGATCACATGGCCCAGGTCCTCAAAGGTTGGTGTGTCGCCGCGTTCGCGGCATTGGCCGGCAATACGTTCCAAGGCGCTGACCTGCACGTTCAACGAGTTCTTCATGTCGTGAATCGACGAGGCAATCAAGTCGGTGAAGCTGATGTCTTCTTGTGCCATGCCTACGCCTTTATTCTGACTGCCAGACCACATGAACCCATTCTTGTCCCCGTGTTGGCAAACACACGGGACACAAACCATGCTCCACACCCGTTTCTAACCGATCTCTCGCGTGGCGCAATGCCGGCACCTCCGGTTGCGCGCGATGGCTGGGCAGAAGCAAAAAAAAACGGACCCAGAAGTCCGCTTTTTTTTGAAGCCATGCAAAGATTTACTTCTTTGGCTCTTCGAGTTTCTTGCATTCAGCCTTGGCCTTGTCGTCCGCCTTTGCCATATCCATCTTCTTGCAGGCCGCCATTTTTTCAGCCTTTTCCTTGTCGGACATGGCACCCCCGTGGGCAGCAGCAAATGCGCCTACGGAAGCTGTGGCAAAGGCTGTGACAACCAAGACGGAAAGTAATTTGTTCATAGATGGTCTCCTAGGGTTTAATAAAAGGACACGAAGGCACTAAATGCCGTTGAACAATGTACGTTAAATATGCAATATTCACAAATCTTTCGTCTCTTTTTCGCAGCCAGGGTGCTCGTGGTGTTGGCCCTGGGACTGTCCGCATCGATGCTGCAGGCGACACCCCGCACACCGGCAAAGGATGCCGAGGTCATAGAACGCCTGCCGTTTAGAGCCGGCGACACCGCGGCGCGGGAGCTTGCCGGTCTTCGCGCGGAGGTGGCCAAGGCCCCTAAAGCTCCAGAGCCCGCGGTCGCGTTGGCACTGCGGTATTTTGATCTGGCTGCGGCACGGGGTGACCCGCGCTACGTGGGTTATGCGGATGCGCTAGTGGGCCGTTTTACGGGACAGATGACGGCGCCGCTACTGGTGGTGCGCGGCATGGTGCGCCAGTACCGCCACGATTTCACCGACGCACTGAATGACTTCGCGGCCGCGCTGGCGCTGGATGCCGATTTGGCCGGAGCCCATGCCTGGCGCGGCGCCATTTATCTGGTGCAGGCCAACTATGCGGACGCGGCCAAGGAGTGCGAGGCTTTGCAGCGCCTGCAACGCCCAGTCCTGCACGGGGGTTGTGCCGGTCTGACGCATGCCTACACCGGTCATCTGGACGCAGCCTATAAGACTCTGCAACAGGCATTAAACACGACCCGCGACGACGACCAGCGCCTGTGGCTGCACACCCGTTTGGGCGAAGTGGCGGCCTGGCAGGGACAAGCGGCGATTGCCGAACAGCACTTTCGCCAGGCACTGACACTGGGCGTGGACGATGGCTACCTGTTAGCGGCCTGGAGCGATTTTTTACTGGACCAGGGGCGTGCAGACCAGGTTATCCAGCAATTGGCCAAGTGGGAGGCCGTAGACGGATTGCTGCTGCGCCTGGCCGAGGCCGAAACCCTGCTGAAGCTACCGGCCGCAGCTGGCCACATACAAACCCTGAGTGACCGCTTTGGCGCGGCCAGGCTGCGCGGCGATACCACGCACCAGGCCGAGGAAGCACGCTTCCATTTGCACCTGCGCAAGGACGCCAAGGAGGCCCTGCGTCTGGCCGTGGAAAACTATCAGGTGCAAAAGGAGCCGCGGGACGCACGCATTGTGCTGGAAGCGGCGCTGGCCGCTCGAGATCCCACTGCCGCGCGCCCTGTAACGGACTGGTTGCAAACCAGCGGATTTGAAGACACGGTCCTGCGCGGGCTCGCCAAGCAACTGCAGCCATCGTCTGCGGCCACCACCACTGGAGCCGCCAAATGATGCGTTACCTTTTGACCGTGCCGCTGTTGCTGTGCCTGCACCTGTCGGCCTGGGCCCACAAGGCCAGCGACAGCTATATCGTAGTTACCGCACAAGGCGCTGTCGTCACCGCGCAGTGGGACATTGCCGTGCGCGACATCGACTTTGCACTGGGCCTGGACAGCGACGGCAACGGTGAGATCAATTGGGGCGAGCTGCGCAGCCGCCAATCGGATCTGTCGGCGTGGGCCCTGAGCCGCCTGGAGCTGACACGCGGCGGTGTCTGCCCCTTGCGGTTGACCGAACTGCAGGTCGACGAACACACCGATGGGGCCTACGCCGTGCTGAAGATCACCGGCACCTGCCCCGACAAGGCCGGCCCGCTGGGGCTGCATTACCGTCTGCTGTTTGACTTGGACAGCTTGCACCGCGGCCTGCTGCGCGCCTCCGTCGACGGAATCACGCATACCACGGTGCTGTCACCCACCAGCGGCGCGCTGCAGTTTGGCGCCGAGGCGGTGTCGCGCCTGCAGCAGTTCAAGCAGTACCTGATCGAAGGCATCTGGCATATCTGGATTGGCTTTGACCATATCCTGTTCCTGTTGTCATTGCTGCTGCCGGCAGTGCTTGTGTACTCCAGCTCCCACGCTTCGTCGTTGCAGGGGTCGCGGCCCGGCGGTGAAGCCCTTGGACACTGGCGCGGCGCCGAGCGTTTTGGCCAGGCCTGGAAGGAAGTGTTGTGGGTCGTGACCTCGTTCACTGTCGCCCACTCCATCACCTTGTCACTGGCAGCGCTGGGCCTGGTGTCCCTGCCGTCGCGGCTGGTGGAGTCGGCCATCGCCTTGTCGGTGGTGCTGGCAGCCGCCAACAATGTGTGGCCCATGGTGGCGCACCGCCGCTGGGTCGTGGCGTTTTGCTTCGGCCTGATCCACGGCTTTGGCTTTGCCAGCGTGTTGGCAGAACTGGGCCTGCCGACCGACGCGTTGGCGCTGTCGCTGCTGGGCTTTAACCTGGGTGTGGAAGTCGGCCAGATGGCCATCGTCGCCGTCTTTCTGCCCGTAGCTTTTGCGCTGCGCCACACCGCGTTCTACCGCAAGGGCGTGTTTGTGTGGGGCTCGTTGCTGACCATGCTGGTGGCAGCACTGTGGCTGGTAGAGCGGGTGTTTGACCTGAAGCTGATCACGGGGGCGGGTGGCTAGTCTCATCTGGCAGGCACCCCCGAGCTGTCGGGCAGCAGAGTTGGGGTCTACGCCGTGCTTACCTGGTTACGTATCAATCGGGTAGCGGGTTTTGCTCCGTGTCCCCCGGCCATGCAAGCATGGCCTCCTCCTTTACCTGCGCAAAACCCACTACCCGATGGATACTTCGCAGCTTGGTCTGTGCCAATCAGATGTCAAACCTGTTCGTGTCAATCGTCCCGTCGTGATCTCGGCGTGCCAGCCATCGCAAACAAAGGTTCGAACTGCAGGCATTGGGTGGCTGTTCTGCGCAGGTCAAGGACGAGCCCGCACAGCGGGCGGGGGACACGGAGCAGAACGGCCACCCCATGCCTGCTGCGGGCACACGGACAAACGCTCCACCGGGAATTGCAAGTCAACATACGCGACAATCGAAGCATGACCGACGACGCAACTCCCCACCAACGACGGGTGCGCTATGCGGGCACCCACCCCAAACGCTTCGAAGAAAAATACAAAGAGCTGGACCCCATTCGCAATGCCGAAGCCGTACAAAAAGTGCTGGACCGTGGCCAGACCCCGGCCGGCATGCACCGCTCGATCTGCGTTAACGAGATCTTGGACATCCTCAAACCCCAGCCTGGTGAAGTAGGGCTGGATGCCACGCTGGGATACGGCGGCCACACGCAAGAAATACTGCCCAAGCTGCTGCCCGGTGGACGTTTGTTCAGCGTGGACGTGGACCCGATCGAGCTGCCCCGTACTGAGGCGCGGCTGCGCAAGCTGGGGTTCTCACCCGCCGAGCTGGTCATACGCCGTATCAACTTCTCCGAGCTGGCCACGCTGCTGCCCGAAGCCGGTGGCGGCTTTGACGTGGTGCTGGCCGACCTGGGCGTGTCGTCCATGCAGATCGACAACCCGGCACGCGGCTTCAGCTTCAAGGCTGACGGCCCGCTGGACCTGCGCCTGGACCCCAGCAGCGGCCAGTCGGCTTCCGATCTTCTACTGTCGGTCACCCGCCAGCGCCTACGCGACCTGCTGGTCGACAACTCAGATGAGCCCTATGCCATTCCGCTAGCAGCGGCGCTGCAAGGCCAATACCTGGAAACCACGACGCAGCTGGCCGATTTGGTGCGCAAAACTCTGGCGTTGGCCTTCAAGCGCAACATGCCGGAAGAAGAGCGCCTGGCCGAAACCAAAAAGGCCTTGCAACGCACCTTCCAGGCCTTGCGTATCGAGGTCAACAACGAGTTCGGCGTGCTGGACCGCCTTCTGGACCTGCTGCCGTCCTGTCTGAACCCCGGTGGCCGGGTCGCGATATTGAGCTTCCACTCGGGTGAGGACCGGCGCGTCAAGAAGGCGTTCCAGACTGGTGAACGCAGCGGCATCTACTCCAGCGTGGCCAGTGACCCGATACGCGCCTCGTTTGACGAGCGCCGGGCCAACCCACGCTCCACGTCAGCCAAGCTGCGCTGGGCGGTAAAGGCCTGACAGCCAGTAATCGCTATCATTGTGATAGCGCATGATGCATATTCCACGAGGGCTATAGGCCTTTTTTCTCCGTAGGCATCGTGAAACTTGTCAAAAAACCCCTATTTGGGTTATTTTGACGTGTTTCGCGGCCCGGGCCAATGGGCATTGAGCAACAGGTTGGAAATGGACACGCCGGGCGGCGCCTCGGGTTGCGCATCGTGCGGGCCGAACCAACGCGCCTCGGCAATCTCGTTCGCGTCCGGCGTGATCTCCCCACCTGCGTATTCGGCCGTGAAGGCAATCATCAGCGAATGCGGGAAGGGCCAGGACTGGCTGCCGAAGTACTGCAAGTTCGTCACCTTCAGGCCCACCTCCTCCATCACTTCACGGTGGATGGCTTCTTCAATCGACTCCCCTGCCTCCAGGAAACCCGCCAATGCGCTGAAACGGCCCGTAGGTGACACCACGTGGCGGGCCAGCAAGATCTCGTCGCCCTTTTTGATCAGCACCATCATCGCCGGCGAGATGCGGGGGTAGGCGATCATGCCGCAGGCCGGGCATTTGAAGGCGCGCTCGCCGCTAGCTAGTTGCATGGGGTTGGCGCAGTGGCCGCAATAACGGTGCGTGCGCGCCCATTCGGCCAGTTGTATGGCGCGGCTGGCCAAACCCAACAACGGTTCGTCCATGCTGCCAAATAAAGACCGCAACGGGACGAAGGCAAAGCCGGCCTGGGGTTCCAGTTCGACGTCCACCCAGGTGGTGCAGCAATAGCGTTCTTGCCACAGCCCCACCGGATGGAATTGTTCCAGCTGCAGGCCATGCAAGGGCAGGCCCATGCGCGCGTCCGGCAGCGTCAGATCGTCTTCGCGGACCAGCAGCTTGCCGCCGCGAAAGACGAAAGCCAATGGATCGGGATGACCCTGTGCGGTCATCAAGGGAACAAATTCACCGGGTGTCTGGAGCATGATGTCAGGCTAAGAAATTACGGGGGTGGATCAGTATCGCAGCTAATGTTGCCGCTGAATCTATAAGCAAACTACTATAAATCGAACACAAAGGGTTACATTTCAGGCACACAAATTGAAGGGTTTTGGGCATGAAAGTCATCGTTCTGGGCAGTGGTGTCATTGGCACATCGGTGGCGTATTACCTGGCCAAATCCGGGCACCAGGTGGAGGTCATCGATCGCCAGCCAGGCCCCGCGCTGGAGACCAGTTTTGCCAATGCCGGCGAAGTGTCGCCCGGTTATTCATCACCCTGGGCCGGACCCGGCGTGCCGGTCAAGGCGATCAAGTGGCTGCTGATGCGCCACAGCCCGCTGGTCATCTGGCCGGTGCTGGACCCCAACATGTGGCGCTGGGGCCTGTCCATGCTGGCCAACTGCACCGAGAAGGCTTATGCCATCAACAAGAGCCGCATGGTGCCGATTGCCGAATACAGCCGTGATTGCCTGAAGGAGTTGCGCGCAGAAACCGGCATTGGTTATGACGACCGCGCCCAGGGCACACTACAGCTGTTCCGCACCCAGGCGCAAATGGACGGCATCGCCAAGGACGTGGAAGTTCTCAAGGACTACAAGGTGCCGTTCGAGGTGCTGGACCGCGCCGGTTTCGTCAAGGCCGAGCCGGCACTGAAGCTCACGCAGGAGAAGTTTGTCGGCGCGTTGCGCCTGCCCGGGGACGAGACCGGAGACTGCTTCAAGTTCACCAACCGCCTGGCCGAGATGGCCGAGGCCCTGGGCGTGAAATTTCGCTACAACACCAGCATCGACGGCATCGAGGTCAGCGGCGGCAAGGTCAGCGGTGTGCGCACCAGCGCCGGCACCTTGACGGCCGACCATTACGTCACGGCGCTGGGCAGCTTTACGCCCCAACTGGTCAAGCCGATCGGCATCCATATTCCAGTCTACCCGGTCAAGGGTTATTCGATCACGGTGCCGATCACCGATGCCAACTGCGCACCCGAGTCCACCATCATGGACGAGACACACAAAGTGGCGGTGACACGCCTGGGTGACCGCATCCGCGTCGGCGGCACGGCCGAGTTGGCAGGTTTTGACATGACACTGCGCGAATCGCGACGCGACACGCTGAACCACGTGCTGACCGATCTGTTTCCCAAGGGTGGTGATCTGTCCCAGTCCACTTTCTGGTGCGGCCTGCGCCCGATGACGCCGGACGGCACACCCATCGTTGGCCCCACGCCGTATGCCAATATGCTGCTGGCCACCGGCCACGGCACCTTGGGCTGGACCATGGCTGCCGGTACGGCGCGCGTGATTGATGATTTGATCTCTGGCCGCAAACCCGAGATTTCGCTGGACGGTTTGTCAATGGACCGTTATCCGCGGGCTTGGAGAGGCTAAGTTGCCGCTGAGGGTGCGTTTCCGTTGCGCGCCCGCAGCAGAGCTGGGGTAAACGCCACCGTTCGTGTCCCCCGCAGAGGGCATGCCCCTCTGCTCCTCCTTGACCTCACTCTGGCGCTCACCCCAGCCCTGCTGCTCGACACCTCGCCTTGAATGCCCAGCCATGCCCCTTCGCCGCAACGGGCCTAGAAGCCATGCAACAAGTGTTGATATATCAACCTTTTTGTTGACATAAAAATCACGGCGCTTTACATTTGTAAACACATAAGTTTACAAAAACAACGCCATGCAATCCGCCTTCCTTATCGCCGCCGCCTGCCTGGTGGCGTTTTTTTCAACCGTCGGAGCGGCCTTGCCCTACCCGATATTGCCGCCGCTGTTCGCCGCCGACGCGGCCAACAACCTGAACCACTTTTTGGGCTTGCCGCCCAAGCTGCTGTTCGGCGTGGCCTTGGCTATCAACCCACTGGGGCTGCTGATCGGGTCTACTTTGTTGGGCCCCTTGTCGGATCGTTATGGACGCCGACCGGTACTGCTCATCACTGCGCTGGGTGCGGCAGCAGGCCATGCCATTACGGCGGTCAGCTTGCTGAACCAGTCTTACCCCTTGTTCATTGTTGCGCGTTTTGCTACTGGGCTGATGGAGGGCAATGCCAGCGTTGCGCGTGCCATGCTGGCCGACCAACTGGAAGGCGCAGTGCGGGTGCGCGCCTTTTCCGTGCTGAATGGCGCGCTGTACATGGGCTGGTTGGCAGGGCCGCTATTGGCAGGGCTGACCTTGCACTGGGGCGTGACCACCCCATTTTGGGTGGCTGTGGCGGCCCTGCTGGTCACCGCAGCCATCACCTGGGTGGCAGTGCCGGGGCGCAGCCTGGGCACGTTGACCACCAGCTGGTGGCAGGTGGTGCAACACCAGAATGCATTGAAGCTGCTCAAACATCCGGAACTGCGCACGCTGCTGGCGGTGCAACTGGCCTATACCTGTGGCGTGACCGCCTTCTATGAGTTCTATCCTTTGTGGCTCGTCGAGGTGACGCACTTTGATGCGCAAGGCATCGCCTGGGCGACAGCCGGTCTGTGTGCGGTGATGACTGCCGCGTCTGTGTTCGCAGGGCGTACCGTACGCAGAAACCCCTTGCAGCAGGCGAGCCGGTTTGCGCTGTTGTCAGCGATTTGTATTGCCGCAGTGGCGCTCGGCAACCCCACTATTGGCCTGCTGGCGATTGTGGTGTTTGGCCTGCCCAACGCCTACTACAACGCGGTCATGCCGGTCTGGTGCGCAGAGCGTTTTGGCCACCTCGGCCAAGGCGCCGTCATGGGCCTGCTGTCGACCATCTTCTGTCTGGCAAATATTTTGATGGCCCTGCTGGGCTCGGTGTTGACGCTGATCGATACGCGTTTGATTTTGCTGGTTGGTGCAGGCCTTTCCACCTGGGCGGCGTGGCGCATCCGACAATGGAGTGTGTCGCCCGCATCTTCTTTACCGTCTACTACCGCCAGCCCAAGCTGAGCCCGTGCCTGTGAACACCAACGACCACATTCTCTTTTTGCTCAAAACCCGCGGCCCCGCCACGGCGCAACAGTTGGCCGAGCAGTTGCAGCTGACATCCATGGGCGTGCGCAAACACCTCGAAGCCTGGCAGGAAAAAGGCCAGGTGCTCAGCGAAGACCGGGCCGACAAGGTGGGCCGCCCAGCGCGTTATTGGTTGCTGAGCGAAGCCGGGCATGCGCGGTTTCCGGATCGGCACAGCGAGCTCACCGTGCAGTTGATTGCGCAGGTACGCACGTTGTTCGGCGAGGCCGGTTTGGAGAAGCTCATCACCGCGCGGGAACACAGCAGCGAGGCCAGCTACCAGGCACGCATGGTGGGCACCAAGAGCCTGTCGCAGCGGCTTGCCAAACTGGTCCAGGCGCGTGACGAAGAGGGCTATATGGCGCAGTTGGAGAAGCAGCCCGATGGCAGCTTTTTACTGATCGAAAACCATTGCCCCATCTGTGCCGCCGCTACCGCATGCCAGGGGTTTTGTCGCTCGGAGCTGGATGTTTTCCGCCGCACATTGGGTCCGGGCAATACGGTTGACCGTGTAGAGCACGCTTTGGCTGGTGCGCGCCGCTGCGTCTACAGCATCAAACCGGTGTAGAGACTGCGGCCGGCTGCGTCTCGGCCATGGGGGCGACAAGGGGTAAGGTCAGGATGAAGGTCGTACCCGCCCCGTGTGTGCTTTCGACCCGAATCGTGCCGCCTAGACGGTCATGGACCAGGTTGTAGGTGATGTTCAATCCCAAACCACTACCGCCCTGGCCCAGCTTGGTCGTAAAAAACGGATCAAACACACGCCCCAGATTTGCCGTCGGGATGCCGACCCCATCGTCTTGCACCGTCAAGCGAACGCGACCATCATCTTGCACCGAAGCGGCAATTGTCACCATGCCGTTTTCACGTCCCTCAAACCCATGGAACAAGGCGTTGTTGATCATATTGGTCAGCACCTGGCCCAAGGGACCGGGATAACTTTCCATGGTCACGTCGCAGGGGATATCGGTCACCACCTGGTGCGTGGTCTTGCGAATCGTGGGACCCAGGGTCAGCATGATCTCTTCCACCGTTTGGTGCAGGTCAAACTGGCGGCGATTGGTGCTGGTCTGATCGACCGCTACCTGCTTGAAGCTGGACACGAGCTCGGCGGCTCGACGCAGGCTGCGCATCAGAATGTCGGTTCCCTCGCGCGCACTGGTGACAAAGGTGTCCAGCGCACTGCGGGTCAACCCTTTGGCGACATCGGTCTCGAAGCCTTTTACATAATTCTCCATCGTGCTGGCCACGGTCAGGCTATTGCCTATGGGGGTGTTGAGTTCATGGGCAACGCCCGCCACCAGGGCGCCCAATGACGCGAGTTTGTCGGCTTGCACCAGGCTGGCCTGCGTCTGCTTGAGGCGGTCAATCATCAGCAGCAATTCCGCAGTCCGCTCCGCCACGCGTGTCTCCAGCGTCTCGTTCATGTGGCGCAACTGCTCTTCCTGCTCTTTGCGCATGGAGATGTCTGCGTGGGTGCAAACCATGCGCAACGGCTTACCTGCTGCATCACGGCGGACTACGGTTCCACGGTCCATGACCCATTTCCAACTGCCGTCCTTGCACAGCGCGCGGTGCTCAACGGTATAGGTGTCGGTCTTGCCGGCAAAATAATCGAGCATGCGGGCCTTGACCAGAGGCACATCATCCGGGTGCACCCTCTGCTCCCAGCCATCCAGGCGATCCGGAATATCCTCCCGGCTAAAACCGTGCATCTGGCGCCAACGCTCGGAATACAGCACCTCCCCCTTGGGAATATCCCAGTCCCAGACGCCGTAACCGGCGCCGTCCAACGCAAAGGCCAGGCGCTCCTCGCTGACCTGAATGCGTGCTTGCGCCTGCTCTCGCTCGCGGGTCAGGCGTTTTAAATGGATCCACCAAGCCGCGCTTGCTAACAACAGTGCAGCCGCCAAACTCCAATACAACCAGCGCAAATCGGGTCGCGGATCAGGATCGTAAATAAATCCTTTCAGCGAGACCCCCTTTGGCAGCATGCCCAGCTCAGCATACACCTCGCCGATGTGCTGCCACCGACCTGGATTCATGTAGCCCATCTCGACTAGCTCCGGTTGCACCAAGGCGTGCATTTGCCGGGCTTCATAGAGCAGATGCTCACGCGTGTTGCGTTTGGAATATTTGGCCAGGATCAGGTCGCTGATCTCCTCCTGGTGCGCCATGGCATATTGCCAGCCGCGCAGGCTGGCCTGCCTGAAGGCCTTGACACGTGCGGGGTTTGCAGCAACTTCGCGCTCGCTGGTGAACAGGTTGTCACCATAAAAATCAATGCCGGCGGAGCGCGGCGTATAAGCTTGGTAGGCGAAACCCTTCTTGTCCAGATAGTCGGTCTCGTTGGTGGCATAGGCCGAAAAACCATAGACCTTGCCGTTGATCAGATCATCCGGATTAAAACTGTGCTCGACCTTTGTGAAGTCAGAAACCGTGATGCCCTCTTTTTTCAAATAGGCCACCAGGTCTTCGGATTGGGCGGCCAGCATGACACGCTTGCCTTTGATGTCGTGGATACCTTGCGTGGGGCCGGTTTGCGGTGCCAGCAGCACATATGGCGAGTGTTGAAAAATGACGCCCAGCACCACCACCGGTTTGCCCGCTTGGCGGGCCAACAGCAGGCCGCTGCTGCCGACACCGAATTGGCTGGTCCCGGCCAATACATTGGCTAGCGGCTCGTCTCCGGTGTGGCCCTCAGCTATCGTGACGTCCAGTCCGGCATCCCGGTAGTAGCCTTTTTCCAGCGCTGCGTAGTATCCAGCGAACTGGAATTGGTGCAGGTATTTGAGTTGGAGGTTGATGGGTTCCAGTGCGTGGGCCGATGGGCCCAGAAAGCATGAAGCTGTGACAGCGAGCACCGAGAGTATTCGGCACGTGATCCGCGCAAGTGATGGAACAGATAGGTCCAAGTGAACGCCCCCACAAAAACACAAATTGCCGACGACTTTTCAGCGCCCAGTATGCGCCTATTGATGGTTCAGATAAAGCACTATTTGCTGTGATCAGGCCAGCAGCGGCGTGCCCTCCGCGCAGATAGTCTGGCCCAAAAAGTCCAAAAAAGCGCGCACTGCAGGTACCATGCCGCGCCGCGTGGGGTACACCGCATGGAATATCCCGGGCGTCGGACTCCAGCCCGGCAGAACCTCCACCATCTGGCCGGATCGCAGTTCGTTCTCGCACATGTATTCGGGCATGAAACACATGCCAATGCCGCCCAGAACCGCAAAGTGCAAGGTCGCAAGATCATCCGCGCAATAGCGTGGCTGGTGCACCAGCGTGAAGGTGACGCCTGCGGGGCCATGCAGGACCCAGCTCGCCTTGCCGTCCACAGCAGACATGGCCACGGTGTCCAGACCGGCCAGTTGTTCAGACCCAGTGGGCTGCCACTGGCGCTGCAACTGCTGCGGGCTGGCCACCAACAGCGTGCGGCTGCGGCCAAAATTCTTGACCACCAGACTGGCGCTGTCCTCCAACGTAGGCCGTACCCGCAGCGCAATGTCAAAACCTTCTTCGACCAGATCCACCACCCGGTTGCTGACCCGCATGTCAATGCGTACCTGGGGATGGCGCGCCATGAAACGGGGAATCAAGGGTCCTATCGTGCTCAGTGCCAGCGTCAGCGGACAGGCCACCCGTATGGTGCCGCGCGGCTCGGTCTGGATGTGCTCCACCGCCTCTTGCGCCGCCCGCGCTTCATCGCGCATGGCACTGCAGTGGCGCAAATACAAGGCCCCCACATCGGTCAAGGAAAGCTTGCGCGTGGTGCGCTGCAGCAGGCGCACCCCCAAACGCTCTTCAAGTTGTGCCACCCGGCGGGATAGCTTGGATTTGGGCAAACCCAAGCGGCGCGCGGCGGCGGCAAAGCCCCCACACTCCACCACTTCGGCGAAGTACAACATGTCGTTCAAATCCTGCATGGCCACCTAATTGTTCTACTGATAGAACAATCTAACGCATTTCTGCCGACTTATCAATTAATACATTCAATATCACAATCAATCCATCGCCACAACAACCAGTAGGACCCGACCATGAAACTCTTGCACATCGACTCCAGCATCACCGGCAGCCAATCCGTCTCCCGCCAGCTGACGCGCGACATCGTGAGCACATGGACCGCCAGCCACCCCAACACGGTGGTGGACTATCTGGACCTGGTTGAGGACACCCCCAGCCATTTGTCGGCCGAATCCTTGGGTTTTCGCATGCCCGCCACGACAGAGAACCTGACCGAAGGCCAGCGCCGCGAAAACGTGGTGTCGGAAGCCCTGGTGGCGCAGTTCCTGGCCGCCGACGTGATCGTGGTGGGCGCACCGCTGTACAACTTCAGCATCCCGAGCCAGTTGAAGTCTTGGATCGACCGCGTTGCCCAGGCCGGCCGCACCTTTACCTACACCGCCACCGGCCCCAAAGGACTGGCGGGTGGCAAGACCGTGATCGTGGCGTCTACCCGGGGTGGCGTGTACTCCACCAGCGAAGGCGGACGCGCCATGGAGCACCAGGAAAGCTATTTGCAGACCGTGTTTGGGTTCCTGGGCATCACCGATGTGCGCTTTGTACGCGCCGAAGGCGTGGCCATGGGCGACGCCAAAAAGGCCGAGGCCCTGGCACTGGCTGCAACGCACATCCAGGCCAGCACCCAGGGCGCTGCCAACGAAGACTTGCGGGCACAAGCGGCATAGAGAGCTACACGCAGTGAGCGACCGTGGGGCTCACGCTCTAGCCAAACCGCGCACGGTATTCGGTAGGAACCACGCCCAGGTGAGCTGCAAATGCACGCCGCAAGTTGTACTCTGAACCGAACCCGGTCTGGTGTGCGACCTGTTTGATGGACAAACTTGCATGCTCCAGTAATGCACAGGCTGAGTCCAGCCGCATGCGCATCAGAAACTGGGCGGGCGAAGCGCCAGCCTCCAGACGCAGCTTGCGGTGTAGCGAGCGCACCGACAGCGCCACGGCAGCGGCCATCTGCTCCACACCCACGGTTTGCTTCAAGCGCGGCGTGAGCCAGCGGGTCAGCGCTCCGGTCACCCCTTCCTCACTGGCCTGCGCCAGCAATTCCGAACTGTATTGGCGCTGGCCGCCCGGCCGTTTCAGAAACACCACCAGCCGTTTGGCCACGCTCAATGCGGCCGGACGGCCCAGGTCCTCCTCGACAAGACTCAGGGACAGGTCTATGCCCGCGGTGATGCCCGCCGAGGTGTAGAGCGTGCCGTCCTTCATGTAGATGGCGTCGTCATGCATTAATACGGCAGGGTACTGCTGTTTGAACACATGCACATCCTGCCAATGCGTCACCGCCTTTTTATGATCCAACAATCCCGCCTCGGCCAGCATGAACGCACCGGTGCACACCGAACAACAGCGTTGCACCACCGTGAACGCGCGGGCAATCCAGCGGACCGTAGCGGCATCTGCACTCGCCTGTCCGCAACCCCGGCCGCCCGAGACGATCAGTGTGGCTTCAGGTCGCAGGCTACGCGGCAGCAGGCGGGTCAGTACCGCCACCCCCGATGACGAGGTGACCGCGCCCCCGCCCTTGGAGACCAGATGGATGCGATACGGTTGCGGCAGCTTGGCATCGCGTGCGTCGTCGTTGGCGCTTGAGAACACCTGCACCGGACCAGTTGCGTCCAGCAGCAGAAAGTCGGGATACACCAGAACCCAGATGTCGACCACCTTATGGATAAGCGGTGCGGGCTTGACCTGACCGTGGTGTGCCATGGCATGTTTTTGCATATTGGCAAGTATTCAACCATGAATGGCATATCTGTCAACAGCGTCTCGGCCATCATTGCAGCATGTGTACCCACTCGGGGAAGTGTTTTTAAAGGAGTTTCCATGACACGAACGATCGGTATTTTTGTTTTTGACGATGTTGAGTTGCTGGACTTGGCTGGACCGTATGAGGTCTTCACCTGTGCGTCACGGGTCCATGTGCGTACCAACCCCGACGCGGAGTTGCCTTTCAAGGTGATCACGATCGGACAAACCGCATCACCCCGACGCGCCCGAGCCGGGCTGGGAGTGCTCCCGGACACGAGTTTTGCCAGTCAAACTGCTGTCGACGTGCTGATGGTTCCGGGCGGTGTCGTCACAGCGGAACTTGTCAATCCAGAAGTCATTGAGTGGATTGCCAGAACCGCAGGGCACAGCGAACTGACCACCTCGGTCTGTACTGGAGCCTTTTTGCTGGCACAAGCAGGCTTGCTCAACGGCAAACGTGCGACCACCCATTGGGAGGATATGGACGACCTCCGCACGATGTTTCCGCAGGTTCAGGTCCAAGGTCAACGGCGCTGGATTCGCGACGGCAACACCGTGACGTCAGGCGGAATCTCGGCAGGCATAGATATGTCGCTGCATCTGGTGGAAACTTTGGTCAGCCGGGACTTGGCCATTCGCACCGCACGACAAATGGAGTACGAATGGACAGAGAACCCGCAATTGCCAGCATGAGGCAAGCGCTCAGGCTATCAATGCACGTGGTGATCGACTGTGCCCTGGGAAGCCTTCTTGCCTGAATACCCACGCAGTTGGGCATAACGCAGGTTTTGCTCCGGCGTGAGAATGGCAACTTGTTCAAGATGGGCGGCCAAATGAACGCCGCGCACCTGAGCCTGCAATGCCCCAATCTCTTCAAGCGCTCGGGTCAGCAACGCGGGCGTAATGGCCTTGGTTGCAAACAGCTTGTCTAGTCCGCGCTCCGCGTCGACCAGGGCCATGCCCAGGCTGATGGCCTTGCGCTCCATGGACGCGAAAACGGCTTCTGTCCGGGCAGTTTGCTCCGCGGTCAGCATCAGTTGTTGGCCAAGCTCCAATACGTGCGCCGGGCCGGCATACCCGTTGAGTTCGGCGGCACGGGCCAAGCCTATGCCTTTGCCTGCCAGATAGGCCTTGACGTCTTCCGGTGCCAGCGCCTTTATCTCACGGTTCTCCTGGCCAACATAGGCTGAAGCCGGGGTCGCATGCGACAACGAGGAGATCAACGACAAGACACAAACCAGGGAAACAGCTGCGCTGCGGTACATACAAAAACCTTTCAGAGTGGGACAAGCAATAGGCGTCCTCAGAGGAAATTGTCCGGGCAGGCCCCGCTTTTTGTATATGATTCTGATCATATGCATTCCGAGAACTTCAATACACTCCCCAGCGCTTTGCACGAGCTGTTGCCCGCTGAACTCCAACGTCTTGCCACACACAAGCCGGTCCAACGCGGCGATCAACTGTTCAGGCAACGCAGCAAACCGTCGCAGATGTTTTTTGTGGCACACGGTGAAGTGGTTTTGCAACGCCTGGGCATACAGGGCGAGACGGTGGTGCTTCAGCGTGTCCAGCAGGGCTTTGTTGCTGAAGCCAGTTTGCAGTCACCCCGTTACCACTGTGAAGCGGTCATGACATCCTCGGGAAGCCTCATTGCAATCCCCATGGATGCGCTGCGCAAAACCCTTCAGCACGACGTGCTGTTTGCCACGCGTTGGATCAGCATGTTGAACCAGGAACTCAAACGTCTGCGAACCCAGTGCGAGCGTTTGTCTCTGGTCGGCATCAAGGACCGCGTGACACACCTGATAGAAACAGAAGGCAAGGACGGCCGCCTCATACTGAGGGCAAGCCTCAAATCCATTGCCGCAGAAATTGGTGTGACCCATGAAGCCCTGTACCGCACCCTCGCCGCAATGGAAAAAGAAGGGCTGTTGCAACGCACCGCTGCAGAACTACATATCCGACGGCCCACCATTCTGTGACGCCGCCGATGGCGCATCAACCAGTATGGCCCTGAAGTCGTTCACATTGGTCAGCGTGGGACCGGTAATGACCGCATCACCCAGCTTGCCAAAAAATCCATGGCCATCGTTGTTATTGAGGCAGTCCTGGGGTTTAAGACCCAAAGCATGTGCGCGCGCCAGCGTGTCCGGGCCAATGTACGCTCCAGCAATTTCGGCCACACCGTCCACACCATCGGTATCACCCGCCAGCGCATTGATGCGCGGATGACCGTCCAGCGCAATGCCCATGGACAGCAGACACTCCACATTGCGTCCGCCGCTACCAGTGCCCCGCAGAGTGACCGTTGTCTCACCACCGGACAGCAACACACAAGGCGCCTGCACCGGCTGGCCGCGCCCGGCCACTTGCAACGCAATGCCGGCCAGCACCTTGCCAACGTCACGGGCTTCCCCTTCCAGTGCATCGCCCAGGATGTAAACCCCATAACCCGCATCGCGGGCCACCTTGGCAGCGGCTTCCAACGCCATTTGTGGGGCCGCGACCATGCTCACGCTGTTGCGTGCCAGCCGCGGATCGCCGGGTTTGATGGACTCACCTTGGCCGGACTCCAGCACCGCGCGTACCTCTGCGGGCAATTCAATGCCATAACGCTTCACAATGGCCAACGCGTCTTCACAACTGGTGGGGTCGGCCACCGTGGGGCCGGAGGCGATGTTGATAGGGTCATCCCCCGGCACGTCCGATATCAACAAGGTCACAACCCGTGCCGGATGGCAGGCCACCGCCAACCGCCCGCCTTTGATCGCGGAGAGGTGGCGGCGCACGCAATTCATCTCGCTGATGGTGGCACCCGATTTCAGCAGCGCGCGGTTGACCGCCTGCTTGTGCTCCAGCGTCAACCCTTGCAATGGCAAAGGCAGCAGAGACGAACCGCCACCGGATATCAGGCACAGGACCACATCGTCCGGGGTTAAACCCCGCACCACGTCCAACATGCGCTGGGCGGCTGCCAGACCTGCCGCGTCGGGCACCGGGTGCGCGGCCTCCACAATTTCAATGTACTGACACGGCACGCTGTAGCCATAGCGGGTGACCACCAAACCCGACAGGGGTCCGGACCAATGGTCTTCCACTGCGCGCGCCATGGCGGCAGAGGCCTTGCCGGCCCCGATGACGATAAGCCGCCCTGTGCCCACGGATTCGGGCAGCGGTAAATGCGGCGGCACACACAGCGCCGGTTGGGCACTGGCGATGGCTGCATCGAACATGCGGCGCAACAGCTCACGCGCTGGTGTTTCGTTAGGGAGCGTGGCAGTGGGCATCAGATGGTTTCTCGGGTAGTGGGCAAGAGATCGTCAGGCCACAGTCTGGCCTATCTCGAAGTTTGCCATTTTTTCCAGGGCCCGCACCATGGCCGAATGGTCCCAGGCCTTGCCGCCATGGGCCACGCAGGAGTTGAACAGTTCTTGCGCGGTAGCCGTGTTGGGCAAGGACACGCCCAAAGCGCGTGCACTGCTCAAGGCCAAGTTCAAATCCTTTTGGTGCAGTTCGATGCGAAAGCCAGGGTCAAAGGTACGCTTGACCATGCGCTCGCCATGCACCTCCAAAATCTTGGATGACGCAAACCCGCCCATCAAGGCTTGGCGTACACGTGCCGGATCGGCACCAGCGCGGGAGGCAAACAACAAGGCCTCGGCTACGGCTTCAATGTTCAGGGCCACGATGATCTGGTTGGCCACCTTGGCGGTTTGGCCGTCGCCATTGCCACCGACCAGCGTGATGTTTTTACCCATCAATTCAAACAGCGGTTTGATACGCTCAAACACGGCTTCCGGGCCACCCACCATGATGGACAGCGTGGCATTCCTGGCGCCGACTTCGCCACCCGACACCGGGGCGTCCAGATAGTCACAACCCAGGTCATTGATTTTTTTGGCAAACGTCTTGGTGGCAATCGGCGAGATGGAACTCATATCGACCACCACCTTGCCAACACGGCCATCTGGCCCCGTGGCCGAATTCTTCAGGCCCGCCGCAATGCAGTTCTCCGCGAACAGCGCCGACTCCACGTCCGGGGTATCCGGGACCATGATGAAAATGATGTCGGCACGCTCCGCGACACCGCGTGACGTGACACATTGTGTGGCACTGCTGTTGGCAATACTCTCCGGCATTTTTCCGTGGGTGGACACGAAGAGTTGGTGGCCGGCCTTGATCAAATGGCTGGCCATGGGTGTGCCCATGATGCCCAGGCCTACGAAGCCGATATTCAGAGGTTTTGAAGTCATGTTGATGGTGTCGAAACAATAAAAACTATTGAATGAAATGCTTGACCCAGCCCAGGCCGGCAGCGGTTGTGGTGGCTGGTTTGTATTCGCAGCCAATCCAGCCGGTGTAGCCGACTCGGTCCAGATGGGCAAACAGGAACGGGTAGTTGATCTCACCGGTGCCGGGCTCGTT
Organism: Pseudomonadota bacterium; assembly: GCA_040384785.1. GTDB lineage: Bacteria > Pseudomonadota > Gammaproteobacteria > Burkholderiales > Burkholderiaceae_C > Allorhodoferax. The sequence continues at coordinate 232,995 of JAZKIR010000009.1, forward strand.
GCGACCCGGGTTATCGGCCAGCTGAATATGGCCTATGCGCCGCAGGTTCTGGGTGATGGTGGCCGCCAGTTCACCTTCCATGCGCTGGGCGTGGTAGATGTCGTATTGCACAAAGGCGTTGTCTGCATTGACCTCGTCCAACAAAGACAAAGCCTGCACTGTGCGGCTGATGTAAAAGCCGGGTATGTCAAAAGTGTTGATAGGCTCGATGAGCAAACGCAGCCCCTCTTTCTTCAAGGCCTGCGCGGCGAATTTCAGATTGGCCACCAGCGTTTGGCGCAGCACATCGCCATAAACTCCGGCCGGGGCCTTGCCAGCCAGGCAGTTCAGTTGCCCAACCCCCAATGCCTTGGCATAACGAATACCTGTGGCGACACCGGCTCGAAACTCATCGACACGGTCCGGGTGGCAAGCAATTCCGCGTTCACCCGCATCCCAGTCCCCTGCTGGCAGGTTGTGCAACACAAGAGTCAGGCCGTTGGCATCGAGCCGCTGGCGAATGTCTTCCGCTGCATAGGTATAGGGGAACAGAAACTCCACCGCCTGGAAGCCGGCCCTTGCGGCCAGTTCGAAACGGTCTAGAAAAGGAACCTCAGTAAACAGCATGGTGAGGTTGGCAGCGAAACGTGGCATAAGGTTCTCCAATGTTTAGTGGTCAGCGGTCAATCGAGCATTCCGATGGCGGTTGGCGCATCCGATGCCGTCAGGGCCAGTTCTTCAAATTCGTTGATGGCGTCAATCTCAACACCCATCGCAATATTGGTCACACGCTCCAGCATGACTTCAATAACAACTGGCACCTGGAACTCCGCCATCCAGAGGTTGGCTTGTTGGATGGCGGGGCCCATTTCTTCCTGTTTGTACACCCGCACAAACTTGCAGCCCAAGCCTTCTACCACGGCCTTATGGTCCACGCCATAACCTTCCAGCTGTGGTGCGTTGATGTTCTCAAAGCCCAGCTGCACACAGTAGTCCATGCTGAAACCACGCTGCGCCTGGCGGATCAGGCCCAGGTAGCTGTTGTTGACGACCATATGCACATAGGGCAGTTTGAACTGGGCACCCACCGCCAGTTCTTCGACCATGAACTGGAAATCATAGTCACCCGACAAGGCGACTATGGTGCAGCTCGGGTCTGCAGCGCGCACACCCAGGGCTGCTGGAATGGTCCAACCCAAGGGACCGGCCTGGCCGCAGTTGATCCACTGGCGCGGGCCAAACACGTGCAGGAACTGCGCACCGGCAATTTGCGACAGACCGATAGTGCTGACATAGGTCGTGTTGCGCGGAAAGTTGTTGTTCATGCACTGGTAGACGCGCTGCGGCTTCATGGGCATGGACTCAAAGTTGGTCTTGCGCAGCAGCGTGCGTTTGCGCTCGCGGCAATCCTGCACCCAGGCACTGCGGTCTTTCAGCAAACCGTTCGCCTTCAACTCCTTGGCTACCGCAATAAATTGCTCCAGCGCGGCCTTGGCGTCACTGACGATACCCAGTTCGGGGTTGAATACACGCCCGATTTGCGTGGGCTCAATGTCCACATGCACAAAGGTGCGCCCCTTGCAATACACCTCTGGCGAACCGGTGTGGCGATTGGCCCAGCGGTTGCCTATGCCGAATACAAAGTCACTGGCCAGCAGCGTGGCGTTGCCGTAGCGGTGGCTGGTTTGCAGACCACACATGCCGGCCATCAGCGGGTGGTCGTCGGGAATCACGCCCCAGCCCATCAGCGTAGGTATGACCGGCACACCCACCAGTTCGGCAAACTCCACCAGCAGGTCAGACGCATCCGCGTTGATGATGCCGCCACCGGCGACGATCAAAGGGCGTTCTGCTGCCTGCAGCATCTCAATGGCCTTAAGGGCTTGTGACCGTGTGGCCGCGGGTTTGTAAGCCGGCAGCGGCTCATACGAGTCAATGTCAAACTCAATCTCGGCCATTTGTACGTCAAACGGCAGGTCAATCAGCACCGGGCCGGGGCGGCCGGAGCGCATCAGGCTGAATGCCTGCTGAAACGCCCTTGGCACCTGACCGGGTTCACGCACGGTGACGCTCCACTTGGTCACAGGCTTGGAGATCGATTCAATGTCCACCGCCTGAAAGTCTTCCTTGTACAAACGGGCGCGCGGCGCCTGGCCGGTGATGCACAGAATCGGGATGCTATCGGCTATCGCCGAGTACAAACCGGTGATCATGTCGGTGCCTGCCGGTCCGCTGGTACCAATACAGACACCGATATTGCCGGCCTTGGCGCGGGTATAACCCTCGGCCATATGTGATGCGCCTTCCACATGGCGCGCCAGGATGTGTGCGATGGACTGGCGCTCGCGCAGCGCGGAATACAGCGGGTTGATGGCGGCACCGGGCACACCGAAGGCCTGCGTAACGCCTTCTTTTTCCATTACCAAAACGGCGGCCATCACCGCCTTCATCTTTGCCATTGCGTGTTCTCCTGTAGTTGTTCGGGGTCTTTACGCATGGTCGTTGCTGGGGCTGTTTGGCGGAAGCCTTTGCCCAGGCATTATGTTTATTCCGATTTGGAATACGGGAGCGGTGCATGCTGTGGTTTACTCAACAACATGGACCGTATCCAAGCACTGCAACTCTTTATCCGCGTGGTGGACCTTGGCTCCTTCAGCAAGGCCGCGGCCGATCTGGGTATTGGTCAACCGTCTGCCACCAAGATGGTGGCCTTGCTGGAAAAGCAGCTGGGCTCTCGCTTGTTGCACCGCTCCACGCGCGGAGTGACGCCCACCGAGATTGGCGCCCTGTATTACGACAAATGCAAACTGATCACCCACCACGTGGAAGAGGCCGAATCCGTGGCCACTCTGTTGCAATCTCAAGTGCAAGGCGGCTTGCGCGTAAGCACCTCAGTTGCATTTGGCAGGCGGGTATTGGTGCCCCTGGTCATGCGTTTTATGCAGATGCACCCCAAGCTGCAAATCGAACTCAATTTTGAGGACCGTGTGGTCAGCCTGGTCGAGCAAGGCATCGACGTGGCCATACGCATGGGGCCGCTGGTGGATTCCACGCTGGGTGCGCGCTACCTGGGCATCAACCCGTGGGTGGTGGTGGCATCACAAGAATATCTGGACCGGTGTGGTGTTCCAACACAAGCCGCCGATTTGACGGCACACCAAGCCCTGGTGTACAGCACGGTTCAGGGCGACGCACGCTGGCATCTGACGGATGTGCAAGGCAACACGGTGACGGTGCCCGTACATGGCCCCTTGCGCTCCAACAATCTGTCAGCCTTGCTGATGGCCGCACGCAATGGAATGGGATTGGCCGCGTTGCCGTGTTATGTGGCCCAGGAGTCTCTGAACAGTGGCGCGCTGTGCGCCGTATTGACCGATTGGCGCCTGCCGTCCCAGGAGATTCACGCGGTGTACCCGTCACCACTTTTGGTGCCGACCAAGGTCAGCGGTTTTGTCACCTGGCTGCAAGGGCAAATTGGCGGTGCCTGGTGGGCCGATCTGAAATAGGCGCGCCTAGCGATCAAGCTTCTTTTCCTGGATATGGCGTGCCAGGCCACAGTAACCCTCTTTGTGCAGAATCTCGGATTGCAGCTTGGCGGGCAACAGTTTTTCTCTCAAGGCCTCGCCCGCTTTGTTGCCTTGCGTATCACGCATGATGCTCAGTGCGCGTTCGAACCGAAGGACCGTGGCGCGACAGGGATCGGAAGCCTGCGCAGCGGCACCGGCAACCGCAGCAGCCGACTGGGCGCCAGACTGTGTGCAAAAGAACGTGAGCATGAAACCCACGGCACAGAACATGCCATCTCGCACCATCATTGCACCTCGCTGTCGCTGAAAGTGCAACGGTAAGTCTTGTCCGGCATGAACGGATCTGAAAACCCATATTGGGTCTATTCACAAACCGGTATGTCGGAGCGCGCCACTTGGCGGCTGAGTTGCTCAGCGCCGGTATCCGATGGCAGTGGTGCCGACGTTTGCCATGGCCTGGCCCTGATCGCTGTCGAGTTTGAAGATGCTCACGGCGCGTTGCAGCAATTGCGCCTGCTCCTGCATGCTGGACGCAGCCGCTGCGGCCTGCTCCACCAGCGCGGCATTTTGTTGGGTCATCTCGTCCATCTGGCTGATGGCCTTGTTGACCTCTTCAATACCCACGCTTTGCTCCTGGCTGGCGACCGTGATCTCGCCCATGATGTCGGCCACCCGCTTGACCGAAGTCACGATGGCGCCCATGGTCTGCCCGGCTTCATCGACCAGCTTGCTGCCGGTATCAACCTTGTCCACTGAGTCCCCGATCAGGGTCTTGATTTCCTTGGCGGCGCTTGCACTGCGCTGCGCCAGGCTGCGCACCTCGGCGGCCACCACCGCGAAGCCACGGCCCTGCTCCCCGGCACGGGCCGCTTCCACCGCAGCGTTGAGTGCCAAAATATTCGTCTGAAAGGCAATCCCGTCGATGACACCGATGATGTCCACAATCTTGCTGGAACTCTCCTTGATGGAGCCCATGGTGCTGACCACCCGCGTCACAATTTGACCTCCCTGCGCCGCGACCGCGGAAGCCGACTCCACCAACTGGTTGGCCTGGCGCGCACTATCGGCATTTTGTTTGACGGTGCCGGTCAGCTCTTCCATGGCCGCAGCGGTTTCCTCCAATGAACTGGCCTGGTTCTCGGTCCGTGACGAAAGATCATGGTTGCCCGCTGCAATTTCTTGCGACGCAGACGTGATGGACTCTGTGCCGCGGCGCACCTCACCCACGGTGTTGGCCAGGCTGTCGTTCATCTCTTTGAGAGCGGCCAGCAGCTCACTGACTTCGTCCTTCCCTGTGACCTCAACACGTGACGTGAGTTCACCCGACGCAACCGTCTGCGCCACCCCTACGGCGCCCTTCAATGGCCCGGTGATGCTGCGCGTTGTCAGCCAGGCACAGGCAGAACCCAGCACAACGCCGACCAGGCCACAAGCCAGCAGAATAAGTGTCAACAGGCGGTCCGCACTGATCGAATGGTCCAACACCTCTTTGGCCGCAGCGGTCTGGATGTCAACCAATTTGTTGATCTCCGCCAGCAGTTTCTGCGACAAGGGATCTATCTGGGTGATGATGATCTTGGCCGAACCTTCGCTATTGAAGGCCAATGCCTGGCCAACCGCTTCCTTGAAAAACCCGTCCGAGGTCTTGTCTATCTGGGCGATGTCTTCCAGTACCTTTTTTTCTTCTGCGTTCAAACCCAGTGCGACCAGCTTGTCTCGCGCGGTGTTGTAAATGCTGCGCTGCGCCTTGACTCTGGCTTCTTCTTTCTGCATTTGGGGCACGTCTGTCGTCAGACCAATATTGCGCATGGCAATGGCAGTCTCCAGCTGACTGCCTTTCATGGTTCCTGCCAACGCACTCTTCTCGGTTGCGGTGGCCAAACCAACAATCAGTTTGGCTTTGTTGGAAGCATTCAGCGAGTTGCCCAGCAGAACCATTGCAACCAGTATGACCAGCACGACGCCAAAGCCCAGGCCCAAACGGGGGCCAATACGCAGGTTTCGCAAATTCATGGTGTGTTCCAACGTTTTGCCCCTGACGGACGATGGGCAGGTTCGGGACAGAGACTACCGCGTTCAATGCCTTATGTCACCAAGTTTTTAGTCCTGCCTTCAAACCGTATCAAAACCATCCACCGCCGTTTCGTCAACGGCGATGGACGGTGCCCGCATCGCAGCTTGGATGGCCTCAGTGTGCCTGCGTCAACTTCTCCGGAACCAACAGAGCCTCCAGTTGAAGGGCGGTCATGATGCCCAGCGACTCGGCCACTGCTCCGATCGGTTTGCCGCTGGCCATCGCAGCCTTGGCAATCTGCGCAGACTTTTCATACCCAATGATGGGGTTGAGCGCGGTGACAAGGGTCACGGACTCACGCACACGTTTGGCCAGCAGTTCGTGGTTGGCTTCGATGCCCACGACACAGTTGTCCAGCAGCGTGCGGCAGCCATGGCCCAGGTGGGTAATGCTCTTGAACAGGCTCCAACCCATGATGGGTTCAAACGCATTAAGCTGCAATTGCCCGGCTTCCGACGCCATGGTCACCGTCATGTCGTTGCCGATCACTTCAAACGCCACCTGGTTCATGACCTCCGGTATGACCGGGTTGACCTTGCCCGGCATGATGCTGGAGCCGGCTTGGCGCGGCGGCAACTTGATGTCTCCAAAACCTGCCTGAGGACCACTGGAGAGCAGCCGCAGGTCATTGCAAATCTTGCTGAGCTTGGTGGCCACCCGCTTGAGCACACCCGACAGTTGCACAAATGCGCCGGTATCCTGTGTGGCCTCAATCAGATTGGCAGCCTTTTTCACCGGTACTCCGCTTTCCTGCGCCAGGTAACGGCAGGCCAGATCCGCATAACCTCTGGGCGTATTGATGCCGGTACCGATGGCGGTGGCGCCCAGGTTGATTTCTTCGATCAATGCGCGGGCTTCCCGCAAACGCGCTTCGTCTTCTTCGATCATCACCGCGTAGGTGGAAAACTCCTGGCCCAAGGTCATCGGCACGGCGTCCTGCAGTTGCGTGCGGCCAATTTTCAGCACGCTTTTGAACTCCTCGGCCTTGGCCGCAAAACCACCGCGCAAGGCGGCCATGTGCTGCAGCAATTCGCCAATCGCAAACCACAACGCCAGGCGCACGGCCGTCGGGTACACATCGTTCGTGCTTTGTGATGCGTTCACATGGTCGTTGGGGTGCAGGATGTCGTAACGGCCCTTGGCATGGCCCAGTTTTTCCAGCGCGACATTGGCGATCACCTCATTCACGTTCATGTTGGTGGACGTCCCTGCGCCGCCCTGGATCACATCCACGACAAACTCACTGAGGTACTGTCCGTTGATGACATCGTTGCAGGCTGCGATGATGGCCTGTCCACGCTTGGCGTCCAGACAACCCAGCTCCAGATTCGTGCGTGCAGTTGCCTTTTTGACCATGCCAAAGGCGCGGATCAAATCCGGCATGGCCGAGATGCTGGTACCGGTGATGGCAAAGTTCTCAATAGCCCGGGCCGTGTGGACACCCCAGAAGGCGGTGATTGGAATTTGCTTGTCGCCCAAGAAATCGCTTTCAGTACGGGTTGCTTCGGTCATATATTTCCCAGTCGTTTTGAATGGGTGGACTGTATGGACAACTGCACAAATAGGCCAATACACTTTCAAGACAAAACTATGCGTTTTTTTTATAGTTAGGCAAAACGTCAAAGTATTGCTATAGTTTATGTAGCTACAAAGTCCCTTAGGACGAGGGCTAGGGCCATAAACCAACAAGTGCCTCTTTTCGAAACCTAGCCACTTGCAGGACTTGCCCCAGACGCTGGACAGCATTTCTGCGCTGGCGCCTGAGGCTTGGGCTTAGTGCCACGCTGGCCCAGCCGCGCGCCATGGAGGCTGGTCAACACCGCCTGGCGCACCACTGAAAGCCGCCCTCGCCGAGGCGGCTTTTAAAGCTAGTTCCTGCCCGCCATCACGCCACCGTCCACATCCCACACAGCACCAGTCACCCACTGGGCCTCGTCGGACAGCAGGAAGGTCACCACACTGGCAACATCAACGGGCTGGCCCACCCGCCCTATGGGGTGGAAGCCATTGAAACTCGACAACACTGCGGCATGCTGGTCCCGCGGCACAAAGCTGTCATACACCGGTGTATCGACGATGGCGGGCGACACCGCGTTAACGCGGATGTGGTGCACACCCAGCTCCAGGGCCAGGTGCTGCGTCAACGCATGGATACCGGCCTTGGCCATCGAATAGGCCGAAGACGGTGTTGCCAGCACCGCCTGCTGCGCCCACATGGAGCCGATGTTCACAATCGCGCCACGCTGTGCCGGCACCATGCGCCGCGCCACGGCCTGGGTCGCAAAAAACAAGGCCTTGCTGATGGCCAGATAACTGTCGTAATCGGCCTCGCTGTGGTCCAGATACGGCTTGGGTGAAAACACGCCGGCGGCGTTGACCAAGAGGTCGAACGGCTGGCTGCGTGTATTGACCGCATCGATGACGGTTTGCAGTCCGCTCTTCTCGGTGACATCCGCCCGCAGGCTGCTGATGGACGCCGAGCGCTCGCCACGCGTCTCGCCCAGCTTGTCGGCGTTGCGGCCAACCACCACCACCTGTGCGCCGCGGTCCGCCAGTTGGTGGGCAACGGCACGTCCAATGCCACTCGATCCACCAATCACCAATGCGCTCTTGCCAGAAAAATCCTTGTTCATCTCATTACTCCTATATCTACCAGTAGGTAGGTTTGTGGGCCAAAAAAAAGGTCAGCCCTTCCTCGAAAAACCGTTCACCAATATTGCGGTCGTGCGGTCAAAGGCGTCCAGATCGCCAGTCGACCGGCACACCAGGGACGCGCCCTGCAGCGTGGACACGGCGGCACGCGCATGGTCTGCAGCCGCACCATCAAAAAACAGAGCGCCCTGGGCCTTGCCCTCGGTCAGAACCTGTGCCAACCACTCGGTATTGCGGGCAAAGAAACGTGTCAGCTTGGGCAGCATGCCAACGTCCAGCGTCAGCACTTCAGTGGCCAGCATGCCGCACATGCAGATGCGGTCGCTCAGCAATGTGTTGCGGTAGATTGCCACATAGGCCTTGAGCTTTTCAAGCGGCTTGGCACTGCCCGCATCAATGGCCGCCAAGGCATCATCGAACTGGGCCGCATACGTCTCTATCAAAGCCACACCCAAATCTGCCTTGCAGGCAAAGTGGTGGTGCAAACTGGCCTTGCGTATGCCCACTTCCTCCGCCACATCGGCATAACTGAAGCCGTTGAAGCCGCGCTGCTGCACCAGGCGCTGCGCGCTTGCCAGAATGTGTTCTTTGGTGTCCATGGACAAAGTATAGCCTACCTTTTGGTTGGTAGCTATTTTTTAATTCCATGGCCTATCTTTGCGCCACGCTGCGTGATGCAGTTCAGCTCGCTTCTGCCACGCTGTCTCTGTCAATGGCCACCACGCAGTTGCGCCCCAGGTGTTTGGCCTGGTAGAGCGCAACATCAGCCGCCGCCAGCAGTTGGGCCGGCGTGGCCCCTGCAAAGACACTGGTGCTTGCCGCGCCTATGCTGACGGTCACGACCGGGCCATCGGGATGGGCGCCGGGTATTTGCAATTGCTCCACCGACCCGCGGATGCGCTGCCCCAATTGCTCCGCCATGCGGGCTTCCACATCGGGCAGTATCACGGCGAATTCTTCGCCACCATAACGGGCAACAAGCTCACCGCTGCGCAACACCGACTTTGCCATCACTGCTGCAATACGCTTCAGGCACTCGTCGCCCTGCGGGTGGCCAAAGCTGTCGTTGTAGCTCTTGAAATGGTCCACGTCCACCATCAACACGCTCATGGGTTTGCGCCCCCGCGCCGCGCGGTTCCATTCGGTATGCAAGGTCTCGTCAAAGGTGCGCCGGTTCGCGATACCAGTGAGTCCATCGCGTGTGGCCAAATGCTCCAAGGCGTTTTGCGCCTCCCGCTGCGTGGTCATGTCACGCAGGGTTTCGACCACGGCGACCAGTGCGCCGGCATCGTCAAAAATGGGCCCCGCATCGATGGCGAGATAACGCCGCGTGCCCAGTTGCGGCATCACGCACCAGTTCTCGGCGTACAAGCGCCGGTTATTGGCCTCGACCTTTTCGTGTTGCGCATACAGGTCATGGATGTCGGCTGCCCGGTCCTGCGCCACCAGGTCGGCCAGGCAGGGTCGCGGCGTATCGTAAAAACCACGCCAATGGTCTGACGTACCTATCACTTCTGCACCCGAAATACCTGTCAGACGCTCGCAGGCGATGTTCCAGATCAACACCTTGCACTGTGGGTCCAGCACAAAGGCAGGAACGACCAGGTGCTGCATCAGATTGACGGCAAAGGCGTACTCTTTCACCCGCTTCACGGGGAGGCCTGAACCACCTTGTTGCGTATTGCGTGTATTCACAACTCTCCTCACTTTCTGGCCCACCCGCCTTTGTTCTTATATAGCCCGATCACCCGTCCCGTCAAGGATGGGGCCGCGGATCACGGACCTTGCAAATTCATCAGAGGCCATATCAAATGGTAATCTCATTGCCCAATACCGCTATGACGCAGGAGTTGCCCATGAAGCCTACCGCCGGACTACGCAGCCGCTTACACCGCTGTGTGGTTGCCATCCTGCTGGCCGCCGCCAGTGGTTGGGGTGCCGCCAATGCCGCCGAACCCGAGATCACCTGGTATGCAACCGATTTCCCGCCGCTCTACATCGTCAGTGGTCCGCAACGTGGAGAAGGTTATTACGACCTGGTGCTCAAGCGCCACCTGATCCCCGGTTTGAAAACCTACAAGCACCGCTATGTGGACGAGTTGCCCATCCAAAGGGTGCAAATGCTGCTCGACTCCGATCCCGCGTCATGCCAGGTCGGCTTGTTCAAGACGCCGGAGCGGGAGCGCAAATGGGCCGTCTCCGAGGCGTTTCTGGCCCCCATTCCGCCGGGCGCCTTCGTGCGCCGCAGCGACGCGGCGCGCCTGGCCGGTGCGCTGGATGCCGATGGCAAGTTATCGCTGACCAAGCTGCTCGACGGTGGCAAGGTGACGGTTGGCGTGCGCAGCGGGCGCAGTTATGGCGTGGCGGCCGATGCCTCGCTCAAGAGCCATGACGGCAAACCCAACCTGTTTCGCCTGACCACCCCCGACGCCTCCAAAAGCCTGTTCCAGATGGTCTCTGCGGAACGGTTGGACGCCGTGCTGGGCTACCCCTACGAGGCCGCCTACCACCTGGCACACGACAATCCCAATGCCAACAAGGGGCTGAAGTTTTATCTGCTGGCCGAGCAAACCGACTATGTGATGGTGCATGTGGTCTGTGCCAAGAGTCCCCTTGGGCAGGAAGTCATACGCAAGGTGGACGCATTATTGAACCAGCCCGGCATGCGTGAAGCTATATTGGGCCACTATGAAACCTGGCTCGACGAAGAACTGCGTCCTTTGGCGCGGCGCCTGCAGAAACAGGCCCTGCCCCACATGGGCAAGTAACAACACGTAAACAATTCACACGCAAAACACGGATGGACCCGCACAAAAAACACCGCCTGCGACTGTGCGCTGAACATGCTTGATATCCGCAATCGCCTGTATTTTCGCCAGGCTGTGCGGGTCACCGCCGTGGCCCTGATGCTGGGTCTGTTCTTCAGCATGGTCGAAATAGCCATCGACTTCCGCAGTGAGCGCAATGCCATCCGCAGCACCGTTCAGCAGGTTCTCAGTTCATTGCAAACACCGGCCACACAAGCCGCTTTTACGTTGAGCAAATACCAGGCCGATGGCGTGACCGACAGTTTGCTCAAGTACGAGGTGATCCATAGCGCAGCGGTTCTCACCGAGACCGGCGTGGTGCTGGCCAGCCAAAGCCGCGCCCGTGCAGCCAGTCGCTTCGCCTGGCTGTCCGATGGCTTCGTGGAAGGAACTGGCGAATACAGCCAGCCTTTGTATGCACAAGGGGGCAGCAAATGGGTCGGCAGCGTCACGGTGCGGGTGGACTCCGCTCCGGTTGCCGCCAGTTTTCTGAACCGTGCCGGCCGGACCCTGCTGTTTGGCTTGATGACTAATTTGGCCTTGGCACTGGCAGTCAGCGTGGTTTTCTATTACACGTTGTCACGCCCGCTGCAGCGCTTGTCCACGGCACTGGCGACCACCGATGCCAGACGCACCCAGACTGCGCTGCGCATCGAGTCAACAGACTACCTGGATGCCGAACTGAGCGATTTGCTGGCGTCGGCCAACCGTTTTTTGGAGCACCAGGTTGTGGTGCGTACCGAGGACTTGCAGGCTCAAAATACATCCCTGCGCCTGGCCGAGCAAAAGTTGCAGACCGCCAACGATGAATTGACAAACACGCTGGCTGCGCTGCACCGCGCCCAGGAGGAGCTGGTCCGCAGCGAAAAACTGGCCGCCCTGGGGGCGCTGGTGGCCGGCGTTGCGCATGAACTCAATACACCCATTGGTAACAGCCTGACGGTGGCCAGCACGCTGGAATACCACACGCGCGCCATCACCAGCAGCTTTGCCAGCGGCGCGGGTTTCAAACGTTCGGTGCTGGAAAACTATTTGACGGATGCCAGCAATGCCGTCGACATCCTGGTGCGCAGCCTGCACCGTGCCGCCGATCTGATCACCAGCTTCAAACAGGTCGCGGTGGACCAGACCAGCTCACAACGCCGCAGCTTTGACCTGGCGGAGCTGGTGGAGGAAATCGTCAAGACGCTGTCTCCAACGCTGAAGAAAACCGCCTTCACCGTGCAACTGGAATTGCCCCAGGTCGTCATGATGGACAGCTTCCCCGGCCCCTTGGGGCAGGTACTGATCAACCTGGTCAACAACGCCGTCATCCATGGCTTTGACGGGGGCGCCAGCGGAACCGTTACCGTTGGTGTCCAGGCGGTCGGGCCCGACAGCGCGCAGTTGATTGTCAAGGACGATGGCGTGGGCATTGCGCCGGAGAATCTGAAACGGATTTACGACCCGTTCTTCACCACCAAGATGGGCGCCGGTGGCTCGGGCCTGGGCTTGCACATTACACACAACATCGTTGAAAGCGTGCTGGGGGGGCGCATTGACGTGCACAGCGAAGTTGGCTCCGGCACCACATTCACGCTGAGCCTGCCGCTGGTGGCCCCGCATACGGCATCCACTGGTTAGACGCCGTAGTGGTCCCACATGGCGTTGCCGAATCGGCAGGCACCCGTTGCCTGGCGCAAGACGCGCAAGTCACGCGCCAACGGGTAGGCGGTATGGAATTGCTGGCGTTCGGCGTGCAACTGGTAGGGCAAGTAGTAGCTGCCGCCGCAGACCAGGGCCAAGGCCAGCATGGCGCGCGTCCACTGCCCTACGGCCTGCTGCGCCTGCGGCGTCACACGCTGCTTGTAATACACCACGAAGGAAAACACATCCTCACGCGCCCAGGCCATCAACGTATGCCGGTCAGCCGGCGCGTGCCGTATCGATACATTGAGCGTGCCATGTGGACTCTGTGCCAGCAGCGCCGACATGCTGCGCGCAAAACCCGCAAAATGCCGCAGGGGTATGAAATACTCCTGCAACACATAGCTGGCCACGGCACGGGTAGCGGGTTCCAGTTCCGCCACGTCAAGACTGGCCTCGTAGTTGCGCCACACGACGGCGGGTTTTTCCTGGTTCGGCTGCACAAGGGCCTTGCGCAATGCGGCACCGCCCGGCAATTCGGTCATGGCCCATATCGCGAGCTTTTCAGCCACATGGTTCTCGCCATGGGGTTGCAAGCGCTGCGTCACCGTCAGTGCTTTGGTGCTGCGTCGCCACGTGGTGCAATACGGCGTATCAAACGACGGCGGCACCAGGTCGGCGTTGTGCAGCAATGCCGTTGGGTCCGCCAATACGGTTTGTGTAAACCAGGCCGGGTAGTCCGCCAACGCGACCTGCGTGGTGTGGCGCTCGATGGGAAAGTTGTCGTCGAGTTGCAATTCCACCTCGGTGATGACACCCAGCGCACCGTAACCGCCCACGGCCGCGTAAAACAATTCTGGCTCCTGCGTGGGACTCAGCTCCAGCACCTCACCACTGGCCAGTACCATCTGCAAGGCCCGCACGGACGACACGATGGGCCCGTGCCCGACATAACGGCCATGGCAATTAACCGACACCGAACCACCGACCGTGAAGTTGGCATAACTCTGCATGGTTTGCACCGCCAGGCCATGTGGGTCAATCAAGGTTTGTACATCGCGCCAACGCATACCCGCTTGCACGCGTATGACTTTGCGCTGCGGGTCGAACGCCACCAGTTGGCACATGGCCCGCATGTCAAGCTGCCAGCCGCCTGCAACCGCGGTTTGCCCACCCATGCTGTAGCGCCCTCCGCCCACGCTGACCCGGCCGTTCCAGCGCCGCAGGGCGGACCGCACATCCTCGACATCGCGGACTTGCACCACGTTGGCCACACGCACCGTGTACAACTCGGTGACGTTGCAGACCAGCAGCGGATCCGTCGGACACTTGGCTTGGGCCTCCAACGCCGCGCCAACGGCCAGTGCGGCGCCCGCGCCCAAAAAAGCCCGCCGCCGCATAGATTGATGCATAAACACTGCCCCCCAAGATGGATGTTGGGTTGCAGTGTCCGTCGCGCAAAACCGCAGCTACCGGAAACAATGCGGGCGGCCAAGCCCACGCACCCTGCGGTAGCAAATCCCGATACCGCCGCGCGGGCGCGATCCGCAATGCGCTACTGCGCGGAGGCCATCTTCTGCAACAAACTGTGGTTGCCCGCCGCCGATTGCTGGCGTGCCACGGCAAACCACCAATTGCTGGCGATCTGGAAGTCATAGGGGCGAAAGCCCTTTGCACGTGTGGCGGCGGCAAATTTCTCGGCCGCTGCCTTGGGATCATTGCCCGCACCATACACCTCGTTCTGCAGCTTCATCAACGCCAGCCAGTCGGCCTGCGCAACCGGAGAATCACCAACAATCGGAGCGCCCGTGCGCTGGGCCTTCGCCACGTCTTTACCGTACTGCGCAAACGGTCCCACGCTGGCCTCCAGATAGACGGTGCCATACCGCGTGGCGACGGCCGGGTCTTGCTGCATGCGCTGGACCCAGGCGTCGGTCAATTGCCGCGACCGGGCCTCCGTCAGTTGGTACTTGGCGTAAACCTTGGGATGCTGCGCCTCTTCGGCAGCGGCCAGGTCATTCACAAAGCTGGCATACCGCTCCAGCGTGAAGCCCTGGATCGGCAGCAGCGACGCCGCCGCCGGTTCGGCCAGCGCGGTGCGGTTGGTATTTGCCGCCGGTGTGGCCGTCTCATCCTCTTCGTCATCCTCGTCGTTCTGCGGCACATTCAGCGCCACCAGGGGCAGGGCCAACAAGGGTTTGGCGGCGTCATTGCCGGCAATCAGGGCCTGCAGATCGCCGACCCGGTCCTTGGAGGGCGGATGCGTGCGAAACAGCGAAAACGTGTCGCCACTGCCCGCCAGTTCCTGCAGTTTCTTTTGCATGCGCACGGCACCCATGGGGTTGTAGCCGGCGGCGATCATCCACTGCAGGCCCTGTGTATCGGCCTCACGCTCCTGGTCGCGCGAGAAGGAGCTGGACAGGACCTTGGCCCCGGTGCGCCCCAGAGAACTGCCGATGTGCGAAGTACCCAGTTTGTAGTCAATGGCGGCGCCGGCAATCGCCCCCAGAAAACCCAGTACACCGTCGGTGGACCGGGACTTGGCGATGTGCTCCTTGCCGTGGTGCGCGTACTCGTGGGCCAGCACGGCGGCAATCGCATCGCGGTCCTCGTGCAGCGCCTCCAGCAGGCCCCAGTTCAACACCACCAGCCGCTCGCCCTTGTGTTCGGTGGCGTAGGCATTCACGTCGTCATCTTCCGACACCAGCAGGCGCAGCGTCAGCCCGCTCACGGCCGACAGCCTTTTGTGTATCTCGGCCAGATCGTTGTAGAACGCTTTCTCGGCCACATCCGTTGCCGCTGCAGATGCCTTGAACACATCCACAAAACCGTTGGCACTGGCCACGGCCGGCAGCAACAAGCCTGCACCCAGAAACACAAAAACCCCAAACACCTGACGCAATACCGACCCCATGACCCACCCCTTTTTTTGTTCGAACCGACCGCTGGAAACCCGCCGAGCCTATGCACAGCAAGACCCGGCCGGCGGGATTTTACCGGGCGGTTCGCGCGATGCCGCCGCATGTGTGCAAGCGAACAGACGCTCCATACCGGGCACTTTAGGCTTCACTGCATTGCAGGCATGGGTTTGCATTGGAGTAAAAGATGGACAAAACCAATCCGCCGACAACCTTTGGCGTCTTCAAGCCGGTAGGCCACACATTGATCGCGTTTCGCACGGAGGATGGACTCCAGGACGCCATCGCAAAGCTGGAGACGCAGGGGATCCCGTCGGCCAGCATGGTGCACTACACGGCCGCGGAAATGAAACGCCAGGCCGATACGGAGTTGCTGGCGGCCGACCCCCTTGCCAATTTTGGCTACGAGCTGGACCTGGTCCGCGAACACAAAAAACTGGCGGAACAGGGCTGCAGCTTTCTGGTTGTCGAGACGCCGACCGACACGTTGGCCGGCCAGGTTGCTGATTTCGTGCGCACAGCAAAACCTGCGGCAGCGCAACGCTACGGCCGCTTCATGATTGAAAACCTGACGGAGCCATTGCCTGGCCGCATGGGCCAGGCGTCTTAAGCAAAAATCGCCTGTAGCCCTCGAATAATATACATAGTACGCTGCATTTTCAATAGCAATCCAGTGATCCTGTCGGCTCCGTATTGCTAGGGCTGCAGGCCCTTGACCCAGGCCACCACACTCCAACGCACACGTTCACCGGTGTTGGGCAGCGAGCGGTGCGGCGTATAACGCCCAATCACTGCCGCCTCTCCGGCCCGCACGGCAATGGCCTCGCGCGGCAGGTCCGCCAGCAGCGCATCGGGAATCACGTAACGACCGGTTTCGCTGCGCCCGTGCGCCAGGGGTGCATGCTGCGGTGTGGTTACCAGCTCCAGACCACCGGTGTCGGCGTCGGTATCCGACAAGGGAATCCAGCAGGCGCCCAGCAGCGTGTGGCACGTCGAATCGGGTCGCACGGGCTTGGGGATGGCCACATCCGAATGCCATCCGTGCAGCGTCTGCGGCATGGCGGGCACATTGACACGCACCCGTATGGTCATGTCGGTCGGCTCGAACGCACCACTGACCTGCGCAATCGCTGCATGCACCTTGGGGTTGTGCCGCAGTCCATCGATGCGTGGATCCAGATGTGCGTCCGCATACACAGCCGTCAACAAGGCAGATGCATAGACCGGGTTGTTGTGCGCCACCGTCTGCAGCCGATGGAAGATGTCCTGCTCTGGCGCACTGTCTGCATACGGCGTGCGCAAGGCCTTGGCTACACGGTCTACGGTTTCGTGGATGGCGTCGCCCATGGCGGTCAACTCGTCAGCACCCAGTAGGTCGACGATGCGAAATGCGATGGGGTTGGAGGGTGATGGTGTGGTCTGCATCGTCCGAGTTTAAGTGAGCATGCCGTGACAAGAATCAAACGCCGCTGCTTCCACGCTTGCCCGCAACGGCGCAGGTGTGCAATCATGTTTTTCACATTCAAGCAGGAGGTTCACATGGCGCAATATGTTGATGGATTTGTACTCCCGGTTCCGCTGGACAAGCTGGCCGACTACCGCAAGATGGCACGCAAGGCGGGAAAGATCTGGAAGGAATACGGAGCCCTGGCCTACATGGAGTGTGCGGGTGACGACGTCAAACCCGGCAAAACAACGTCGTTCCCGCAAGCGGTCAAGCTCAAGGAAGGTGAAACCGTGGTGTTCTCTTGGATTGTGTTTGCGTCACGCAAGGACCGCGACCGCATCAATGACCAGGTCATGAAAGATCCACGCCTGGCTCCCATGATGGACCCCAAAACCCTGCCCTTTGATGGCAAGCGCATGTTCTGGGGCGGTTTCAAGACCATTGTCGAGTTGTAGATTGCAAAACGGCTGCACACCCTCGAAAGGGCCGTGCAGCCGTTCGTTGACCAACGCTGACAGCGTTGGTCAATCGACAAATTTACTTTTGCACGGGCACCACCACGATGGTGTCGCCGGTTTTGCCGGTGCGCCCGGTATCGCCCTTGGCACCGTCGTAGCCTGTTGCACCGGTGGCTCCGGTCGCACCGGTTGCGCCGCTGCCGCCGTCACTGCCCGTTGCGCCCGTGGCTCCCGTCGCGCCGGTAGGGCCGGGTACGGCTACATTGGTGCCAGTGGCACCTGTGTTGCCGGTCGCGCCGGTTGCGCCAGGGGCTCCGGCTGGCCCCGGCGTCGTGATGACCACGGGCGGCGGTGTGCTGGCAGGGTTGCAGGCGCTCAGGCCAATGGAGGCCAACAGGGTGGCGAGTAGCAATGTGATTTTCATGGAGATCCTTCGTGGTTAAGTGACTTGGATTGGTGTCAACCACACGGTACCCCGCCACGCGCCATTCCCTCCGTTCGCCAACCCACTTAACGCCCATAAACCACACGGGACGGCAGAACCCGACGTTCGATCAGAGCCCTGCAGCCGTTGCCATGGCTGGCGTTGCCTAAAAAGTGCGCCGACTTATTTCTGCTCGGGCACTACGATAACGGTCTCGCCGGGTTTGCCGGGGTCACCCTTGGCGCCATCCACGCCGGGTGGGCCAGCGGGGCCAGGGACAGTCACAGCGGGGCCAGGCGTTCCAGGGGGGCCTGCGGGGCCGGGCGCACCCGCTGGGCCTGGCGGTGTGACTACCACGGGTGGTGGTGTGCTGGCAGGATTGCAAGCGCTCAGGCCAATGGAGGCCAACAGGGTAGCAAGTAACAGGGTGATTTTCATAATGATCCTTAAGGTCTAAACGGTCCTCGTAAGGTATCGCGCCAGGCTACGCCCATCTGTGCGACATCCAACGTACTGCCTGGTGCCACGACGCCCCGTCTCTCTGCGCGCCAGCCCACTGACCACCGCAAACAACACCCAGACCCATACCAACCGATCACTCACGCAAACTGCGGCTCCAACCGGAAGGCACTGACCGCCTGCACCAACATACGTGCCTGCTGGCTCAGGCTGTCCGCGGCGCCGGCCGACTCTTCCACCAGTGCCGAGTTTTGTTGGGTTGCCTGGTCGAGCTGCGACACCGACTGGTTGACCTGCACGATGTCGCGGCTTTGCGATTGCGACATCTCGCCCAATTCGGTGATCAAGGCCACGACACGGGCAACCTGCGCGCGAATGTCCTCCATATTGCTACCGGCCGTGCCCACCAGACGAGATCCCGCCTCCACCTTTTCGACATTACTCGTGATCAACGATTTGATCTCGCGTGCCGCCGTGGCCGAGCGCTGGGCCAGGCTGCGCACTTCGGCCGCCACCACCGCAAAGCCACGCCCCTGCTCACCCGCCCGCGCTGCCTCCACCGCCGCATTCAGCGCCAGGATATTGGTCTGGAACGCAATACCGTCAATCACGCTGACGATGTCGGAGATACGCTTGGAGGCCTCGTTGATATGGGCCATCGTCAACACCACTTCATTGACGACCGCTCCGCCACGTTGGGCCGCGCCGTTGGCCACCGCGGCGCAATCGTTGGCCTCACGCGCGCGGTCGGCGCTGCTGCGCACCCTGTCGGATATTTGCTCCATCGCTGCGGCAGTCTGCTGCAGGCTGGAGGCCTGGCGTTCGGTACGCTCGGACAGATCACCATTGCCCATCGCAATCTCGGCCGCGCCGATGGCCACGTTGTCACTGCTGGCGCGCACCATGCCCACCAGCGCACGTAACGACTCCTGCATGGCCCGCAGCGAATTGGTGAGTTGCCCAACCTCGTCCTCTGCTTCGGTGACCACATGTGTGCTCAGGTCGCCCTGCGAGATGCGCTGCGTCACATGCACCGCCGCCAGCAACGGGCGGGTCACGCTGCGTGCCATCCACGTGGCAATCACGCCACCCAGCACGGCGGCCAAGACCAGCAAACCCAGCATCGCAAGCCCGGCCCCGTGCACGGTGCTATCGGTGCCCTGACGCGCCTGGTCCATGCGTTGGCGCTGCAGGTCTATCAGCTCGTCCAGTGCCGAGAAATAGGTTTTCTGCGCCACCGTGACGGACCCAATCAGGGCGTCGCGCGCGGCCTCGTTCTGGCCTAGCATGCCCAGCTTGAGGGCCTGGTCCATTTGCGCCACATAGGCCAGGCGCGCAGCCGTCACCGTTTTGAGCTGCACACTCTCGTCGGTCGCGGTCAACAAGTCTTCCAACTGCTTCAGCAAGGCGCGGGTAGAACCCCGGTTGCCATCAATCGTGGCCTTCTCCGCCTGCTTGCTTTTCTCATCCGTCAACAAGGCGATATTGCGCGCCGCCCGCGCGGTCAGGTTCACGTTGTCCTTGATATTGGCCAGCACGGTCACGATGACCAGGTTGTGGTCGGTCAACTCGCGCACCTGGGCGCCCACCTGCTGCAAGGCCAGCCTGCCAAACAACGCCACAGCGATGCTCACGACGATAAGCAAGGCAAAACCAAAACGCATACGCGTGGCGATGGACCGGTCTTTGAAACGCTTCATGTGGAATCCTCCCTGGACAATTGAAAATCAAGTGATTCCAACGTCGTCCCTGTAGGCGCTTCTGGTGAGGCCTGTTGGATTCAGTATGCCCGCATCACCGCGCCATGGCAATGCGATAAAGCGGGCTTCCGGCCCCCACTCCCCCCAACCCTTACGCACTCGCGCTGCGAGTGCGGGGGAATGCCCGGCCATAGGCCCGCAACGGCAGCGCCGTTGCTTGGGCCCCGCCGGGCGAGGGGGAGTTAATACGGACAGCCGATTTGATTGCGTTGCGCCGACTACGGAATTACTGATGGAACGCTGCCAACGGTTTTGCAGTGCCTAGGCTTTTCGCATTGGGTCGTAGTTAACGGCTCGGACCCGGCATGCCAACGGCGGCCAGCTGTGCGGCCGCTCGTGGGAGCCGGAAGTTTGGACGCTGCTATTGCGTCGACGGCCGGTAGACGATATTGGATTGGTTGGAGTCAAACACTGTCAAACCGAATTCCCGTCTGGCGGTTTCCACTACATAACTCACACTCTCGGAGGCGACCGTCAACGTGAGCACGTCACCCGTCATGTCCGGCGCCGCGTCATAAACACCCGGATACGCCTTGGCCATGCGGCCCAGGTACTTCACAAACACGGTTTTGGGGGCTTTGGCTGGGGAGTCGGGCCTTTTGCCCAGCAACTTGCCCAACAAGCTCGGCTTCAGTGCCAGCAGACGGGCCTCTTCCCGCTCCAGTATCTTGTCGAGGTACGACCAGGCCTTGGCGTCCGATGCCGGCACCGGGGACTCGACCACATGCAATACCTGCTCTTTGACCGCAGTGACGGATGGTGCATCCGTGCCAAGGTCTTCTGCTTCTGTGTCGGCGTCGACCGCGGCATCGACACCCCGCTGCGCGACCAGGCCAGCGGGACCGGCAACGTGGGCCTCGGGACCCGCGGTGTCGGCCCGCGCGGGCTCGGCCATGGGTTCAAAGTGCTGCAGCCACTCGATAACCTGCGCCAACGCACTTTGCGGCGACGGCCCCCAGGCCCGCACATTGCCGGCCTGCATCGGCAACACGACAAAACCCGCACCCACCAGCAGCGCATGGCTGTTGATACTCTTGGGCAGCTCGGGATTGGGCGGGCGGGTTTTGAAGTAGTCCGCGTAATTCATCCACGCCCAGTTTTTGCTTAGGTGGCGCCGCAACACTTCGCCAATGTAGGCGCCCGCACCCAGGGTCAGGTTGTTGAGTGCGTCCGTCTGAAAACTGCCCAGCTGCGCGTGCACCGCGGCCAGGTACACATCCAATGCCCGCAGCGACTCCACGGAGAAATCGAGCTGGGATGCAGGGAGCTGCTCTTGCAAGGGCAGCCCATTGCCCGAAAAACGCCCACGCCCCGCCATGATCTGGCTCAACAGCGGGATGTCGGCCACGATGTCGGGTTTGGTGCACGATTTCGCGTTTTGCAGCAGTTCATCGAAATAGCCCAACACGCTGTCGCTCGCACCATTGATGATGCGCTGGAGCACCCGCTGCTGGGGCCAGCAAATGCGTTCGGTGTGGGTCTGCACCACGGGGATCTTGTGCTCCATCACCTCGGCATAACCCCATTGTCCACCGACAACTGTGCGTATCCGCTCGCCCAAGAATGCCCCTGCCAGCACGGCCCAGCGCAATGCCTCGTCGCTGAAGGCATGTCCGGCAGGTGCGCCGCCACACTCCAGCCGGTAGCGCTTATGGACCCGCTCCAACACATCTTCCAGGGCCGCCA
Source organism: Pseudomonadota bacterium (assembly GCA_040384785.1). Lineage (GTDB taxonomy): Bacteria > Pseudomonadota > Gammaproteobacteria > Burkholderiales > Burkholderiaceae_C > Allorhodoferax. Next base: position 254,812 of record JAZKIR010000009.1, read on the forward strand.
GGCCTGTAATGCCGGACTCGATCGTTATTCCAAAATCGGCCTGCGCGCGCTTGCGCAGTTCAGCCGATTTCTCCCGGTTCAAAAAGTACAGATCGGGCTCCAACCTGAACGCAACAACCGGTTCTGGCTCCTGCAACAGCAAGGCCTCACCGGACACCACAAAGGTCGCGCCATTGCGTGACTCGGCAATCTGCGGAGACTCCAGCAGTTGCAACTGCGCTTCGGGGTGGGCGAAGCGGTAGAACACATGGAATTCCGGGTTGGACGACAGCGCAATGTCCACCTTGAGCAGCATATTGCGCAGCGCGCGCAACGTTCCAGCATTGCAAACCTCTGGCCGCAGGCCAAACGCCATGTGCAGATGTTTCTTCTCAATGTCTGCCCCATCAAAGAGCACATACTTGCCCCCTTGCGGATTGGGGTTGTCGAAAATCAATGCCGGGCTTTCTTTCGCGGGCGTGGGAAGCAATAGGCCATCCGGCCAAATCTGCTGTGGACTGGATACGCGCTGAACGCCGGTGGTGCACGCCGTCAAAAACTCGGCCGGCAGATCCGCCACCGGGTGGTCGGCCACATAAACACATCCCAGGGCGTCATCGAACAGACAGGCCCCAAAACGCGACATCAGATCAAAGGCCAAGCGCCGCATCGCCGAGTCGGTTACCGGCCGGATGAGCGCCACACATTGCGCACCCTGTGCTGCGTCGCCAATGAGCAAACCATAGTGTGCAATGGCATCGGCTTCAAACGCGATCTCGACATCTCCCACCGGGCCACGTCCCAACGCCCCGTACCGGCTCACGCAATCAACCACCGCGTCATACGGCATGGGGACCGGCTGACCCTGAGAAAACTTTTGGACAAATAGTTGGGTACTCATGGATGACGTGGTGAGGACCTAAAAAAAGGGTCTAGATAAACATGGCAAAAACCAAGACCGTCGCGGCGCTCATGGTAATTGAAGTGCCTTCAATACCGACGCCTGAACGAGGTGGCCTGCCACCGCTGCCGCGGATGGGTCGGCGAGCCTGGGTACGTGGCCCCAGCATGGCACCTGCAAACCGTCCGCTGCGTCCGCGAGTGCGGCCAGGTTCTCGGCCAGGTAAGGCATATCCGCATCCACCGTGTTGGCCACCCAGGCCATCAGGCGCAGGCCACGGGCGCGCACGGCCTCTGCGGTCAATAACGCATGGTTGATGCAACCCAGGCGCATGCCAACAACCAGCACCACCGGCAATTGCAGATCAACCGCCAGGTCGGCCGTGTCCCAGCCCGCGACCAAAGGCACCCGAAAGCCTCCCACGCCTTCCACCACCGACACGTCGGCGCGTACCATCACAGCATGGATGGAAGACAACAAGGCTTCACGTGAAATGGTCATACCCTCCAGCTGGGCCGCTATATGCGGCGCGCAAGCCTCGCGCAGTTGCAACGGACCGACTTCGGCGTCCGTCAAGTCCATATTGCTCGCCAGGCGCAAACGCAACACGTCTTCATTGACCCAGCGCCCATCAACCAGGTCCTGCCCAGCCGCCAGCGATTTGATGGCCGCGGTCTTGAAGCCGGCCTGGCCCAGCAAATGGGTCAGGCCCGCGCTGACGCAGGTCTTGCCGATGCCGGTGTCGGTGCCGGTGACAAAAAAGCCTTCCAGGACTTGATTGGTCTTTCCACGGTTCACGAAAAAACCCTTTCCGTTCGCCCTGAGCCAGTCGAAGGGCTTGCAGGCTTGGCCAGGGCCTGTACCGGGTTCGCCGAGGGGCTCAGCCCAACTGGCGCCGCGCCATTCGGAACACGCAATGCTTCGGCCACCGCATCCCGCAAGCCTTGCAGCAGGCGCCGGATATCGGCCTCAGTATGCGTGGCGCACAGCGTGATGCGCAGGCGTGCCGTGCCCTTGGGCACGGTCGGCGGGCGTATGCCGGGCACACGCAAACCGGTGGCGTCCAGCCGTGCGGCCAGGCGCATCGTGGCGGCGTTTTCACCAATGATCAGGGCCTGCACCGGCGTGTCGGACGGCACCAGTTGCCAGCCCAGCGCGGGATAGTCCGCCAGCAGCTGTTCAATGCCGCTGCGCAATTGCGCCTGCAGGCGTTTGAGGTTGGCGCGGCGTTGTTCACCCTCGTCGGACGCCATCAACTGCAGGCTGGTCAGCAAGGCGTGTGGTACCGCGGGTGGTGACGCTGTGGTGAAGATATAGGTGCGTGCGGCCTGCAACAGGTATTGGGTGATGGTCGGGTGGGCCGCCACAAAGGCGCCCGCCACACCAGCCGCCTTGCCCAGCGTACCCATCACAATGAGCCGCTCGCTGCAGAGGCCAAAGTGGGCCAGCGTGCCGCGGCCTTGCGGCCCCAACACGCCAAAACCATGGGCGTCGTCGACGATCAACCAGGCGTCATGGGCCTCGGCCAGGGCCAGCAACTGGTCCAAGGGCGCCACATCACCATCCATGCTGAACACCGCGTCGGTGACGATCAGCTTGACCTTGGCCGTGCTGGCTGCCAGCAGCGCCTGCAACGCGGCCACATCGCAATGTCCATAACGCTGCACCGGCGCCTTGGCCAGGCGCGCGCCGTCGATGATGGAGGCGTGGTTCAACTCGTCCGAAAAAATTTCCGCATCGGCATCACCCAGTGCACTCAACACCGCCAAGTTCGCCATGTAGCCGGTGCAAAAGAACAGGGCCTGCGCCTGCGGGATCTGCGGCGCCATCCACGCGGCCAGGGCCTGTTCCAGCTGTTCGTGCGCCAAGCCATGGCCGCTGATCAGGTGCGACGCGCCCGAGCCCGCGCCGTAGCGGCGCACGCCATCGGCAAAGGCGTCTACCAATTGCGGATGCGCGGCCAGGCCCAGGTAGTCATTGCTGCAAAACATCAGCATCTCACGCGCTTGCCCATCGGCGCCGCGCACGGTCTGTGTTGGCGCGGTGGTGCTTTCGGCCACACGCAACACGCGGGTCAGGTCTTGGGCCGCAATGGCTTGTAGTTTGTGGTTCAGGTGGTCAAGCAGCATGTCGTAGTGTCTCGTTCAGGGTTTGGGTCACGGCGTGGGCCAGAAACTGCGCCGTGGCTTCGTCAATCAGATAAGGGGGCATCAGGTAGACCGTATTGCCTATCGGGCGTATCAGTAGTTCATGCTGGCGCGCCGCCAGATGGAAGCGTTCGGCAAAACGCTGGCCCACCAACTCGGGGCGCACGTCAAAGGCCAGGATCATGCCGCGCTGGCGCAGGTGCAACACACGTGTATCAGCCTGCAAAGGCGCAAAGGCTTGTTGCAGCCAAAGCGCCTGGTCGCGGTTGTTCTCCAGCACGTTGGCGTTGGCAAAACGGTCCAGCACCGCATTGGCCGCCGCACAGGCCAGTGCGTTGCCTGTGTAGGAGTGCGAGTGCAGAAAGCCCCGCGCCACCTCGTCGCTCCAGAAGCACTGGTACACGGCCTCGGTCGTCAGCACCAGCGACAGCGGCAGCGTGCCGCCGCTGATGCCCTTGGACAGCGTGATGAAGTCCGGCCAACCTGACTGGGCCTGCTCAAACGCGAAGAAGGTGCCGGTGCGGCCGCAGCCAACGGCGATTTCGTCAGCAATCAGGTGGATGTCAAATTCGTCACACAGCGCCCGCACGGCGCGCAGGTAAGACGGCTCATGCATGGCCATGCCGGCTGCGCATTGCACCAAGGGCTCGATGATCAACGCGGCGATATGGCCGTGGCGTGCCTGCAGCACGGCGCGCAGTTCGGCCAACGCAAAGGCCTCACTACCCTCCCCTTGGCGGCTGTCGGGCGAGGCCACCACATGCGCATGCATCAGCAAAGGGGCATAGGCATTGCGGAACACGGCCACGTCGGTGACGGCCAGCGCGCCTATGGTCTCGCCGTGGTAGCCGTGGCGCAGGCACACAAATTCACGCTTGGCGTCCAGGCCCCGGTTGCGCCAGGAATGGAAACTCATCTTCAGCGCGATCTCGACCGCGCTGGCGCCATCGCTGGCAAAAAAGGTGTGGCCCAGCGCACCATCGGTCAGGGCGGATAACTTTTCGGCCAGCTCCACCGCCGGGGCGTGGGTGCAGCCGGCCAGCATGACGTGGGCCAGCGTATCCAGTTGCTGCTTGATGGCGTTCTTGATGCCGTCGTCCGAGTGGCCAAACAGGTTGACCCACCAGGAACTGTTGGCATCAAAGTAGCGATTGCCTTCGTAATCGAACAGCCAGGGGCCTTCACCGCGCGCAATCGGCAGCGGCGGCACAACGGCCGCGCGGGCCATCTGGGTGCAGGGGTGCCAGACGGCATCCAGGCTACGGCGCTGCCAGGCCTGCTGGCTGGGTGGTGTTTCGGTTGTGGAATGGAGGATCATGGGGATGGAAAAATAGGCTGATTTATACCCAAAATGGGGTTTTCAGGCGAATCCTTGAGGAAAACTAGGCCCTAGCCCTCGTGGAATCTAGCAGTATCGCTATTATTAACATAGCAAAATGCACCATTGAATACGCCACTATTGGGCTTCTGGAGCAGGCTTGTTGTCTGGTTTGAACACCAGCAAATCGCCCGGCTGGCACTGCAAATATTCGCAAATCGCCATCAAGGTGTCAAAGCGTACACCCTTGACCTTGCCTTGTTTGAGCAGCGACAAATTGGCTTCGGTAATGCCGATGTACTCGGCCAGGTCTTTGGACTTGGCCTTGCGTTCGGCCAGGATGACATCAAGTTTGACAACAATGGGCACGGTGCAAATCGCCTGGTCTGAATCTAAATAATCTGCGCATTGTCTTCTGCCAGCTCCACGGCACGGGTCATCGCATGGCCGATCTGCCACACGATGCCGGAGAACAGCAGCATCAGCAATTGCGGGGACCCCAGGCCTAGCGTCAGCGTCCGCCCGCCGTCGGGTGCGTACAGGGTCAGCAGCACCGCGATGGCCGTGGGCGCCAGCAGCCCCGCAATACTGGACACCAGCAGGCCGGCGGCAAAGCCACGCAAATGCCGCACTGTAGCCAGACTAATGGTCTCGCCACGCACAAAACCGCCAAAACACTGGCCTGCCCGCAACAGGGCATAGGCCACGGCAACCACCGGCAGCAGGCTGGTGCAGACCGCCAGCACATGCTGCCAAGCTGCAATCGGCAGGCTGTCCAGGCTGGCACCCGAAGGCAGGCGTATGCCCATCTGCACCAGCATGCCCACCGAGCTGGTTTGCAGCAAGCCAGCCAGCGCGGCCACTGGTAACACCACGGCCAGTGCCAGACAGGCCCAGGCCAAGAGGCGGCTCAGGCGCTGGTTGCCGGCCGTTGAAGGGGGTCGCGTTTTTCCCATTGTTTAACCATTAAAGAATAATGTTTTTCTGTAAAACAATAATTACTTGCTATATTACATTCATTTTATAGGAAGCCAAACCATGACCAGACGCCCTGACGACTCAAGCAGCAGGCATAACGCGCGCCACTCCATCTGCACCGTTGTCCTCACCGCCTGCGCCCTGTTCAGCCTGCTGGGCTGCGCCGACACCCATTGGGAGCGCGCGTTCTACCAAGGTGCCACCGCCCGCAACGAGAAATGCCTGCTCCAGCGCAAAACCACCGAGGCCCCCTGCGCCGAATGGCTGGACTACGAGAGTTATGAACGGGAGCGCGCACGGGCCAAGAACGAATCCCCACCCTCCTCACGGGTCAACCCGATTGAGGAGCAGCAGCAATGAGCGCCCTGAGCTTGACCACACGCGCCGTGGTCGCCGCATGGACCACACTGGCGGTTGCAGGCTGCGGCGGCACGGGTGGGTCGGCCGCAAGCCCTGCGGCCGCGCCCACCGCCCTGACGTGTCAAACGGCCACGCCGTTTGCCGGTGCGCCGCTGCATGCCGCCCCGCCCTCAAGCCTGTTCCCGGCCACAGACCTGGCAGCCGCCAGCCTGGGTCCGTTGCCAAAAGAACTTGGTGTGTTGCTTGACCAGAAAGTGCGCGACATCCTGCAACAAACCGGCGCACCGGCGATGACGGCCGCCATCACCATTCCCGGCCTGGGCCGCTGGAGCAGCACCCAGGGACTGGCGCAAGCCATACCGCCAAAGCCCGTCAACAGCGACACCGAGTTCTATTGGGGCAGCGTCGGCAAGGCGTTCACGGCCGTGCTGGTTCTGCAATTGGTGGAAGAAGGCAAACTGCGCTTGGACGACACCCTCTCCCGCTGGTACCCGCAGATACCGCAGGCCGAGCGCATCACGCTGGCGCAGCTTCTGACCCACACCAGCGGTCTGCCGATCCACGCGCTCGGTGCCTCCGGACTGGGGACCGAAACGCCGGCCCAGCAGGTCGCCGTGTTGGCCCAAACACCGCTGCTGTTTTGCCCCGGCACCCATGCCAGCTATTCCAACGCCGGGTATGTGTTACTGGGCCTGGTTGTGGAAGCCGTCGAGCAACGGCCCTTTTACCAATCGGTACATCACCGCATTGCGGCGCCACTCGGCTTGCAGCATCTGCGCGCGCTGCGCCCTGGTGAAGACATGCCCGCCGCACTGGCCACACCGCATGCAGGGCGTACACCCAAGGCCGACCCGGGTGCCTGGACCCGCCTGGGTGCGGGCAGCGTGGTGGCACGGGCCGAGGATATGGTGGTGTTCTGGCAGGCGGTGTTGTCGGGTCGCTTGCTGGCACCCGCCACCGTGCAATCGCAATGGACGCTGTTGTACCAACTGTTCCCCACGACCACCGAAACCAACCAGGGAAACCGTTGGTTTGGCATGGGCGTGACGCTGTCCGAATGGACCGATAGTGCGGGGCGGGCGCGCACCTGGCTGGGCCACGGCGGTCACATACCCACGGCGGACGCAGTGATGCTGTACGACCCCGCTGCCAATGCCTACGCCGCCGTCGCCGTGAACAGCGACGTGCAATCGACTCCGGCCGCCAACGCCTTGCTCACAACCGTGATGGCGTGGCGCGCCGCGCACTGAGCATGGCGCTCGCATCTCCATCAACGGGATTGCACAGGTATGCGCGCAGTACCGGTTGAACCCGTTACGCAGCCTCTGGCACCGCTGCCGGTTCCACTGGATCAGGGGTAACGCCATCCTCTGGAATCGCGTAACGCGGTGCCAGTGCGGCAAGTGACCGCAACACCGGCACAGGTATCAAGCGAAATAGCGGGGTCAGCCACGGATAGGGCACTTTGGATCTCAAAATGGCGCCGTAGTCACACGAGGCTTCGTGGGGGAAGTAGTTCTCGCGCACGGCCACGATTTCGCAGAACCCTTTGCCATGGTAGTAGCGCAGTTGCGGGTCAACAGGCAAACCAGAACGTGTCGCACGTGCATAAGCCTCTACCGATGCGTCCGGTTTTTGTTGTAGATGGCGCTTGAGCCCAGGCATAGGTGAGCCCAGGAACACTTCGCGGTCGCCACATTTCACCGCGTACAAATATTGAAAAGCGATCAGCTGCAAGGCCGCGCCCGCATCCACACTGGTCAGGCTGATGCCAAACAAACAGCGAGACGGGTTTTTACTCTTGGACACCTTGCCATCCAAAGCAGCGCTCTTTTTCCAGTCGCCAGGGTTGACCCACTCCACCGCTGTCGTGGGTTTGCCAAACACGGATGCCAACAGTTCCCCGGTGTCAACGCAAAAGGCTCCGCCACTCAAATCGGGGTGTGCCGCAATGCGGGCACGAAAGTCTTCCGCCGTGGCTTGCTGCTCCTGGGTCCATTGCTTGCGCTCGAGATCCAGCAGGGCGGGAATATCACCGATGCGCAAATCACGGGTGGTGTAGCGGCGTTTTTTTTTGATTGTGGGTTTGGTGGTCATGGTAAGGGTGGGCGATGGCGTTAAAGGGGTTGACCGCCCGGAACGTCTGGCGCTGGTAACGGATGGGTGGCGCAGGGGTGGCAGGTGCAATTGCGGCTACCAACGCGTGTGATGCCATGCATGAAGTGCACGGCCCCCGTGGACAGCCACTTGCCAACAACGCGGGCTTTGGGGCCGAAGAAGCCACTCAAGAAAATGCTGGGCTGCAGGTTCACAACCTCGTGCCACCAACCGTGGGGGACATACATCGCATCACCCGGATACAGATCGGCGGCAAAGAGAGAATCCGCTGGCACGCCGCTGTGCGCGAGATCGCGCATACCCACCGACGCGAGTTTGGCCCAACGGTCATATTTGGGAGACATTGCCCCCAATCGTTCCACGGTGCCGGGGCGGGCAAGATAGAAGCGCTTGGCTCCCCGCGTGAGAACGGCCAGGTTATCCAACACGTCGTAATGCAAGCCGGTGTGCGCACCTTGTGGACCAATCCACGCGCTGCTGGAGACGATGTTGCCTGGCGGGAACAATGCGTCTTGCCGCACGTCCTGGCGCAACGCGGGTATCTCCTTTAGCAGATCGAACTCTTTAAGGTATCCGATGCGCGAGTCCTCGTCCTGCGCGGCTGTCTGCAACTCCAGTTGTGCCACATAACGGTCGAGAGTGGACTTCACAAACCGGGTGCTGGATTTCTCCCGATTGCCCATTACCAGGGTCACGGGCTTGGCCACTCCGAGATGGGCCAGGTGTGCAAACGTCCACCGCTCCAGCGCGGGCCAGTGGCGCCCTATTCCGCGCAAGACCACGGGGCCATCGCCTATCCAATCCAACGCATGGGGTGACACCATTTCCGGTACGGCCTGCAATGCGGAACTGGGTATTCCTAACGGGCATTCACCTGGGTTGATCCGCAAATTCAAAACGACCTTCAGCACTTGTAGCAGTGCCGCGATCGTAGAAATTCTTTGTGTAAGCCTGGTGACACAAACCCTAGTGATTTTATGGCGCCGTGCAAAACGCGAGTCAGCGCGGTGGCACCCGCTGGTGTCAGCGCCTACCGCGTCGTCGCACGCGAAACAGCTGGTGTGGGCAAGGTCTCCACCACCACTAACCCTGTTGCGCTGAAAAGAAATCCCGGACCCGCTTGGCAGAGTCGGCAGACGGGAGCAAACTGGCAGCCCGTTCAATTCAACCAGCGCGCAAGACTGGAACACCAGCGAGGTGAACAAACATGTCTTCCACCATCACACGCCGCACCGCCATCACTGCGGCAATCAGCACCTGGGCTTATTGCGCCCTGCCCCCGCTCGCCTTGGCCCAGACCCCCACGATGCAATCGTGGAAGCTGGCAACATCCCGGCGCACCGGCATCCACGACATCGCACCGGCGCCCGATGGCGGCGTGTGGTTCAGCGCCCAGGCCAGTGGACACCTGGGCTGGTTCGATCCCAAGACCGGTCGCACCGAACTGGTTGCACTGGGCGCGGGCTCGTCCCCCCATGGTGTGATCCAAGGCCCCGATAGAGCCGCGTGGCTGACCGACAGCGGGCAAAACGCCATCGTGCGTGTGGGCTGGCCGGACCAGAAGGTGCAGGTCTTTCCCCTGCCCGCGGGCACGCCCTACGCCAACCTCAACACCGCGGCATTCGACGGTGATGGCGACCTGTGGTTTACCGGGCAGAGTGGTTATGTGGGCAAGCTTGCCGTCAGGACCGGCCTGGTCAGTGTCAAGGAGGCGCCACGCGGACGCGGCCCCTATGGCATCTGCGCCACCCCGGCGGGTGACATCTGGTGGTGCTCGCTAGCCGGCTCCTTCATCGCAAAGATCGACCGGCGCAGCGGTGAATCGACCGTCGTCGAGCCACCCACACCCCAGCAGGGCGCACGCCGGGTCTGGAGCGACAGCCAGGGCCGCATCTGGGTCAGCGAGTGGACCAGCGGCAACCTGTCCATGTATGACCCTGCCGGCAAGACCTGGCACACCTGGAAACTACCGGGCGACAAGCCAAAGGCCTATGCGGTGTATGTGGACGAGCGCGATATGGTCTGGGTCAGCGAGTGGAGCAGCAACGCCATGTTCTCGTTTGATCCGCGCAGCGAAAAGTTCGAGCGCTACCCGCTGCCGCGCGACAGCGCCAATGTGCGGCAGATTCTGGGCCGCCGCGGCGAGGTCTGGTTGCCCGAGAGCGGCACCGAACATGTGACGGTCATCCGCACCACGGCCTAGTACCGCGACTCAGAAATACCGGAACAGGAAACACCAGCACAGCGTTGACACCCCGATCCCCTGCTATTCGGGTTTGCAATCCGTTGACCATTTATGACGCAAGCTTGGACAACGGTAGGGCCGCGTCCACGATGTGGTGTGCGCAAAAAAAACCTTCCCCCTCCGGGCACCAAGGATTAACAAACGGTGCGAAAGCCTGGCGCAGTTGGCCTATCGGGCAATCGGTGTGCCTGTTGTACTGTCATGGTGCGACGCGCCCCAGGTGTACTGGTTGGACATGCTGCATTCCATGTAGTATTCGCCGCAACCAAGAAAGCTTGAGAAAATGAAACCGCGCGTATTCCAGCAGATTGACCTGTTGGTAGTTGGCCCGTCCTGCAAACACAAGAACTCCCCTCGCCTGTAGGAGAGACCAAGCCCATGCGAGCATTTTTGTGGATGTCAGGTGCACTGCTGTCGTTTTGTTTGATGGCCATTGGTGCGCGAGAGCTTGCCGGAGGGATTGGCACATTTCAGATTCTCTTTTGTAGAAGTTTGATTGGCCTGATCATCGTCACCCTGGTGATCTCACGCACCGGACGCAAAACACTTTTTCAGACCCACAGGCTCAAGCTCCACATGGGCCGCAATGTGTTCCACTTTCTGGGGCAATACGGCTGGTTTGTGGGCATAGGACTGCTGCCGCTGGCGCAGGTTTTCGCGCTGGAGTTCACCACGCCGCTGTGGACCTTGATAGCCGCATCACTATTTCTGAAGGAGCATCTGACGCTGAAGAAATGCCTGGCGATTGCGCTGGGAAGTGTTGGCGTCTACCTGATACTGAACCCCGGTGCAGACATCGTGGGTGCGGCTTCGTTGTATGTGATTGGCGCCGCCATTTTTTATTCTCTGGCCCATGTCGCTACCAAGTCACTGTCGGCAACGGACGACCCGTTGACCATTTTGTTCTACATGTGCCTGATCCAACTGCCCATCGGTTTTCTGCTGGGCGTCAGCAGTTTTGTGGCACCGAACATGGTGCAGTGGGCCTGGTTGATTCTGATTGGCATCACGGCGCTGACCGCGCATTTCTGCATCACCCACGCCATGCGGACCGCCGATGTCAGCGTCGTGGTCACGCTGGATTTTCTGCGCCTGCCCTTGATCGCCGTGGTCGGGGTGCTTTTTTATGACGAGGCCTTCAAACCCATGCTGGTAGTCGGCGCCATGCTGATGCTGATTGGCAACCTGATCAATGTCTACAAGCCCACAAAAAATCCTTTGAGGTAGTGAAAATGAAACAACGCGCGTTTAAACAGGTTGATGTATTCACAACCGTGCCCTATCTGGGCAACCCCCTGGCCGTGGTGCTGGACGGTACAGATCTGTCCACAGAAGACATGCAACATTTCACCGATTGGACCAATCTGTCGGAAGCCACCTTTCTGCTACCACCTACCCATCCAGACGCCGACTATCACGTGCGCATCTTCTGCCCGGGCCGCGAGTTGCCCTTTGCCGGCCACCCCACACTGGGGACCTGCCATGCCTGGCTGCAAGCGGGCGGGAAACCGAAGCGCAAGGACACCGTGGTGCAGGAGTGCGGCCTGGGTCTGATCACTTTGCGCCGGGACGGTGAGCGGCTTGCATTTGCAGCGCCACCACTGATCAGGAGCGGGCCACTCGCCGAGGCAGATGTGCAATTGATCGCCCGCGGCCTGGGTGTGGACCGGGCCGACATAGTGGACCATGCCTGGTGTGACAACGGCCCCAACTGGCGAGGTGTCATGTTGCGCTCCGCCGAGCAGGTCTTGGCGCTGAAACCCGACGGTGGCCTGTTGGCCGGACTGGACATTGGTGTGGTCGGCCCGTACGGAAAAACGAACAGCGACTGTGCGTTTGAAGTACGGGCCTTCTTCCCCGGCAATAACGGCCTGGCAGAAGACCCTGTTACCGGCAGCTTGAACGCCGCGCTGGCCCAATGGCTGATAGCCGCAGGCTTGGCCCCTTCGCAATACATTGCCAGCCAAGGCACGGCAATGGGCCGGGCCGGCCGCGTGTTTGTGGTCAAAGACGGCGGCGACATCTGGATCGGTGGCGCCTCGGTCACCTGCATAGACGGAACCGTGATGCTGTAGCCAATCTACCGAAGCGTCACCGACCGGAAGCCAGGCAATTTCCCGCAGGGCCGCCCCAAGGGAAATTAGCCCCCTTTGGGGGGCAGCGACCCGCGTTGCGGCGGAGCGTGGGGGCCACTAATTTCTCTTCGCCGCCAGCAGGGCTTCCATCTCGTCCATGATGGCGACCATGCGGTTATTCAGCGCCTGGTAGGGCTGCGGTGTGGCCAGGTCCAGCCCGGCATTCTTCAGCAACTGGTAGGGCGCAACCGAACTGCCGGCGCGCAACACATTCAGGAAGGCCTCCCGCTCCTCTGGTTTGCCGCTCAAGATGCGCTCGCCAAAGGCCGCGGCGCCAGCAGTGGAAGTGGCGTACACATACACATAAAACGGACGGTAGAAGTGGGGAATGAACGACCACTCCTGGCAGTACTGCGGATCAATCTGCATGACGCCCGCATCAGCCCCGTGGTACTTGCGCAGCAGGCCGCAGTACATCTGCGTCATCTTCTTGCCCGACAGCGCTTCGCCGCGCTCCAGCGCATCATGCGTGGCCAGTTCGAACTCGGCAAACATGGTCTGGCGGAAGAAGCCACCGCGCAGCCGCTCCAACGACTCGCTGAGGTAGAACAACCGCTCGTCGCGTGACTGGGACGTTTTCAGCATGTGGTCGGTCAGCAGCGCCTCGTTGGTCATGGAGGCCAGCTCGGCCAGAAACAGCGAATAACCCGCGGTCTCTAACGGCTGGTTCTTTTGCGCCAGCATGGTGTGCACGCCATGGCCCCACTCGTGGGCAAAGGTCGATAACGTGGCGTAGTTGTCCTGGTGGTTCAGAAACACAAAAGGCACCAGGCCATACACACCGGTCTGGTAGGCACCGGACGACTTGCCTTCGGCCGGGTAGGTGTGCATGGAGCGCATGTCCAACGCCTGCTTGAGCAGACCCTGGTATTCAGCACCCATGGGCTGCATGGCGGCCAGCGTGATGTCAATCGCTTCGTCCGCCGGGTAGCTGCGGCCGATGTTGACCAGCTCGGGGTAGACATCGTAGTAGTGCAGATCCGGCAGCTTCAGAATTTTCTGGCGCAGCTTCAGGTAGCGGTGCAGCGTAGGCAGCGCGGCATTGGCCTGCGCCACCAGCGTGCGGTAGACCGCCTCCGGTATCTCGTTGTTGGACAGGCTGGCCGCCACTGCCGAGTTGTACTTGCGGATGCGCGCATTAACCACGCCGGCTTCGGCCCGCGCAGTCAGTGTGGAACCGTAGGTGTTCTCGTACTGGCCCAGGGCCTTGAAGAAGGCATCAAAGGCCTGCGTGCGCACGGCGCGTTGCGCTCAGCGTCCCAGGCGGCGTCGTTGGCATACAGGCGGGTCAGATCCCACACGAAGCGCGGGTCGGTGCGCGAGGGCGCGGAAGCCTTCCCTGCCGGCTGTGTCGCCACGCTGGTTTGGGCGTAAGCGGTGGCGGCCAAACACGGCAGCAACAACAGAGAACCCGCGATGACCGTCCAACTGGAAACGGGTGGACGGTGAGCAATGGGACGGAATACTTTTTTCAAGACAGGCTCCGATGGTTCAAAGGAAAGTTAATCGTTTAATCTGCCAGTATGGCATCCGCCAATAGTGATTCTTGCACCGCCTCAGACCCAATCCCCGCGTTTTTGGCGTCCACCGCACCAGCCAACCGACTGAACGGAATTCGGGGATTGGCAACGCCGCCGCCCAAAGTATGATCACACCATGTTCTTCCGCCGCACGCCACCTCCCCACGCCAGCTAACGCACTTCACCTCCGTTGAAGTGCATGGTTCGTTCCAGCACGGGTCGTTGATGTTGTTGACCCAGTGCGTGGGTGGGTTATATCTGTCGCCTGTCCGTTGCAGTTTTTTAAGCAACGAAGCGGCGGCACCATGCGGAAGAAATATTTCATGAAAGTCAGTTCAAATCTCACCAAGGCTTGGTGGTGTGTCCTCTTGGCAGGGTTCTTGTGGGGCGTTGGCGCACTGGTTGCCCAGTCCGCCATGCATGCGGGCATAAGCCCACACAGCTTGTCACTGGCCCGGTTCGCGCTGGGTCTACCGCTACTCTTGTTCTGGCATTGGCGGCAGCACGTGGACAAGCGGCGCCATTCCCGCTGGACTGCATTGCCTTGGCGCATGCGCCTGCACATTGTGTTGACCGGTGTCGCCATGGCAGCGAATGTCACGTGTTGGTTTCTCGGCATTGAGCGGATAGGGGCCACGCTTCCAACCGTCATCTCTATCTGCTTTGCGCCGGTTCTGGTGGCCGTGTTTTCAGTGGCACGCGGTTATGAACACATAAGCGCGAGACTCCTCTGCGGGCTCGTGCTGGGGGTGGTGGGAGTAGCGCTCATTGTGGTGGCGGGTGATTTCGTTTTGCCCAAAGACTACGTGGCGGGGTTGGCTTGGTCGTTCGGCTCTGCGCTGTTGTACGCCATGGTCGTTCTGGGAAACGCGCGCGTGCCAAAGCAGGTCTCGTCAGTCACGGCATCCGCCTGGAGCATGTCGGCCGCAACCATCTTTATGCTGCTGGTCTGCGCCATACAGGGGGTCACGCTGCCACATACACAGCTGGTCTGGCTGCAAGTTGGCTACACCGGCATCGTGACGACATCGATCGCCTACCTCGCCTTTGCCTGGGGTGCGAAGCATCTACCCCCAACGGCGGCAGTGGTCGGCACCTTGATTGAACCGCTGGCTGCGGCAGTCTTGGCGGCATGGCTGTGGAATGAGCAGCTCACCGCCCAGCAGTACGCCGGGGCGGCTTCGTTGGCGCTGGCCATGTATATCTTGTCGAGACAGCAGAGGGCGGACTAGGCCTCCATCAACCCCAAAATGGGGTTTATTCAAGTAATCCACGGCAAAACACGCCACAAGCCCTCGAGGGATATACGTCAATCGCTATGTATACGATAGCAAATTAATCCACATGGCTAACCCACCGCCCGGCTCGTCTTGATGCCCTGCCCTGCTGCCCAGGCGCCCACATCGTCGCGCCGAATGGCGGCGGCCATCAGACCGGGAAATGCATCAGGTGTGCAAGCAAAGCTGGGCACACCCAGTGCGGCCAGTTTTGCGGCCAGTTCACGGTCGTAGGACGGTGCGCCTTCGTCGCTCAGGGCAAGCAGTGTGATGAACTGCACACCGGCTTCCACCAGCTCTTGCGCGCGGCGCAGCAGGCCGGCCTCGACACCACCTTCGTACAGGTCGGAGATCAAAACCAAAATAGTGTTGCGCGGCTCCTGGATGATGCTTTGGCAATAACCCACCGCGCCATTGATGTCGGTGCCGCCGCCCAGTTGCACACCAAACAGCAAGTCCACCGGGTCGTCCAGTTTTTCGGTCATGTCGACCACCACGGTGTCAAACACGACCAGCTTGGTCGCCACTGCCGGCAGGCTGGCCATCACAGCGCCAAAGATGCTGGAGTAGACCACCGACGCCGCCATGGAGCCACTTTGGTCAATGCACAAAATCACCTCGCGCTGCGGGCGCCTGGCCTTGCGGCCATAACCCACCAAAGTCTGCGGAACGATGGTGCGAAGGCTGGGCTGCCAGTGCTGCAGGTTGGCGCGTATGGTGCGGTTCCAGTCGATCTCGGCATGGCGCGGGCGGCGATTGCGCTGGCTGCGGTTCAGCGCCCCACTGACGGCGCTGCGCATGGGTTCTTGCAAGCGCTCCAGCAATTGGTCGACCACGGTGCGCACCACTTGGCGGGCAGTGTCCTTGGTGGCGTCGGGGATCACGCCCGACAACGCGACCAGATTGGCCACCAGGTGCACGTCGGCATGGGCGGTCTCCAGCATTTCGGGTTGCAATAACATCTCGCGCAGGTTGAGGCGCTGCATGGCGTCATGCTGCATGATTTGCACCACGGAGCTGGGGAAGTATTTGCGGATGTCCCCCAGCCAACGCGCCACGCTGGGTGATGAATTGCCGCGCCCGCCCTTGCGCTTGCCCAGGCCGTTGGCGCCTTCGGGCTCGTACAGCGCGGCCAAGGCCTGGTCCATCTCACGCAGCGTGCCACCGGCGGCACCGCAACTGGCATCGGCCTCGCCGCCCAGCACCAGGCGCCAGCGTTGCAGGCGGTTGGTGGGCTCTACCGGTGCGGCGGGTGTGAGGTCTGAATCAGTAGGTGTAGTCATAGGTCCCCAAGGCGAGATTGTTGTTGATCGGAATCCACTTGATAACCCATCGCCCGGTAACCCCGCTGACGCTTTTCCCACATTCTGTAGAGTTGCGGATGATCCAGTTCCACATAGTCGTAAATCAAGATGTCGCTCTTGTTTGCATGGTCACGGTGTAGACGACCGGCGTATTGTTGCAGCGTCCCTGTCCACGAGATCGGCAGTGTCAGGATAAGAGTGTCCAACGGCGCATGGTCGAAACCCTCGCCGACCAGTTGGGCGCTGGCCAACAGGATGTGCGGGGCGTCTTGCGGCAACTCCGCCAGGGCCTTGATGATCGTTTGGCGTTCCTTGGCCTTCATGCGCCCGTGCAGCATGAAGCAAGGGTACTCGACATTCACCAATTGCCTATGCAACAAGTCAAGGTGCTCTGTCCGCTTGGTCAGCAACAGCACCTTGCGCCCATTGTTCAACGCTTTGATCGCGTCGGCGACGATGCGCGCGTTTCGATCGTCGTCCTCTGCCAAAAGCCGAATGATCTCTTGAATGCCGGCGTGCGGCGCAATGGACGGAGTAGGAAGATGCCGGACCCGAACCATGAGTTGATCCGGGACGTGTGCCGGGCGCTTGGCGATATGCCTGACAGGGCCCGATTGCATAAAGATGATTGGATGGTGCCCGTTGCTGCGAACGGGTGTCGCGCTGAGCCCGAGGACATAGCGAGCGCTGGCTTGCTTCAAAACCGCTTCGAATGTTTCTGCGGTCAAATGATGAGCTTCGTCGATGATCACCTGACCGTATTGGCTAAACAGTTCGGGAAGATCATCGCGGCGCGCCAGGCTTTGGATAACCGCAATATCGAGCATGCCGGTGGGCTTCTTTTTCCCGGCGCCGATCAGGCCAATTTTTTGTTCGTGCAGTCCGACGAAACTGCAAAGCCGCTCCTGCCATTGCCGCATCAGGTCGGCGCGGTGGACAATCACCAATGTACTGACCTTTCTCTTGGCGATAACGGCCGCTGCGGTGACCGTCTTTCCAAATGCGGTGGGCGCAATCAGCATGCCGAAATCATGTTTTGTGACAGCTTCGAGCGCTTCCTGCTGATCAGGGCGCAGCACGCCGTTGAACGTCGCATTCATTCGTTGACCCATCGAACGCACGTCGTCTAGACGAAGTTCAATTTTATTTGCAGCAAGCAATGCCTCAACATCGCTCAGGCAACCTCGCGGCAACGAAAGAAATTTTTCGTGGTTTTCAGCGCGGCTGATGATCCGGGGGGTATTCCATGTGGACCTGAGCGAGGCCTGAAGCTTGTAGAAGTCCGGATTTTGGAACGCCGCAATACGGATGAGCCGGTTCATCAAGGGTTGCGGCAGGCCGGCCTTCTCGATGAATAACTGGGAGGCGATGGTCGCCTTTATCGCTTTCGGCATAATGCCGTCGAGTTTGACATCCGGCTTGGCCGGTCGTACCCATGGAGCGTCGGCGTTCTCTTCCGGCACTTCAGCATAAGCGATGTCGAGCGGATGGCGGTCACCGACCAGTTTGGTCAACGCCACCTCAATTCGGCTTTGCGCAAGGGGCTTGATGTTTTCCAGGAATGCCCACTGGTCGGGGAGCTGCTGCAAGTTCGCATCGACAAAGATGCTGCGCCCAAGGTCACGAGGCTCCTTTTGTAGCGGCAAAGCGATCAGGTTGCCAAATCCGCCTTTCGGCATCGTGTCCTGGTTCGGGAACAGGCGGTCGTATGACTGAAGGGTCAATTGCCGCGTGCGGGCGCAGGTCGCGCTGATTAGCGCCGCGCCAAGACGTCGCACATCCCTTGCCAGCGTCGCGTTCGCAAAGAATAGCCAAAGATGAGCGCCCTCGCCCGAGCGCGAGATTTCCAACGCTGCGGGGAGATCGTTATCGAGGCAGGTTTGCAGTACCGCACGGGCATCTTCACGCCAGTCTGCCTCATCAAAATCAATGGCAAGAAAGTAGCAACGGTTGTCGACGAGTAACGGATAGACACCAGCGGTGATCTCGCCTCTAAGATGCTGGCGAATGGTGTAGTCGGTGACGGGCGCATATTGGCTATGGCTGCACTCGCTGCATTTGATGGTCGGTAATCTGCAAATGCCGGGTTGCCATTTGTTGCTGCAGTGGGGCGAATACCCAGACTTCCCCGTCGTTGTGCTTGTCCAGCGAACGGGGTAGATATCCTCCCTGCCGCGAAAGAGTCGTCGGAAGAGCTTGACCTTCGCGATAGGCGACAACTCTTTGGCATCGGGTTGCAGCGCCGAGTCGCCAATGTCGGAATTCGATGGTTGCGGCGCCGCGATGCCGTGCTGTGCAAGCAGGGCTTTCAGCGCGTCATTCTCAGCACGCAACTGGATGAGTTCGGCTTCGGTCTCCTGAACTCTGACGGTCATTGAGCACTCCCCTGGTGAGCGCCGGCGGGCGGCGCATTCCGTTGTTCGATCTTACCCTCCCTCGCTTTAGGACTTGAAAAGTGTCAGAAGTAGCATAATACTTCTTACAGTCAGGATATATCGCCATGCAGACCCTCGCCAAACAAATCTTGGAACACGCCACTGGAGCGCCGGAGGGCACGCCTTTGGTCGCCAAAGAGCTGTTGCATTTGGGGAATCGTGCGGCCGTGGACCAAGTGCTGTCCCGTCTGGTGCAGCGTGGAGCCCTATTGCGTGCCGGTCGCGGCATCTATGTCTTGCCCGTCGAAAGCCGCTTCGGCACCCGTGCGCCGTCGGCCGTCAAGATGGTTGAAGGCCTAGCAAACCAACGCGGGGAAACCATCGTGTCGCACGGTGCCGCCGCCGCCAATGCGCTTGGCCTGACTACACAGGTCCCAATGCGAGCGGTCTATCTCACGTCCGGCCCCAGCCACCGATTGAAATTGGGCGCGCAGATGATCGAGTTCCGACACGCGCCAATTTGGCAACTGATCTTTCCTGGGCGGGTTGCGGGCGAGGTGGTACGGGCACTGGCCTGGCTAGGCCCGGAAAAAGCCGGAGCAGCGATTCAGAAGCTGCGGGCCAAATTGCCACCGTCCGAGCTGAAAGAAGTCGCATCTGCGCGGTCGCGCCTGCCGACCTGGATGGCCCAAGAGATCAGCGCCCTGGTCACCGCCGGGCCGCCCCAGGGCGACGACCTCCCCCTCGGAGGGGCGCGCAGTACGCGCAGCGACAAGCGTGGGGCACGCCTGGCCCATGGCTGATTTCTTCAAGCTCTCCACCGCCGAACGCCGGGAGGCGCTCGACTTAGCCGCCAACACATCGGGCCAGCTGCCCCATCTGCTGGAAAAAGACATTTGGGTGGTCTGGTCGTTGCGGCACCTCTTTGCCGGTCCCTACGCCGACCATTTGGTATTCAAAGGCGGCACATCCTTATCGAAGGCCTATGGCGTCATCCGGCGTTTCTCTGAAGACGTGGATCTGACTTACGACATCCGCGCCATTGCTGGCGATCTGGTTTCACCGCCGGGCAGCCCCAAGGTGAAACGCGACCCCATCGGGGAGCAGGGAGCCACACGTAGTGGGCGACCGTGGGGGCTAGTTGGCCATACCGATACGCCACTGCCAACCAGCAAAAGCCAAGAAAAGAAATGGAGCAAGGAAATTCGTGCGCGTCTGTCGGACTGGGTCGGCGCAGAGATCGTGCCACGTCTCCAGAACGATCTTGAGCAAAACGGCCTACCAGCAACCGCGCGGGCCGAGGGCGACAAAGTGTTCATCCACTACACACCTTTGGCCACCGGCACCGGTTATGTCGCGCCCGCAGTCATGCTGGAGTTCGGCGCCCGCTCGACCGGCGAGCCCAGCGAACCACGCGCTATCCGCTGCGATGCGGCCGCGTACCTGCAGGGGGTGGAGTTTCCCAGCGCAACGCCACAGGTTATGCGCGCCGAGCGTACCTTCTGGGAGAAGGCTACGGCGATCCATGTTTTTTGCGCACAAGGCGAGTTTCGCGGTGGTGACCGCTTCGCGCGTCACTGGCACGACGTGACGAGACTGGACGCTGCCGGCTTCGCTGCCGCCGCCATCGCGGACAAAACCCTCGCCCGCGCGGTTGCCGACCACAAGAGCGTGTTCTTTGCAGAAAGGAACACACACGGCGATGCCATCGACTACCACGCAGCGGTCACCGGTGGACTCCAGCTTGTACCGGATGACGGTGCGTTGGCCAAATTGGCTACCGACTACCAACACATGGTCGAAGACGGCTTGTTCCTTGACGACGCTGAGCCATTCGAAGCGTTGATGGAGCGATGTCAGGCGATCCAGCGGAAGGCCAATGCAAAGCAAGCACCATAACGAAATTCAATTGCTGGCAAGGGCTTCGACAGGCTCAGCCCGAACGGCAATTTGTCAGACGAACACCTCATGCACGTGTCCTTCGTCATACAGGCAGCCCTAACAACAGGCGCAAGGTCGGCACCGGCAGTGCAGCACGCACCGCATCCCCTTCACTGGCCGCAACCACCGGCGTAACCTTGACGCCATGTGCCGCACGTGCACCCAATTCCCGCCGCTCCGATTGTGAGAAGTTAGAGAAACTGCGGCGCAGCAGCGGCACCACTTGCAGAAAATGCGCGTCCACCAGCTCGGCCAGCCAGGCGTCGACCAAGCTCCAAACGGCAGCGTCGTGCAGCAGCACCATGGCGTTGCGGTTCAAAAAACCGTCCAGCCACTGCGCGGCTTCCAAGGGCAAGGCGCCGGCCGACAGATTGCGCGACAGCTGCACGGCGGCCTGGGCCTGGTCGATATGGCCGGCGTCCAGCAACAACCGGCAGCACAGCCCGCGCAGCAGCGCGTGGCAGGCGTCACCCACGGCGATTTGCTGCAGCGCCTGCTGCCAGGCTTGTGAGGGCTCTGCGCTGTCGCGCAGCCCCACGGCATCGTGTGCGGGCAGTAGGGTGTCGCGCAGCGTCTCGGCGGCGCTGTCGTCCAGGCTGTGGCAGGCCAGCGGCAGGCCGATGGCGCCGCGGGTGATCAGGCCGTCCAGAATTTTTGCCAGCAGATCGCCGTCCATCTGGCGCACGCTGCCGTAGCGGAACACGCGGGCCAGCGGCGGCACGGCGCTGATGAGTTGCACCGCGTCACCGGTGATGGCGGCCTGTGTCTGCAAGGCGTGGCTGACGGCCTGCACCGCCGTGCCCAGGTCGGCCAGCAGGACAGTGTCCACCAGCTCGGCCAAGGCATCCAATCGCGTCAGGCTGGCGCACTGCTCGGCCACACAGGCGTTGGCCGCCAGCTCCACGGTCGGCCCAAAACGCGTAGCCTCGATGATGCGCAGTGCAAATTCGGGCTGCCATTGCAGGCGCCAGGTTTCACGGAAGGTGCCGCGGTTGGCGCGGTCGCTGCGGGCCGGTTCACCCCAGCGTATGCCCAGCAGCCGCAGGCGGTGCAACAGGTGGCTGCGGGCCAGGTCATTGGCATTGCGCAGGTCCAGGTCCAGCGTGCGCTCCAGTGCCTCGGGCTTGAGGCGTAGGCTTTTTTGTGCCTGCTCGATGTCGCGTTGCAGCGGCACGGCGGGCACTTCGGGCGGCACCTGGCCCATGCGGTCGCTGACGGTCAGCGCGCGGTGGATCAGCTCCAGCGGCGCGGACGCACCCATGCAGATCACCGTTCGCACGGCCTCGTTCAATTCTTCCAAGCCCGGCTCGGCACGGCCACGCAGCGCGGCCAAGGTGTCGGACAGGCGTGAGGCTTCGATGACGTGGGCCGACGAACAATCCAACTGGTGCGCACGCAGCAGCCGGGCCACGCGGGCCAACCAGCCACTTGCGCGTGAGGCCCCAACATCACCACCGCTCTGGCTGCGTTGCCACAGGTAGTCGTACCAGCCGGGTGAATCCACACCCGCGCCATAACCGCTGGCCCAGGTCAGGTGGCGGTAGGTCCACGGCACCCAGGTGGCGCTGACCTTGATCTTGGGCAGGCCCTTGAGCAGGGCTGCGTCGGCCTTGGCCGTGTGTTTGGCTTGCAGCGCGGGCACATGCCAGGCGCCGCAGACCACGGCGATGCGTGCATGGCCCTGGCCCACGGCCTCGCGCACACACTGGCGCATATGGGCTTCGCGCTGCATTTCGCGCTCGGCCGCGCGCGGGCCACGCGCGTCATCCGGCCACTCTTCGCGCAGCGCGGCCATGGCTTCGTGGATGGCGGCGAACAGGTCTTCGCTATCGCCACGCTCTTCCACAATATGGTTCCACCAGCTCTCGCCATCGGCAAAGCCGGCGGCGTGGGCCAGCGCGTCCATCGGGTCGTGGTGCTGCGGGAACACCGTTTCCTCGGAAACCTCTAAGCTTTTCTCGTCGCTAGCCCTCGTCGCATCTGTATCATCCGCTATCTTTTCAGTAGCATTATCTTTCTCACGGTATATCTTGTCTTGCGCCAGGCGCACGGCCTGCGGCAGGTCGATAAAGCGTGTGGGAATGCCGCGCAACACGCCGTGTTGCAGCGCCTGCCACTCGGGTGAGAATTCTGCAAAGGGGTAGAAGGCCGAAGCATGTGTATCGTCCGGGCTGTGCACCAGCAGGGCCACCGGCGGGCACAGGCCGGCATGGGTCACATAGGGCAACAAGGCGTCGGCATCGGGCGGGCCTTCTATCAGCAGGCAATCGGGCTGCAGCACGGTCAGCGCGGCGCGCAAGCTGCGCGCGCACCCCGGGCCGTGGTGGCGTATGCCGAAGTAGTGAACGGTGGAATCTGCCATCACTCAACGCGGTGCGGGGTGTTCACAATTGCTCTCGGCAGGCGCGGTACAGCTCTTTCCAGTCACCGCGCTCTTTCACCACGGTCTCCAGGTATTCCTTCCACACCACCTGGTCTTGCACCGGGTCTTTGACGATGGCACCCAGCAGGCCCGACGCAATGTCGTGTGCATGTAACACACCATCGCCAAAGTGCCCGGCCAGCGCCATGCCGCTGTTGATGACGGAGATGGCCTCGGCGGTGGAGAGGGTGGACGTGGGCGATTTGATGCGTGTCTTGCCATCGGCCGTCAAGCCATTGCGCAGTTCGCGGAAGATTTGCACCACGCGGCGGATTTCTTTCAGCGCCGGCGGCTCGGCGGGCAGTTCCAACGCGCGGCCCAGTTCGGCCACCCGTTTGGCGACGATGCGCACCTCTTCGTCTTCGGTATCGGGCACCGGCAGCACCACGGTGTTGAAGCGGCGCTTGAGCGCGCTGGACAACTCGTTGACGCCCTTGTCGCGGTTGTTGGCCGTGGCGATCACCGAGAAGCCGCGTGTGGCCTGCACCTCGCTGCCCAGCTCGGGGATGGGCATGGTTTTTTCGGACAACACGGTGATCAGCGCGTCTTGCACATCGGCGGGGATGCGGGTCAGCTCCTCAATGCGGGCGATCTTGCCCAGACGCATGGCATTGACCAGCGGGCTGGGCACCAGGGCCTTGTCAGACGGGCCGTTGGCCAGCAGCTCGGCATAGTTCCAGCCGTAGCGCAACTGTTCTTCGCTGGTGCCGGCTGTGCCCTGTATCAGCATCGTGGAATCCCCACTGACGGCGGCGGCCAGGTGTTCGGACACCCAGGACTTGGCGGTGCCCGGCACACCGTACAGCAACAAGGCGCGGTCGGTGGCCAGTGTGGACACGGCGATCTCCATCAGGCGCTGGTTGCCGATGTATTTGGGCGTGACCTCAAAGCCGTTGTTGAGCTTGCCGCCCATCAAATAGGTCACCACCGCCCAGGGCGACAGCTTCCAGTTGGTGGGGCGCTGGCGCTTGTCGACCTGTTGCAGGTTGGCCAGCTCTTCAGCAAATTGTTGTTCGGCGTGTTGGCGTAGGACTTGGCTCATGGTGTGGGGGTTTCCGTAGAGGTTGTTTCAGTCAGTTGGATCAATTGCTGGCGGGAGTGCAAAACCTGCTCCAGCAGGGTCAAGGCTTCGGACAGAGACGTGGTCTCTTCGGCGCTGCGTGGCAGGTTCGCCAGCTTGGGCAGCGCCTGCGGGTGCAGCGCGCAGGCCAGGTCGGGCAATTGGTTGCGCAGCGCGTAGTCGTTAACCAGCGCGCCCTGGTCTATGTGCTGGCGCAGCAGCTGCGCCAGGCGCTCCGACACGGCCTGGCCCAGGTGGGCGTGCGGCGCACAACCGTCCAGGCACGAGACGGCCACGTCATGCAGGTTGGTCGACGCGGCCAACTGCGCCAGGTGGTATTGCTCGCGTTGCTGCGGCGCCAACAGCGCCAACAAGGACGAGCGGCCATCCCAACGCGCAGCGGGCGCGCTGTCCAACAGCGCTTGCGCCCACGTGGCATCGGGCTGCCACAACATGGCGTGGTGCCAGCCGCGTAAAAGCGCATCGTTCCAGTCACCGGCCTTGGCCAGGGCCAGCACACCCGCGGGGGTGAGGCCAGTGTGGCTGGTCCACCAGGCCAATGGCGTGCGGCTGGTCAATTGGAACAACAACCAGGCGCGTTCGCCCAGGGGTTCGTACTTGGGGCGCTCGGGCTCCAACTGGTCGGCCTTCCAATCGGCGTCTGCTTGGTTGGGCGCCTGCACGGTCCAGCGGGGCTCGGCGCCAGACAGGACGCGGCCCAGCAAACGCCCGACCAATCCGGGCTCAGCCTGCTCACTCTGCACCAAGGCCTGCATACGCGCCACCATGCGCTGGCTGTAGGCGCTGGTTGGCAAGGCGGCCAACAAATCGGCAGCGGTGCGGCGCACGTCTATCGCACGGTCTTTGAGTTGCAGGGTCAGGAAGGCTTCGTCATCGGCGCACAGGCCCACGTGCAACGTGGCAATCAGCGCGGCACGGTCTTTGGCGGCCAGGTTTTCCCAATCCGCCTGCAAACGTTCGCGGGCTGCTGTGGGTGCGCTGGCACGCTCGGTGCGCAGCACGGCGCAGCGTTGCTCCAGACTGCCGTGTGCCCAATGTGTCTGGGTGTCGGCCTGCTCTTGTGCGCCACAGGCGTAGGCCCATTCCGTGTTCTGCTGTGCCAGCCAACGGCCACGCTCGCCCAGCACGGGCAGCAAGTGGGTACGCAGCGCCACGCTTTGGCGACCGGCGTGCAGCAGGGCTGGTAGCAAGGCAGCCGGTGCGCGCAGGGCAGCGGCGTTCATGGCAAACAAGACCTGGTGTTGCATGCGCTGCGCGCCCAGTGTCAAGGCCTGGGACAACAACTGGTTCCAGGCTGCATTGGCCAGCGTGCGTGATTCAGGGGCAGCCGGGGCGATGGGGGTAAGTGACGTGGCGGGTGGCGTCCAGCCCGCGCGTTGGCATACGGCTTTGGCACCA
Source organism: Pseudomonadota bacterium (assembly GCA_040384785.1). GTDB lineage: Bacteria > Pseudomonadota > Gammaproteobacteria > Burkholderiales > Burkholderiaceae_C > Allorhodoferax. The sequence continues at coordinate 280,311 of JAZKIR010000009.1, forward strand.
GCCAAGCGCAGTAGCAAGCCTGGTACATCGGGTGCGGTTTGCCTGTGGGCGTCGCGCAGCATATTCGCCACGGGGTCGCCCTCACCTTCCTGTGCATGGGCGGGCAGTGACCAAGGTCGTTCTGAGCCGACCAATGCCGCCTGCAACAACGCGTTCCAATCGTTCATATGCTATCCCCCACCACACCAGTTGCGGCCCAACGGTCAACGTCAGACCATGCGGTCAACGGCCGCAGCAGTTCCCCAGTCCATTCACCAAAAATGGAAACAGACCCACCGGCGGCCATCGCCATCAACTGCCAGGCATCGGCCTCACTGATGGCAAGTGGTATGGCACGCGCGTCGACCCATAGCCACCACGGACATTCGGCGTCGGCGGTGTATTGCAACTGCACGGCATCCAGCCACAGCGGCCAGCTCTGCACCCAAGGGTTGGCGGCCATGCGTGTGGCCAGTGCGGTCCATTCGGCGGCGCTGGATGGCGCCTGGGGCAGCGGTGCTGCATCTGGTGCAGGGCTGCTCTCGGCCAGCACCGCGCGCAGCGGGTCGGCGCTGGGGTAAAAGGCCAACGTGCCACTGTGCGGCACACCCACGCTCCAGCCCTGCTCAAACGCTTTGCCCGCAAACGAAAAATCCATCAACAGCGCGCGCCTTTGGCTGCGTGCGCCTTGCAACCAGACGCGGCGCTCGGTGAGGCGCGCCTCGCGCTCCACCAACACCTGGGCCAACACCTGCCAGTGGTCGCTAACCCGCTCGCCACTGGCCAGCACCTCGTCACGCTCAATGGGCCAGCCCAAGGCCTGGCGCAGATCGGCCTGTAGACCGGGCGTCAGCCGCTCGCGCTGCGCCACGGCATCCACCAGCAACTGCAAATTGCCCAGACGGCCCAGCAGGCGCGCAGGCCAATCACGCCCCTGCCCCACCACCCCAAAAGCCTGCGTCACGCGCTGGCCCAGCCCAGGGGCTTGGGCATCCACCATACGCGCGGCCACCGTGGCCCACGCAGGCCCATCGCTGTCGGACACTGCCGCCAACCCCTTGCGGCTGGTGTCGTCCAACCACAGCGCCAGCTCTTGCGCACCGGCGGCCATGCGTTGCACACGCTGGGCCTCGCGCTTGGCGCTGGCAGCGGGGTCGGCAACCGTCGGTGGTGCTGCGGCTTTGGCTTCTTTTTTCTCAGCCCGCTCCTGGCGCGATGCCAACCATTCACTGACCCAGGCAGGCTCAGCGGCGGTAAAAGTTTGCGGCGTTTGCGCCTGCAACAACAGCAAGGCCAGGCCATGTTTGCAAGGGAACTTGCGGCTGGGGCAACTACAGCGAAACGTAGGCCCCGCGCCCGACACGTCCACCTGCGTTTGGTAGGGCTTGCTGCCACTGCCCTGGCACTCGCCCCACACCGCCGCATCACTGGCCCCCAACATCGGCCACTTGGCCGGCGCCACCAGGCCGCGTGCGGCTTTGGTCGATGCGTCGTCGGGCGACAACGCCGCTACTGCGTCTGCGGTCAGTGGGGTGCGGCTCATGCAGCGGCCACCAATTGCAAGGTGGTTGCGCTAGGGATGGGCAAGAGAAGATGGTTGGCAGTTGGAGCGAACAGTCGCACGGGCAGATTCCATAAAACTCGACAGTGGAATATATCGGGAAAAGAAGGCGCTTTTGGGGCGCGCAAATGGTCAGTCATCCGCAGGGAAATGCAACGGTTTGAAATTACCCGGAGTGGGGTTGCTTGAAAAAACCCAAGCGACAATTACGTTGCTTGCTGGCACTTCGCGCAAAGTGGCCGACGAGCGTTCAATAGATCGATTAGCCCTCACTCGGGTAGGCATCTTCATGGCGACCGAGAATGTCGCTGGCTTTGATGGACGAGAAGACTCGATCAAACTCACCAAGTAGCTCACGGGCGAAGACATCTGTAGATTCAGGGTCATTTACGAGCAAGTCTCGGCGTGCAACGTTCCATCCGGAGGGGCTTCGATCTGAGGTGACAGAACGCTTGATTCCAGGCTTTTCCATCTTGGCAGCTGGCATACGGACTATGGACAGCGCCTTCTTGAGCCTTTGTAATTCATCGAGCGTTTGCTGGGAGAAGCAGGTCTTTGACTGACACATGGTTCTGACGACTTCATAGGCTCCGAGAATCCAAAGCCACATAAGCGATTCAGCGCGCGCCAATCGACCGCCGTTTATGCATTCGACGGAAAAACCTTCGTCGAGGTTTTCGACGACTTCATCCGCAATGGCCAGCAAAACATGAACCCGGCCAGACAAATAGTGCGAGTACGCCACAAGAGGATCGCGTTCAACAATTTGCTCCCATGTTGGATTGAGAAGAACCTGTTTGAATCGATCACGCATTCGTATTTGTGGCCTACCGTTCGAGTTGAGGCGGGACGGACGGTAAGACGCCAGGCCTGGGCCACAGAAAATATACAGCGGCCGAGTGCCCGGCCTGGTGGCTTGCCGTTGGGCCTCGCTTCGAACGGGGGGTAGGCCGCAGTCGCACTACTTGCTAACGCCGTGGAGTAATGAGACCGCGATTGCTGCCGCTGCCGAAATGACAGCTGAAACGACTGCAACAATCATGGTCTTACGCGATGAGCTTACTGTCTTCTCAAGTGTTGAGATCCGAACCAAGAAGTCGATGAGTGCAATGACCTCATCGCTAGACAAGGGTGGCAAGTAGCTAACCTTGGGCGGATGGTCAGTATCACCATCTTGTCGGCGGGCGTACCGCATTTGCAGCGCATAGCTGTGTGCGTTTGATTCATTGATGAATCGGGATTTCCGAAAGATCATCGGATAACGATCAAAGACGGCTTGAACTCTCTCGGCGTCTAGTGCCAACTCGACCGACAGCGATGGAGCCGAGCGTGCCCACCAGTATGGATTGGAGCCTAGATAGGTTATCAATGGGATCAGGCAGTCGATGTCGTCAAGAATCGAGTTGATGTTTCGCACAGTGACTCCTGCGGCCTAACGAGGCAGTAAAAAAACTATCGCGTATTTAGCGACAGCACGATTTCGGGAGTAATAGAGCCCTTCCCTTATATGAGATTGTGGCGCATACGCCGTTCTGATGCGTCGACTTTTAGTGGGATTCATAGGCAATTTCTCTGGAGGTTGTTTTCAGCCTCAACGTCCCAGATCACCGGCAAGCAACACACGCCGCGAAGCGGCAACCTGTTGTTGCTTGTCTGTGTGGGGCGGCCTCTCTGTCCCAGTTCTGCACTCATTTCTCTCGACCTCCTGCTCTTCGTCGCCTCGACTCTTCCATCCACCTTGCAACCACCGGACTCATATCTATTGGCTTGACGAACTCGTCAAGCCAATGATTGAGGTGCCTGTATGCGTTTGACCAGTTTGGATATGCCGCTTCAGTTTGCCTCATTGCCAACCGAAGACCATCGACTTGGGCTGCAAGGTCATGCGACGTAAGAACTCCAATATCGGTCAGCTTTGTTACAGCTCGCAATACCGCTCTAGACAAGAGTTCGTCAGCTTCCTTGCCTTTGTCCTTTCCGAATATCGATTTCTTGCCGTAGTGGTCATGCGCCTTTTCCGCCGCCATCACCAGATCAGTCAGTTCCTTCGTCGCACTTCCATACTTTGCGACCAAAATGGCCTCTTCCGTCTTGTTAGTCATATTCGGACCTCGTTGGACTTCGTCGTTTTCCGATGTTTGCCCTGCCGATGGCAAGTCATACCACGTTCGATGCGCGCTGCCACACACGCATCGTGGCACCTCAGGACCACGTTGGTGAAATGCTCCACAGTTCTGCTGCCCAACGTCAGACATATGCGGCACACAATGGCGGTACCACTCTTAACGGAGCGAGGCATTGTGCCCCGCCGTTGTTTGTCCGTTCGATGGAGGGACATCTCTAGTGGCTGACGCCACCGCAAGGTGCCCAGCGAGATGGAATCTTGCCGCGAACCTGGAATGTTCCGGCCTCCCGCTTGACGCCGCGCTCGATTGAGAGAGACATTGTTGCTGCGGCTCGAAGCTGATCAATGAACTGCGCAGAGTTCTGCGGGGAAACAATTTCACCAGTGAGATCGATCTCCCAGTTCTCGGTTTTGGGTGCTCTTCCGTCAATGACCGTAGTCACCTTTGCGTACTCCGGATCGAAGTTACCCTTCAGCATGCGCTGGTCCAGGTTTCGTTGCTCGGCTTTGCTCAGCAAGGCCATTCCGCTGCGGTACACGAAGGCCTGGGGTTGCCTGCTCTCCTCTTCGCAGCGAAGCGTAAGTTGCAGCGGGCCGCTGACGATATTGATGGGCGCCGACGGCGGGTAGAAGGCGGCTTCGCAGCGCGCCTGACCGGCAACGACCAGGTCACGCACTCCGGTCGAGACCAGACGCTCAGCCGACGGAGTACGCCCTCGGGCAAGGTCTTCTTGAGCTGCGGAAAGAGTGCGACGCTGCTCGTTTGACAACCGTGATACTACGTCGTCTCTGACGCAAGCACAGAACCGCGTAGCCTCACCCTTGGGCATTGTGGTTTTGGTAAACCCTTGAATGCACACCTGATCCAGGAACCTGACGGCCTCGTCCGCAGCCGTCGGAGTGCCAATGAGGAGTAGGAGTAGGAGTACACGCATTTTGAGACGCCTAACTAGGCTGCAAAAAAATATTGCGTACTCAACGAGAGCCCAATTTCGGGGGCATGCGACTCCTTCCCTTACATGAGTTCGTGGTGTATACGCCGTTCTGATGCGTCGACTTTTAGTGAGATTCATAGGCATTTTTCAGGGATTTTTTACAGCCTCAACGTCTGAGATAAGTCGCAGCGAATCTGTCGGCCTTGATTGAGCCGCTGGAGGTGTGTTTGAAAGCGAACCCATGAGTGAAAAGAACTCTCCGCAACGTAAAAAATGCACGCACGAATGGCATGGTCACACCAGCGACTATGCCCGCCCCCCCGACTGTCTGAGTCTCGCAGCAGCGAGTCTCATGTTCTCATTACCATCGAAATAGCCAGCCCGAACGGCGTCAAGGTGCCCAAGCTGCTGGGCAGCAGTAGGGTCAGCAATGCATGCAATGAGATTCAGTACCCGCCAGAAGACCTTCGGCTCTATTTGCCTCGCGATCCTCCGCGCAGATGAGCGAGCACTTCATGCGATGTGTCTTTCTGGCTGGGAACTGGTCAGCGTAAAACTTCTGCCCTGAGCCCTTTGGAAAGAACAAAATCCAAGACACTGCCTTCCCGATTTAAGGTGATGACGCATATGTATTCCCCAGTGCTGTATGCCTTGGCCGTTTCGGCAATTCCTTGGTTGTTCTCGCGGCCAAGGGTCGCGAGCCATTGTGCGCCAGAATCGTCGACGACGAACTCGGCGCATTCGCAAACATAGTGGCGTTTCGGCGCGAAGCCGCCTTCGCGCGCGCGGCCGTAGCGTGTTGGCCGCTCGCACAGCGGGCAAAATTGGTTCTCCATAACACCCCCCTCAGGTAAGAAAAGCCTCAACGTTTGGCATGAGGGATGTCCACAAACAAGCCAAGCTTGCTTGTGGACATCCCCTCGATGGAAGGGTTGGAACCCTTGAGCCCTCTCTGCGGCAGCAAGTGTTCGCGCTGCGGATTCAAAGAACGAAGTAGTCCGCACTTGTGGCACCAATAGGTCGTGCTCCCAAAGCAGTGGTACTGAATGTCAATGTCGTCCGCTGCAAACATGGCCTCTACTTGGCGATTTCTATGGGACATCATGTGTTTGTACTTTGCATGTGCCTCTACATCCAGACGCTTCGAAGTTCCCATGACGTGGAACTCATGTTCGCAATCGGTTTGAAGCGCCACATTCCCGTCTTTACCATAGCCTGGATGGTCCACGCACGGGAAGTTTGCGTGTGATCCCGTCGGCGAACCGGGACGATAGTAGGTGCGGTGAAACGATGAGCCATCTTGGCGGATGAGTAACAGGCCGAGGCATCGATTGCAAGACTCAATGAGTTTGCGCTGCTGATCTTCGGTATCAAGGAAGAATTCGTCAGCCTTGTAGTTTCGAACAATGTCATCGCGCGGCCACATATGAACGATGTCTGGGTCGATTGTGTTGGCGCACGCCCGGCAGTACATCTGTGGCTCACGATAGAACTCATTCCGACACTCAGCGCCGCACTTGTCGCAGTACCACTTTTCTATCGCTCGCCCGAGGCCGAGGAATCCTTGTTTAATGACAACCTTTGGCATGGTGCGTACGTGTGTTTGGGTGCCTAACGTTGGCGATGATTGGACGACATCGGCGTAATCATTGTCGAAGAATCGCGGAAGCACTCATCGCCGCTGGCGGTCCAATCGATCAACATATCCCTCATTCGCTGTCCTCCCCTCACCCAAACATGGATGATACAAAACCAATAATGGTGAGGATCACAGAGGCCGCGATGACAAAGCCTCCGATCATTCGCCAAGTCTCACCTTTGACCTGGAGAGCGAGCCACCCAGCTGCCAACAGCAAAGGTACTGCGATGACAAAGAGCAGACTGCCGCCTCCACCGCCGCGGGCGAAAGCAAACCCCGGCGCCGCGAGCAGTGAGCCTACTAAGGCCGACCGAACGAAGTTGCTCATGCGCACGTACCTTGCTCTCGTGAGGGAAAACGTTTGACATGAGGGGTAGGCGTCTGTGTGCATGCTTGCTCACGAGTAGACCGCTTCCAGAAGGTTTGGGAACTGTTCCTCGTGTCGTTGTTGTACATAGGTCGCCAACGCTTTGTCACTCTGCTCCAATAGGTCGGAGTGATTGACCAAGAGAGCCCAGATCGCTCGTTCGATGTCTGTGCCGACATGGCGGCCGCGGCGAAGGTCTTGCATGTAGGCCATGTACGCCTGACCAACGATCGCAAAGTCGTAGATGTCTGACGGATTGAACATCAGTTGCTGCGCTCTGGATAGCGTGGCCAAGGTTTGCTGGGTGCGTTTCGCGCCTTCCTCGAACCGCTTAGACACGTCGTCCTTGTACTCTGAGAGAAATGCAGACGCAAATCGCGTGCGCATTCCTGATCGCTCGACGAGATGTTCCATCAGTTCTGCGAAATGATCAGGCTTTTTCCCGAAACCGAACATTGGATGCTCCTGGTACTTGAGAGTGGTGGTTCAGACGCCTACGACGTAATGTCCAAAGCAAGACTTGCTCTAAAAGTTGGGCGTTGCTCAATAAGCTGGACATCAAATTCCCCTGAGAATGGCTTGTAGCCTTGCTTTGCACGGATTCAAAGCATTTCCATACAGTACTAAAAATCCCGACAAACGCGGCAGCGGGCTTCAAATGATTCTAGACGTTGAAAGAGCCTGAGATTAAAAATGGGAGCGTTTTTTGTACGACCGTTTCAGTCCCGGTACGGAGATGAACTTCGCCCGAACGTCGCCATAGACACCAAGTTGAAACAGCCAGTTTTCCCAATCGCCAACACCCCCACCCAGGCTGGTGGATCGGGTGTTCGGGCGTCGGCCCCATTCGCGGATGCAACACAACAGGCGCGCCAGCCAAGACGTTCACGAGCAAATGCCCGTGAAACCGGGCGGCTGCCCGCGAGCATGGGTCAGAGAACGAATGCCCGGTCCGCCAGCCCCGCACACTCGGTGGCGCAAAGCATTGGCACACAAATCATGCCCTAGCCCACGCAAAATATGCGCAGGCAGCTACATTTACGATAGCAAACTCACAACACGGGGCCACGGCTGCCTCTAGGCTAAAGTGGCTTGGCTGGCAAAGCGAAGACGGTTTCCATCTGGATCAGTGGCCACCATTTCCCGGGTTCCCCATGGTGTATCAGCCGGAGGCGCGGTCAGCGAGACTCCGCGACCAGAGAACTCTGCAAAGCAGCGATCAACATCAGGAACCAAAAAGTACACGGCACCACCGACCGCGCAATCTCCTGTGTGCTCGGTTAGGAAGATCGTTTGACCTTGGCGAGTCAGCTGCATGAACAGAGGAAAGCCGGGCTCAAACTGGTGCTGCCAGTCAACGGCGAAGCCCAGGCCGTTGACATAAAACTCCAGGCTGCGTGGCGCGCTGGTGATGCGCAGTTGAGGGATGACGGTTTGCGGCTGCATGGTTCTGGGCTAGGCGTCCTTGTGCCCTTGGCGCCGCAGTACAACATGGGTGGCTTTCTCCGACGCAACGAACTGAACGCATTCGTACCCCAGAGCGCGCGTGTCAACCCCCTCGAACAGCCGCTCTCCCCCGCCCAGCAGGATCGGCGAGATAGCGAAGTGCATCTCATCGATGAGGCCCGCACGCAGATATTGCTGGATGGTATTGGCTCCGCCGCCAATGCGCACATCCTTGTCCTTAGCAGCCATGCGCGCCCGATCCAGCGCCTCGTGGATACCGCCGGTGACGAAGTGGAATGTTGTTCCGCCTTCCATCTCGATGGGCTCGCGCGCGTGGTGCGTCAAGATGAAAGTGGGGACGTGGTAGGGTGGGTTGTCGCCCCACCAGCCTTTCCAGTTCATGTCGGGCCATGGCCCTCGATCGGGGCTGAACATGTTTCTGCCGAGAATCCAGGCGCCCACATTGTTGAAGCCCCGCGCAGCGAAGTCGTCATCGACGCCCGTTGTGCCACCGTCGGCGCCAAACAGGGTTTGTTGGCACGTGCGTGTCGGGATTAACCACTGGTGCAAATCGGTCCCGCCCACGCCGAGCGGATTGCCGAGGTCCTGGTTCGGACCCGCTCCGTATCCGTCAAGCGAAATGGTGAAGCTTTCAACTCGAACGCGCGTCATTTTTGTACCTTCCTTTCGATTGAAGCCAAACGCAACGATGACTGAACAACAACATTTTGCGGCGAAGCCACGTCCTGCAGTTGTGGGTCTGTGTCGATTGGCAAGCTAAAAATCGCGAGCATAGTGAAGTCCAAGTTCAGCCGCCTTCCAAATGGACACAAGGCCAAACCAGACCAATGTACCAGCAAGAAACTTCATCGTTAGCAGGTAGCCGCGGCTCTCCAAGGACGGGAAGAAGCGCACGGCAAGAACGGCGACAGCAAGCTTAGAGGCGATCAGGGCTGCAATAGACGTCACTACGAAGACCAAGCTCTCGACCGCAGAGCCGCGAACAATATAACTTCCGCCGACAGTGAACCAAAAGAGATAGGGGCCGGGGTTGAGGAAGTTCACCTTCACGGCTGCAGCGAATGAACTTTGCGACTCCAGCTTTCCAGTTAGCGAAATTTTGCTTACGCGAAACATCTTTACGGACAGCCAAAGCAGATAGGCTCCGCCGACAAAACTTAGGGCGGCGGCAAACAGGTCAATGTTCTTGAACTGAGACAGGAACCAGAGCGCCGCGATGATGATTGGGCCATCAGTAATCAGCGGCGCCAGACTCGCCCGCACCCCGGCGGGGAGTCCCCTCGATAAAGTTTGTTGAATCACGATGACGCCGAGCGGCCCCGGTTTAAGGCCCGCAGCGAATCCGAAGGACAGCGCAGAAAAGAAGAACTCGATCATGGGTAGCGAGATAGCGATTTTTAACGTGAGGGTGACCGGACAACCAAAACTGGCGGTGAAGCAGCCCTGTGCTGTTGGGGGTCCGTGTCAATTGATATGTTCAACCTCACGCGCGAGTGGCTTTCCATTGCTCATAACGGTTGTCAATAACCGCGCGGATTTTGGCGTAGTTAGCCTCCGAATACTCGACGTGAAACTCGGACGGCAGGTTGCCTTGTAGCGTGGCGATGTAGTCCGGGAGGTACTTTCCTGTTTCGAACGCGAAGTAGTGCCTGCCGAAGGCATTCCCTTCATCTGAGACCATATCGTCGATCAAGCAGTTGTCCCACCATTCATACAGGCCGTGGATCGTTAGCTCGCTAGTTTTGTAGCGCGCAAGCGGCTCTGCCCCTTCTTCGACGAAGAAATCGCTCATGAGGTCATTTTCTATCAACCAACGAAGGATGGGAACCGTGTGGTTGCACGCATGCTCGTCCGGCAGGCCAGCCTCCTCAACACTTTCATAGTGGTACTTGGCCTTGTCGTAGACGTAAGGAGAGGTTTTGTTCATAAAGTTTGTGCGGCCGGTTTTAATCAGTGCATCCGTATTTATTTGCTTGCTTCTAGGTTCTGGCCAAACATGACGCGATGCCCATCAGGACTCGGACGCGTGTCATTTTTATGCCTTTCCTTCGATGGAAGCCGAACGACTTGAGCTGCGTGACTCTGCTTGCCGGGGCATTTCAGCACATGGGAAGTGTTAGGTTTCACTCTTGCGTGAGGCGGGGTACGCCTTGCTTGCAGCTTGCGTAGCTTCGAGAGGAAACGAATCTTGCAGTGCCTCTCTCAGCTTTAACACCTTCGCGTAAGGTCACCTCAATCCTGCATCGTGGAAGTGCGGATGTGGCAACCAGTTCCCCTTTGCTTAGAAACGCAATCACTGACGGTGAAGAGTCATCTGGCTCAGGGTAGCCAAGCCAAAAGCAACCCCAACCTGAAAGGTTGAGCAATTTGCATGCATCTTGCTTCGGGTAGTAGGCGCCGAAGACAGCGACTTCATCCCATGCGAGCGGCACTGCGGCGCTTATGTCTACGGATCGACCAACGTTACTTGAAGCTAGTTGTTCCAGGCGTTCAATTAGCCCCGTGTCTTTGCTGCAAGAGGCAAGCATTGCCAATAGAAGCACAAGTGTGCAATAGTGGGTATGTGTCATGAGACCTAACGTGATGGCCAGGGCAAAACTTGCTCTGGAAGTCGGGCGTTGCGGTGGACCGCGTGTTCAGGCGTCGGTCCCATTCGCGGATGCAACAGAACAGGCGCGCCAACCAAAGTGTTCATGAGCACTGCCTGCGAAACCGGGTGACCACCCGCGAGCGTGGGCCAGAGAACGAATTTCAGGCGCACTACCCGTGAAACCATGCCGACTCCCATGGTGCTAAAAAAATGAAGACCAGCACAAGAACCCAAACAACGACAAGTACCGCTTGACCGTCCGAGCCCAACGCCCAAGACCCCGCTTCGCTCCGGCTTTCTTCCAATAACCCATAGAAGGCGACAAAAACCACCAGAGACAGAATTGCCGTGACCCAACCAAACGATGCGGTGTAAACACGCGCAAGGATGGCTAAAGCGGTCGCCACGAGGGCAACCCAACTCAGGGTCGCATTTCTGGTCAGAAATTGGCCCATGCGCTTGTGCAATGGATGTGGCGGTGGGCCAGGTAAGTGGGCCATGATGTGGTGCTCTACCGTCAAAGCAATGTGCGCGTCGACGTTTCTGCATCCGAGTTGATTGCAATGTTCAAAGACCGCTCACTTCGAAACGCAACGCCACCTATGCAGACAAATAGTACCCAGGTGATTGCAGCAACGACAGGGCGATACTCGAAATTCCCAAACCAATCATTCGACACTTTTGTCCACCCGGTTGTCGCTGACACGATCATAAAAACCAAAAAAATAGCGGTGAATACGGCGACCGCGATAGCCTTTTTCCCATAGATCGGCTGGCGATAGCCCTGCACCACACCTTTGCGCAAAAGAATCAGCGGCGCCAACGCAAAGAGCAGGCTTGTCAAAGACTTGACTGATGAGTCCGAAGCCATGAGCCAGCACGCCAAGCTGATGACAATTGAGAAAGCCAAATATTGGATCTGACGGATACGCGCCATTGCAGTCCTCTTAACGTAATACCCAGGTGAAACCTGTCTTATGAACAACGCTGCCTTGAATCATGATGCCCAACCAAAAATTGGTATGCGTTTGATTTATAACGCATAAGGTCAGGCGACATTTGTCAACGTGCGAGCTTTGCTTCGTAGAGGGTCAGTGACTCTGCGTACTTCGAGCATGTAACTCTCGTCCTCTTGGGAGCGAGTTCGCTGTCATCGCGCTGCTGGAGCCTAGCCATCAGACCTATAGGCACGACCTTAGCTTCCTCTTTAGAAACCTTCTTGCTCTTGACGGCGAAGTCTTCTATGGTCTTCGTCGATTTTTCAAATGTCTCCTTGTTCTTGGTTTCCCACGTGATCAAGGCCTCCATTGCCTTGCCTCCGAACTGCTGGCAGAACAGCGCCTCATTGCGGGCACCAGTCAGATACATGAGATTGTTGGCGGCTTGAGCCTCCGTCATAGCCCACGTCGGCAATGCCAGCGTCGTGAGAAGAGCAAGTGTGAGAGTGATTCGGAAACGGGTTCGCATTGTTGTTCTCGCGGGGAAAGATTAGGGGGCGCCTACAGAACTATAGCCCACTAAACCTTGCGCAAATTGTCTGTTTCCCGCGGCGGAGACGTGTTCTGGAGGCAATAACCGCTTCCTGAAGCCGGTCGCTGACCCCCATGCCGGAACGGTCCTTTAGGCGTACAGAAACGCCATGCACTGCCCGCTACGCCAGCGGCATCAACCCCGACGTTTTGCAGGTGTACATGGCCTGGTCTGCCACGTCCAGAATTTCGCGCAGGTTGTCGCCATCTCTGGGGTACCAGGCATAACCCACACTTGTGCCTACGGCCACGGTTTCGCCGGAGTCCAATACCAGGTTCTGCGAAATCACATCCACCAGCTTGTGGCCCAGTGCTTCCAGTTGCGCACGCTCGTTGATGGACTCAATGATCAAAACAAACTCGTCTCCACCCAGCCGCGCCACCGTGTCTGATTCGCGGACGATAGACACCAGGCGCTGAGCCACTGTGATCAACACCTTGTCACCCGCCGCATGGCCGTAGGTGTCGTTGATGGCTTTGAATTTGTTCAGGTCCAGCATCAGCACTGCAAACTTCTTGCGGTTGCGCCGCGCCTGGCGCATGGCCACCTCGAACCTGTCCATCAGCAAGAGCCGGTTGGCCAGCCCGGTCAAGGGGTCCAGGAAGGCGCTCTTTCTGAGGGCGCGCTCGGCATCCTTCAACTTGAGCATGTACTTCTTCAACCTTGTATTTCTTGCCGTGATTTGCCGCAGCCGCAAGCCAAAATACAGAGCAAGCAGCACGAACACAAAAGACAGTATCGTAAAGAAATTGGGTGAAAAAAAGTGTTGCATGGTTTGCGACCATTCTGGGCGCATCGCATCGCGTTATCTCTGGCTTGAACATTCACTTACAAAGCTTTGCGCCGATGCGGGTGTCCAGCTCCAAGAGCCATCTGTAGAACGGTGGTGCAAAGCGTTGGCATACAAATCGGGCTATAGCCCTCGTGGAATATGCACAAGTAGCTACATTTTCGATAGCAAGAAAACCTGCTGCACCAGCTGCCCGAACACATAGTAGCGTCAACCCTTACGGACCAAGCCGCGAATGCGGTTTAACGGCCTCTCGACGAAAGGGCTAGACGCCGGGCCACGGCAAATCACTGAAGAATCGTGCGACATCGTAGTTGCCGATGTTATGAGCCAGCTCAATGGGTGAAACACCGTGAGCGTTCTTGAGATAAGGATCGGCACCAGCCTCGCGGAGAATTGCGATGACACTGCCGTCCCCTCCAGAGTTGAAAACAGCGTTCGACAAGGGTGAGTTTCCGTTGGAGTCGACCGCATTAACGTCGGCTTTCGCCGCAAGTAGCTGAGACACGACCTGTACAGAATTTGATTGGGTTGCGAAGTGCAAAGGTGACCATTCGTTGTCATCTCTCGCGTTCACGTTGGCGCCCTCGCTCAGCAGTCGGGAAACGTCTTCTCCGTTCCGTTCTGCGGCCGCGTAGTGCAGAGGGGTGCGACCAAGGCGATCCACCCCAGGACGGTCGGTTCTCTTCGGTTGCTTCTTGGTCATGGCCGGTCCGCGCCGATTGGCAAGTTGTCCCTCATGCCGCCTTCGCCTGTTGAATGATTGCAGGAACCGAGGCGGCTGGTATGTGCCCTGATGGAAAAGGTGTCGTCATACGGCCATAAATCATCGTGCGGTTTGTCGGTGGTCACAAAGTTGCGGTTGACCAGCATTTCAATGCGCTCGGCCTTGGTCAGGCCACGGTCGTCGACGGCACCTTCAGGGAGCTTCGCCAGGTCACATTTCCCACGGTAGGGAAAGGGTTCCCTTGGCGCTGACCAAATTCTCGTATCCAAAGCGCTTCATCCCGATTTTCATGCAGCCACGGTACAAGTACATCGGAGTATGTCGCCGTACCGGCATATTCCAGAAGTGAGTGGTATAGCTGTCGCGGGACGTCCATAGTCAGTCAGCTGTACCCACAATGGGCCGTTGTTCATCCGGGCCGACATAGTTGAGGATGTGGTTCTGGTAAATGGCTGGAATCAATTCCAGAGCGATGTCCTTCCCACAGATATCCGCGTCTGTGGTCACTTCGGTGAGGACCTCAACCGTGACGGACTTGATGGCTTCCGTCGATGCGGCCGCATAGCTCAGGTGCCAGGGCTCTGGATACATCCCACCCTTGAAATAGTTGTAGGGCCTGAAGAATCCAAACTTGGCCATGTTCTGGTCAAGCCAACGGTGCAGGTCCCGAAAGACTCCGCCAACTGCTGTTTCTTCGGGCAAGAGCTTGGGGACGTAGCCCGCGGCGACTGCGTTTCCCTCGACCACGTCAATTTCGGTTCCCCACTGGTGCCTGCTGCCTCCGGGTAGTGCAGACCAATGGAGGATACCTTCGACAATCTGGCGCTCAGTCAGCGAGCCAAAGTCCCGGACATTTCCATCCAGGTCGTACAGCGGCCTCTTCCCGGTGAACTTGTTGTTCCAGATGCGCAGTTGGGTCTCGTAGTCACGAAACGTGCTGAATGGCTGTAGATTGAACCCATCCAGTGCAGCGGCAGCGCGCATGGCTAAAAAGGCTTGGGCAACCTCAGGCTGGGCGGCAAAGCGTGGTTCCAGAATCTGGACCACATGGGTCCTGGATCGGCCGGTTACTTCAAGTTCGTTGAGCATGGTCGACACTTTAGCGTGTGTGGCTTGGGGCCAGGTGTCAGCACGCCTCGCCTTCAACGCTCAATGTTGTAGTCAATGGTGACCACCACACGGGCGGTTTTGTCCATGGTGCTCTTGTCGTAGGTGCCGCCGTAGTCCTGCGACTCCAGTTCGGTGCCGACCGGCAGAATGTAAAACGCGCCCTGCGAGGCCGAGCGCATGGAGCCCACCTTGACGTTGCCGTGTTTGGCAAACTCTTCGGCGCGTTTCTGGGCGTTCTCGGTGGCGGCGCCAATCAGCGACATCTTGATGGCCTCCAGGCTGGACACCAGGTATTTGGGTTTTTCGTAGACCACCGGGTGCCCCTCTGCAGCCAATTGCAGTGCCGCCTTGTGCGCCAATTCGACTTTACCCAGGTCCTTGCTGCTGACGATGACCTCCTGGCTGGCGACATAACCCTTTTGCACTTGGTGGGTGCGTCCGTTGGCGGTCTCCACTTGCACCATGTTGGGCGCTACGTCCTCTACGGCTTCCTTCGAGTTGGCTGCGTCAAACCCTTGCTTGACCAGAAACTGGTCGAGCACTGCGCGGCCCTTGCGCATTTTGGCCAAGGCATCAGCGAAGGTGGTGCCCTCGGTGCGCACACCAATGCTCCACTCGGCAGAGTCGGCCTTCACCGGCTTTTC
The DNA here is from genome assembly GCA_040384785.1 of Pseudomonadota bacterium. Classification (GTDB taxonomy): domain Bacteria; phylum Pseudomonadota; class Gammaproteobacteria; order Burkholderiales; family Burkholderiaceae_C; genus Allorhodoferax. The sequence continues at coordinate 295,775 of JAZKIR010000009.1, forward strand.
CGCCAGCCCCTTGACGGAGATGTTTTGCTTGCCCGCACCAATCTGTTTGGCCTGCATGCCAAACACGAAGGCCGCCACGGACATGCCCAAGGCCAGCAGGACGCCCAGCTTGACCAAGGCCTGGGGCAAGCCCGCTGCGGCGGGAGAATGTGAGGGTTGGTTCATGCTGTTTCCTGTGATGCCTGAAGGCGTGGCGCACGGCGTGCGGTGTTTGGCCGACGACTATAGCCGAGCCGATGTTTACGTCGACCCTGAGCGGAGACTAAGGGCTAAAAGTGGATTTCGCACTTGAACCGGCAGCTTGCAATAGCCTCAATAAACCCCAAAATGGGGTTTATTGAAAATAATACAAGCAAAATAAGCCTGCAGCCCTCGTGGAATATTCGTATACCGCTATATTTACGATAGCAAACCAACACCCCTACTGCACCAACTCAACCGCCAACTCCCGCGTCTCCCACCGCCTATCGGCATCCACCACGCGCAGCGTATAGCGCCCAGCCTGCAGTGGCTGCAGTGCGCTATCGGCGACGGCGGTATTGGCGCATTCGCCATCAGGCGACAGGCGCCGATGGCACACCGCGGAGCCCCGCAGCGCGGGGATGAAAGCGAAGCAAAACCACATGCAATCTTTGCATTGAACACGTGACTTTTTGCGAAGGCCGAGTGTTAAAGTTCCTGTCTCGAATGCGGTGGAGAAGGCATGGCTGAAGCCACCAAGAGCGCGCCCATTGCTTACTCGCCGGCACGGCTCACAGGGCTGGTCACTGAGCGCATCGCCCACCCCTTGAGCATGTTCTGGAATTCATGGTTGCAATTTCGATCGGTTCTAACAGGTGATCAATCCATGAATTCGCAACGAAGTGAAGCCGCTCAATCAGCAACAGGTCTGGTCACTGCAAGCGTGGTTGTGCTGTGTGCCGCGCTGGCGCTGATGGTGGGCGCTGACGTCCACGCGCGTGCGGGGGACCGCTTCCGTTGCATTCCTGCAGATGGTGGTGAATCCTACACATCACCTGGTCCTTGTCGCTCTAACACTGACACCCGCGAGCCGCTGACGGAACAGGAAAAGGCCGATGCCCAGGCAACCGAAAGTCGCGGGCGAGCCTTTGTCAGGTGCACGGCCGCAGACGGTAGATACAGCAAATTTGTCTTGAACGGGGAATGCCCGTCCGCCACCGACATCCGAACCATTGAATACGCAAAACAGGCGATCCAGCCAGCACGGGAAGTCACGCCGCCACCAGAATCCCCGGCAACACCGTTGTCGCCGCCAGCGCCAGCCATGCCGGTGCCTGTCGTGTCCGCACCTGCATCCGTTCCAGCAACACTTCCAGCCCGCGTCAGCAACGCTCGCTCTGGAACAGGATGGGTCGTGAAGTTGGGCTTGCTTGCCTTGGTAGGCCTAGGAATTTGGGGCATTTTCAGCTTGCTTGGACGGCGGCATGGCAAGGCAAAGGCTGAGCAGCGCGAGGTGCGCGCCAAGGCAATCGCGCGGAACCGCAAAAATCCCGCGTCTGACAAAGAGCTGAGGCAGGACCAGCCCATCAGAGACCGCATTGACATGCAGCAAAAGGCCCAAGATTTCCTCGCGGCGCTTGGCACAGGCGCGGATGTACAGGGCGGGATGGCTTTTCGGGGCGCATTGCAGCAATCCAGGTTGGATTACTCCATGGAGAGTCTGGACCGTGTTGACCAGTTGTTGAGCCAGGTCAGGACCAAGTTTTCACCGCAACGCGAAAGTTGGCAGAACCAGCCAGGCGCCGATAATTTTTGCCTCATGCTGGCCTTCTATTTGGGCGAGATGATTTCCAGGCAGACCCATCAGCCTATCAAATGGCATACCCGCGAGCAGGCCGTGCCCTTGATGCCCGCCGACATGCCCCTACCCGAGGCAAGCTGGTCCAGAGTGGTCGGCATCATCGCTGCGTCAATATGCGTTCCTCTGGCAGTGATCGAGGAAGCTTTGTTCGGCGATTCCCCAACAATGACCTGCAAGGCGTTTGTCGAGGAAAGGGTTGCCAAGCTGCCCAAGCCCCCTGCGGGGGATGAGAACGAGCGCTGCGCGCAGATGCTGGAAGCATTCTTCAACGACGGCGGAATCCTTGGCACGCTGGCGTTTCGGGAACAACTCAAACTTGCGCGGCTTGACTATTCCCTCGCCAGTCTGGAACGATTGGATCAGCTGTTGCGGTTCATTCGGCCCCACATCAAGCCACCTTACGACGCATTCATCAACAACCCGGACACACAGAATTTCCTGCGTTTTTCTGGGTTCTATATTGGCATGACCGTGGCCCGTGTGGGCGCCACGTCCGTCAAATGGCTGGATTTTGCACAAGCCAAGAAGTTTGCACCAGAACTGGAGTTTCAATTTGAGACATCCTGCGTTTGTGTGTTGAGCGGTCGCTTCTATTTTCCATTGGGACTGGTGACCGAAATCCTTCTGCACCCCGACGCCCAGCGTAGCGTGCCCGAGTGGGCCAACCAGGCGCTGCAAGTAGCGCCGAGTCCAATTCCATCGATCTTGCGAAGCAGTGTGCAGTCTGGTTCGGAAAGTTCGTTGGATGCCCCAACAGCGTTGGCAATACGCAAAGCCGGCCGCACGGCGGCATGGTCCATGTTCATGGTTGAAGGAGGCTCAAGCGGTGCACTGACCGTGTTTGTTCAAGGGGAAGGCGATGCGGGGACTTTCAGGGACTTCAGCATGTATGGCAGCCAGGATTCTGCCTTCGAGGCGGCCCACAGCCGAATGGAAACCAACCCCGATCAAGCGCCGTTTCAAGTCATGAGCTTTGACGGTTATGCCAATCTGCATACGGGACGCACCGATGCATTGACGATAGAGCTGCGGACCTACACAGGTGAACGGTCTTCCAATCAAGCGGAGAGCTTCACCATGAGTGTGGCTTGCCCCTACCGCAATGCCAACGATCCAAAGGGATTTGCGATTTACAGCCCCAAGTTGCTCGACTGCTCTGCGGAGGCGGCGATGCGCAGCGCCATCTTCAAGCACTTTTATCTTGGTATTCAGGAATTCAAGGTAAAGGAATTTGACTGGTTCCATTACTTGGATGAGCGAATCTAGACCGCCAATACAGTTTCGCAACGCATCGGGGCTTTTTCCACTGCCGCGTTTTTTTTCTCGTAGGCATAGTGCTGTCGATTGCAGCGGCCCTCAGGTTTCACTGAAATATCAATTTAGGATTCTTATGTCTATCACCTACGATTCAAGTGTTTATGTGGTCAAAACTGATAGTCTGCCCAATGCATTTACTTCAGCAGATCAACTGGACGCATTCATAAAAGACAAAGATTCACGCCTTTGGGGGGCAACGCGTAGCGGATGGATGCATTGGGTATTGCGTGATGTTTCCATCGGATACGGTATAAAAAATCTGGCGTTCATGGGAATAAATTGCGGCGACACAAAGCTGGAAAGGATTGACCTTGATTACTATCCGGATGGGGCATACGCCCACTACTATGCTTCAGTAATTTCCGGAAATCGCTTATCGGAAGTCGTTGGTGACATTGAAAGACTAATTGACTTGTCAATCAAGAATACGTCAATAGTCGCGAAGCTTATGGAACACCATACCGACTCGGAAGAAGTTTTATCTGCGGCCAAAGATTCATCTATTTCTCGTGGGCCTCGTATTGAAGTCGGCGATGAAGGTGAAGGTCCGTGGTACTTTTTCACTTATCTCCGAACGTTCAAAGGTATATGCGAGGCCGCAAAACTAGAGGGCAGTTCAGTCTTTTATGTGCAAGACACTCCCGCATAGATTCTTTCGACCGCGTTGCATCGAACACGCGGTTATTCAAACACCGAGAGCTATAGGCACCTGCTCGAATAATGAGAAAAAGGCATGGCTGACGTAAACAAGAGCGCGCCCGTTGCTTACTTGCTGGCGCTGGGCACGGGGCTGGTCGGTGGGCACAATTTTTACCTGGGCCGGCACGTGGCCGGGTTCGTCCAGTTGGCATTGACGCTCCTCGGGCTCATGTTTTCCCCGTGGCTGTTGAAGGCGGCGCTGCTGTGGATGCTGGGTGACCTTATCTTTATGCACAAGTTTCTGCACCGCGCCAACAAGCTTGATGCCAACGCGGCAGAAGCCGAAACCGAGACAACAGATGATGTAGCTGGGGTGGCCATTTACAACAAGCACCACGCCAGCTTTCAGGCTGCCTTCGACATGGGCGACATGCGCGGTGCCCCACGCCACGGTACGCTGGCGTTGGCCGCCTTGAAGGCAGTCGTCAAAGGCCACCCGGACGCTGCGCTGGCCACCTACCTGAGCAACATGGGCGAGATTTGTCGCATCCTGGACGATCACCCCCGTGCCCGCGCGTACGCGGAAGAAAGCGTGGCCATGTGCCGGCAACTGGGCCTGAAGACCGCAGACGAAAACATGGCTTTGTCTATCAACAACCTGGCCCTGATCTGTGCCGACATGGACGACCACGCCGCCGCCGAGCGGCTTTATAAACAAGTGCTGGCCGCGCTGCCTGCGGGCCGGGCGACCAACGATTCCGTCCGGCTGCTGAACAACCTAGCCATGCTGTACAGCCAAATAGGCAAACACATGGAGGCGGAACTGACCCTGGAAAAAGCGCTAGCCATGGCGGCCAAGGTTTCCGAGATGGATTCCACACTGCACACTGACTTGCTGAACAACTACGCTTCTAAACTGATGGATCGCCAAGCCTGGGACCGTTCCCGCACGCTGTACCAACAGGCGCTAGCGGTGCAGGAGCGCGCCTGCAAGGGCATCTCGCGCGCAGCGGCCCGTAGCCACAATGACTTGGGCGTCATGGCCGAAAAGCTGGGCGACCTGGCCGCGGCGCAGCAGCACCATGGGCGCGCTCTGCACCTCAAACAGATCTGTGTGCCTGACGAACTGCTGGACATCGCGGAGTCCGAGCACAACCTGGGCGGGGTTTACTTCGCGCAGGGCAACTTCGCGCAGGCGGCAAAGATGGTCACTGGCTTGGTGGAGACGTACACCAAGGTGCTGGGTCCCACACATCCGCAGACACTGCAGGCGCGCACCAACCTGGCTGCCATTCCTCGCGAATACCTAACGCCGCAGTGAAAACGCTGACGTCACAGTCATAAGGAGCTTGGCATGAGCATGGGCGGTTGTTTTGTCTCGGTAGGCGGCTATCGCCTGCGCAAGATCGTGATAGACCCGACGGACCTGCACGCGTATTTCGAAACGCCAGCTGACTCCGGTGGTCCAACGGGTCGGCAGACCGTCGAGCAGGCCTGGCACGTGGTGCAGACGCTACTGCCCGAAACGGTGAACGGCGACATGCTGGAGGGTGCCGACCTGGGCGAGATGTGCATCTACCTCACCCCAAGCCGCGTGGCGGACGCGCATGCGCAACTACTCAAGCGCGATGCCTCGGCCCTTGTCCGGCACTTCGTGGACGAACAGGATCGCTACCAAGACTTGTACTGGGCCAACGTATGGGTTGAAGATGAAGCCACGGAGTGGCTAGAACAGATGATCCGGGATCTGATGCAGTTCTTTGCCGCTGCGGCATCGCGCCGCGACGCGGTGATTTTTTACGTGGGGTGAGTGATGTGCGCGGCAACCGCAGCCCGTGAGAACAACACTGGCCGTCCGGCAGCGGCAGCTTGACAAACACCCCACAGACAAAATCAGCCGCTAGCCCTCGTGGAATTTGGTTACAGCGCTATCCTACTGATAACAAACATCAGGGACCAGGTCGCAAGCCCGGTTTTCGTAAATCGCCGGATGTATAAACGCGGAACCGCATTTCCACCGATCCTGTTCCAAACACCCCATGATCGTCCCCCAATTCTGGGCTGAAAGCCGCCTGCAACACCGCACCAAGGGCCGCCAGGTCACGGTGCGCCGATTTGGTTGGTCCGACACCAGCTTGGCCGACGCGCAGCAGAGTGCCGATGTGCGCGTACAGCAAGCCTTGGATCGCATCCTTTCCGGCGAGAAGCTGGCTCGCAAAGACCCGAAGATTCCGTACAACGGCGCAGCGGGCGTGCCGATTCGCGAAGAGATTGTGGACCGCCAGGGCGAGACCATCATCACCCGCAACTCGTATGGGGCACGCTGCCTGAACACGCCCCATGTGCTGTTTGCCGACATCGATTTTCCGGAAGGGCCGCCGCTGCGATTTACCGCCGCCTTTTTGCTGACGCTGCTGCTGGTCAGTGGCGCCGCGGCATGGCTAAGCGGCTCACGCGCGATCGGCATGGGTTTGGTGGTATTGACGCTGCTGCTGGGCTTGTCTTTGGTTAGCCCCGTCTTTCGCATGGTGCAGGCGATTGCTGGTGGTGCGGAGCAAGCCGCGCGCAAGCGGATAAGTGCCTACCTGATGCAGCACCCGGACTGGAATCTCCGTCTGTACAAAACGCCGGCCGGCCTGCGGGTAGCCGCAACACACCGGCTCTTTCACCCCAGCGAGCCCGCAGTAACCGAATTCTTCGCATCGATTGGCACCGACCCGCTGTACGTAGCCATGTGCCTGAACCAGCAATGTTTTCGCGCACGCGTCACGGCCAAGCCCTGGCGCATTGGCATCCAGAGCCACATGCGGCCGCGTCCCGGTGTATGGCCCGTGGCAGCCGATCGGCTCCCGGTTCGCAATGCCTGGATCGCTGCGTACGAGGCGGCGGCCAAGTCCCACGCCGCGTGCCGATTCGTGGAGAACATGGGCAACGGTGTTGTACACGCGCAAGCCAGAGAGGTGCTGGACCTGCATGACACCTTGTCCCAGGCACGCGGCAGTTTGCCGATTGCCTGAAACACATGCACTGCAGTTGAGCGGTGCGGCGCGCCCATACAAATTTCTCACAAATTTCTCAACTTTGCTTCACCACCTGGGAGAAGGACCCCGAGACACTGGCCTTGCAATGACCCGTCACTGCGATACCCTTCACTACCGGAGCCTCCCCATGAAACCTATTCCACTTCCACGCTGGCGCCATCTGCTGCAGGTGCTGCTGACCGCCGGCCTGCTGGCAGCACACGGCGCACAGGCCAAGACCATTGACTTCAGCGCCAGCCTGGCCACACCCGTGGTGCAGGCCGGCAAGGCGCAAACCGCATTCCTCAAAGTGGCGCTGACGGGCTTCGAGCTGGCAAGCCAGGGCGACAGACCGCTGGCCAATGTGGCCATCGTCATTGACAAGTCCGGCTCCATGTCGGGCGAACGCATCGAGCGCGCCAGGGAGGCCGCCACCATGGCCGTCAACGGGCTGGGCAGCAACGACATCGTGGCCATCCTGGCGTTTGACAACACGGTCGACGTTGTGGTGCCGGCCACCAAGGTGTCAGACAAGGCCCGCATCGCACAGGCCATCGCCAATATCCGCGTCGCCGGTGGCACGGGCCTGTTTGCCGGGGTCAGCAAAGGCGCGGCCGAGGTGCACAAGTTCCTGGACAAGACCCGCGTCAACCGCGTCATCCTGTTGTCGGATGGCCAGGCCAATATTGGCCCCAGTTCACCCGCCGAGTTGGGGCAACTGGGTGCCATGCTGGCGCGCCAGGGCATCAGTGTCACGACCATAGGGTTGGGCACGTCGTACAACGAAGACCTGATGACACAACTGGCCGCCAACAGCGATGGCAACCATGCATTTGTCGAAAATTCGCGCGACCTGGCGCGCATCTTCCAGCGCGAGTTTGGAGAAGTGGGTTCGGTCGTTGCACAAGAGGTGGAACTGACGATTCACCTCAAGCACGGGATTCGCCCGCTGCGCATTCTGGGACGCGAGGGTGAGATCACCAACGGCGTCGTGCGCCTGCGCATGAACCAGCTCTACAGCCAGCAGGAGAAATATGTCGTGCTGGAAGTGGAAGTACCCGCCGGAAAAGCCGGTGGCCATATGGACCTGGCCGCGGTCGATGTCTCGTATCTGAACATGCACAGCAAAAGCAAGGACAACTTGAGCCGTGCGGTTGCGGTCAGCTTTAGTGCATCCACAGAGGCGGTTGCCAAGGCCACCGACAAGAAGGTCATGGAATCGGCCGTGCAACAGGTGTCCAACGAGATGAGCAAGGAAGCCCTGCGGCTGCGTGACAGCGGCAAGGTCGAAGAGGCCAAACAGGTGATGAAGGCCAACTCCAACTACCTGTCGAGGGAGGCCGCCACCCTTGGCAGCGCGGCCGCACCCGCGCCGGCCTTGGCCGCGATGGAAGCCGAGTCGCGCAACCAGGCCTCCAAGCTGGATTCCAAAGACAATGCAGAGTGGAATGTGTCGCGCAAGAAAATGAAGGAAGACCAGTTCAAGCTGGAAAGACAACAACGTTAAGCCAATGCTGGTTAAAACCGTTCGCGTTGAGCTTGTCGAAACGCCACCCCCACAAGCCAAAGTATTGCAGGGGGCTTCGACAAGCTCAGCCCGAACGGAGTCCTTGTTCAGCATTGCCCTAACCGCCCTCGCATAGGAAACCTGTTTTGCAAAAGAAGATCGCCATCACCCTGCTACTGATCGTGCTGCTGCCGGTGGCAGGCCTGGCGTGGTTGGGTTTGCGCATGGCGCACAACGAGCAACAGGTGGTGGCGGCACAGGTGCAAGGCCTGGTTCACGCGCAATTGCAGGGTGTGGACGATGCGATTCAGGGTTATTTTCTGGAGTTGCAAGACAGCCTGCTGACACAACTGGCCCAGCGGCCACTGGATCACAACGGCCTGAAGCAACTGGTTATGGAATCCGCTCAACTGCAGCACGTGCTGGTGATGGCGGCGAACGGCAGCCGGGTGCTTCCAGCCCCTGGTGCCGCACTCAGCGAGTCGGAGAAACAGTTCATGCAACGCACGTCTGCGCTGTGGGACAACCCCAGTTTGCTAACCCAAGGCGGTTCATTGATGTTGACACAGGCGGCGTCGGGCCAAGGCAGCCTCGCAAAGAAATTCCGACTGTCACCCGTGAGCAAGGGCATGGACAAGGCGGATGCCGGCCCAGCGCAATCGGGTTGGTATGCCTGGCATTGGAATGCGCAACTGCACCATCTGTTCTGGTGGCGCGACCCGCAAAACCGCGTGATCGCGCTGGAGCTGGCGCCGGTGGCCCTGCTGTCCGAAGTGATAACCCGCCTGCCTAACACCGGCTCTGAAACGACCCCGGCCCAGACCCGCACACGGCTCGTCAATGGCAGTGGCCAAACGGTCTATGAGTGGGGGCCTTATCGACCCGCTGACAAAGAACGCAGCCTGGCCATGCTGCCGCTGAGCCACCCCTTGGCGAGCTGGAAGCTGGAATACTTTGCGCCCGCTCTGCAAGGCGGCGCAGCAGCGAACACCTTTGGCATCGTGGCCGGGGTGCTGAGCATAGGTCTCGCCTTGGCGGGCCTGGCCCTGTATTTGTACCGTGAGCACCAGCGTGAGCTGCGCACGGCGCAGCAGCGGGTGAATTTTGTGAACCAGGTTTCGCACGAGTTGAAAACACCGCTGACCAATATCCGCATGTATGCGGAGCTGCTGGAGGCCGAGGTGGCCGACGGTTTTGCCGACGCACCCGAGCAGGATGGCGCCAAGGCACACCAGTACATCGGTGTGATCACCACCGAGAGCCAACGCCTGTCGCGCCTGATTGCCAATGTGTTGAGCCTGGGCCAATCGCAGAAGTCGCAACTCCGGTTGGCACTGCAACCAGCCCGGGTGGATGACGTGGTGGCGCGCTGTGTTGCCGCCTTCCAGCCCGCGCTGGACGCCAAGGGCATTGCCGTGCAGGTGGACGCACATGCAGGCGCACAGGTGCAGTTGGACCCAGAGGCGCTGGAGCAAATTTTGAACAACCTGGTCAGCAACGTCGAAAAATACGCTGCATCGGGCGGCGCCATACACATCAGCAGCCACCAAAGCGAGGATGTCAGCACGGTTGAGGTGCGTGACTTCGGCCCCGGCATAACACCGCAGGATCGCAGCCGCATTTTTGAACCTTTTTACCGGGTCAGCTCACGGCTCACCGACGGCGTCAGCGGCACCGGCATTGGCCTGGGCATTGCCCGCGATTTGGCACGCCTGCATGGTGGAGACCTGGTGGCGCAAGACGTGGCCAAGGGTGCCAGCTTCCAGCTCACGCTGCACACCCCGCCGGCAAAGGAGAACACAACATGAAGATATTGATTGCCGAGGATGACCAGCACATTGGTGATGGCCTGTGTGCGGTGGTCGAGGCCGAAGGTTACACACCGCTGTTGGCGCGTGATGGCGAGCAAGCCCTGCAGCTGTTCCACACCCACGCGCCGCAACTGGTGCTGCTGGACATCATGATGCCCAAGCGCGATGGTTATGCGGTGTGCCGCGAGATTCGCCGCGTCGACACCCAGGTTCCGGTGATTTTTATCAGTGCCAAGTCGGAAGAGATTGACCGGGTTGTGGGCCTGGAACTGGGCGCCGACGATTACATCGTCAAGCCCTTTGGTGTGCGGGAAGTCATCGCACGGATTCGCGCGGTCACGCGCCGCACATTGGCACAAAGCCCTGTGAAAGACCTGTCCAAGGAATCGCTACGTCTGGGCGACCTGGAGCTGTTTCCAACGCAGTTGCGTGCCCGCCGGGGCGAACAGCAAATGGACCTGAGCTTGCGCGACGTCAAGATTTTGCAGTGCCTGTTCGAACAACGCGGCCAGGTGGTGGACCGCGACACGTTATTCAACACCTGCTGGGGGCGCGACTACTTTCCGAACAGCCGCACGCTAGACCAGCACATCTCCAAGTTGCGCAAATTGGTCGAACGGGATGCCAAACACCCCGAGATCATCTGCACCGTGCATGGTGTGGGCTACCGGTTTGATTAGATAGGCTGGCGCAAACCAAGCCACGCTGTATCAGTCGGGTAGTGGGTTTTGCGCAGATAAAGGAGGAGCGCCCAAAGGGCGCGGGGACACGGAGCAAAACCCGCTACCCGATTGATACCAAAGCGCCCTCACCAAAATTCGCTGTTCAGTGTGGCCCGACGGTGAAACTCGAGGGGTGGTTCTCAAGGTGCCACCAACGGTATCTCCAGGGTAAATGCCGTGCCCTGCCCCAGCTGGGATTCGACTCGCAGGCTGCCGCCCAAGGTATCGCGCACCAGGCGCTGGGCGTAGGTCAGCCCGACGCCCGAGCCACCCTGCTCAAGCTTGGTCGTGAAAAAAGGCGCAAATACATTGGCAGCGGTCTCGGGTGCCATGCCGCAACCGTTGTCCCTGACGACGAGGCGTAGGCGTTCATGGTCTATTGCGTTCGCCTCGAAAGAAAGCACACCGTCTGCCTTCGCGGCAAAGGCGTGCACGGCGGCGTTCTGTACCAAGTTGAGCAAGACCTGACCCAAGGGGCCGGGATAACTGTCCAACTCCAAACCGGCTGGCACCTGGCGCTCTATGCGCCAAGAGACCCCACGCAGCGTGGGAGCCATCGTACTCAGCACTTCATCGAGCAAACGGTCCAACGCGAACTTGCGCCGCCGCCCCGAGACCTGGTCTACCGCAAAGTCTTTCAGGTGAACGGCCAGGTCACCGGCCCGCATGCCGGCGGTTTCGATGATGCCAACACCCTCCGTCATGGCGACCAGGAAGTCGCTTAAATCGCTGCGTTTTACAGCACCGGCAGCAACCGCATCCTGAAACTTCTTCAACCTTTCGGCCAATGCAGTGGCGGCCAAATTGATGTTGCCGATCGGCGTATTGAGATCATGGGCGATGGCGGGAACAATGGCCGCCATCACCGCCAGCGAATGGTCTTTGTCGTATTCCGCCTGCACCTGCAGCAGGGTAGCACCGGTTTGGTGCAACTGATCGGTGCGTTGACTGAGCTGCGCCCCCATATGGTTGAAGCTGGCCGCCACTCCCAGCAACTCGTCGCGGGTTTGCAGAGCTATGGGCGTGGTCAGATCACCTCCGGCCATGCGATCGGCACCATCTTGCAAGGTCCGAATGGATGACATCACGGCCAAATAGACACCGGCCGCCAGGTAGCTGAACACCAGCACGAACGCCAGGACCAGCATGGCCCCTCGCCACACCTGTTGCTGGAAACGATCGATGCGCGCCAGCAGCAGTTCTTGCAACAAGGGTGACAGCACTTCGTGCACATACTCAAATCCCAGGTCGATGGCAGCCGTAGTCTTGGCCACGTAGAGAGCGGGTGGTGTGGAAAACTTGGCATTCAGGATGTCCTCACGCACGATTTGCAGCGTGGCATCGGTCGCATTGCGAAACTGCGCCCTAAAGTCGTAGACACGGTCCGCCACCTGGGGACTGGTTGCCTCAATCTTGTTCAGCGTCGCCTCCAGCTCTTCTCGTTTCGCATAAAGCACCGCAACTTCTCCGGCAAAGCTGGTGCGTCCGGCATCGTCGATGGACTTGGTTGCCAGCACGCCCGTTCCGTGGGCCCGCAATTGCCCCAACAGTTCCAGTGTGCCGGGCAGGTGGTGGGTAACAGCAGCCATCAGGTAGTAGCTGTTCGCGTCGGGGTCCAGAATCAGCAAACTGGTGTCACCAACCTGGGTGACCATCTGCAGCAGCTCCTTGATCAGGTCGGTATGTGCCACGCGGTTGGCGTCCACGCTCATCTGCATGCCGTCGTTGCGCAGGCTGGTCCAGTGCTCCTTGATCTTGTGCCAGCGCGCCACGACGTTCAGGCGTGCGCCATGTTCCGCAACCGCCCCATCGACCGCGGCCACGGCCGCCTGCACCTCGACCTGTTTGGCCGCGCGCTCGGCGCCGAGAGCCGTTACGCCACCGACCACCGCGGCGGACAAGCCCCGGTGTTGCTGGACTTTCTGTACCAGAACCAGCAGGGGTTTATCCACGGCCAGGCCAGCCAGTTCCTGGCGTGCCGTGTCGATATCCCTTTGCAGGTTGGCCGCAAATGGATAAAACAGATAGAGGATTTCAGCGAGAGCCAGAACGCCGATGGCGGCGAATTTGTACGGATACTTCAAGCGAAGCATCAGTGTGACGGCAGGAGCAAACAACATTTTCAGTTTGCGCATGCGTGTCTTTCTGTTGCGCCTGTTGAAGCAAACGCATCATAGTCCGCCGCGGCGGAACCGACAAGGATGGCGGCGTCAACCCACTGCTTGTACGTGTGCCCGGTGTGATGCACCCAGGTTTACCACCCGTGTGGTGTCCGCAGCGGCGGCGGTGCTGAGCTTGGGTGTAAATACCGGCGATGCCAACAAGGCGGTGCATAGCTCCAGCACCAGGTCGTCCTTGATGCCCGGATCATCGTGGGCATAGAAGCGCTGCTGGCCGATGATGTCACGTGTGAACCAGCCGTTCGCCTGCAGGTACAGGCGCAGCAGTGGCCGATCGCTGCCTTCCCATGCGTGCACAAAGTCAAACTCCAGCGCCTGGATGCGCCCTTGTAGGGCCACCGCGCGGGGGGTGGCCGTGATCTTGCAACCCAGGCCATAACACGTGATGCCTGTGCTGGCCGCCGCGATATTGCCCAGCTCCGGTTTCCAGTTGGGTGACGGCGCCTTGGCGCACTGCACGAATTTGGCGTAAAGGGTTTCGAGTTCTTTGATGGCGGCAGCGGCTTGGGTGGCTTGGTGCGTCACGTCTTGCATGGGTAGGGCTCCAATGGAAGGCAATACCTGTTAGCAGGTAATGGCGGGGATCGCCAGCGCTTCAGGTGGCCCATTGTGTTGGGCACACGGTGTCACCAAACGCGTCAAAGTGTTTGAGTTGTAACCTTTGGTAAGACGGCCTTCGTCGCGTATGCGCAAGCCGCTATTTCGGCAGTTGTTTCCAGTGCTGCAGCAGGCTTCGCAAGGCCTCGGGTTTATTGGTGGGTACGCCCTGCCCTGCCTGGTCTTTCGTGTTGAGTCCATGGCATGAGGCACAGGTACGAATCTCACCCGGCTGAAACGTAATCCAATTGCGTTCGCGCACCACGGCCTCGCCGTCCGTGTCGGTCAGCTGCCAGGTCATGGCCCGGCGTGCGGGAACAAATGCAGCGCTGGAGCCATCGACTCCCAGCTTCACACTGCCGGCAGGGCCACCGGCATTGACCGGGTTCTGGGCCTTGGGGTCGTGCAGGGTTTGTGCCAACACACGCCGCCCCGCGCGGGGCGATGCCATGCCGCCGTAACCGCGCACCTGGTCTGCCTGAAATAGCTGCAAATGGGCAATGTTGTAGACCTTGCCAGCATCACCAACGGTTTTTACGCCACCGGGAACCTGCAGATTAAAAGGTTGCTGGCGTTCGCCCCGGTCGCGGCTGGTGTTGTTGCGGGTAACGATCAAGGCAAGATCGTTCGCCGTGAGCCAGGCCCTGAGCTGCGACTCGGCCACGCCCTCTTCCTGCAGCACGGCACTTTCGGGGCTCTCCAATGCAGACACCACAGATGCTGCAGAAGCCGGTCTGGCACGTGCCGCCACTTCTACCGGGTCCAACTCCCACAACACACCATCAAAATCAACACGGGTGTCCGGGTCCCAATACCAGATCGCCTTTTGCGTCCCCGTGGTGATGGACTGGCCGGCGGTAAAACTGTCTCCCGCCGCCACCAATGATTTGATACGGAACTGGTAGCGGTAGCGTGGCAGTGCCCGTGTGCCGTCGTTCTGGTCCAGGCGCGTTTCGCTGGTGTGCACCGCCAGCACATTTCCGTCGGACATGGGCAGGGGGTTGCGGTACATGCCACTGTGACCGGCCACGGGTGCCGCACCGTCCGGCGTATAACCCGCAGTCGCGGCATCGGTGACCGGTGTGATGACCATGACTTCCGCGTTCAGGGCGGGGTTGGCCGAGATGCGCACCAGTTGATTGGCGCTGGCGGTTCCAAACTCTCGCGCATGGGTTCCGAAAAAGACACCGGGCCGCGTGGGGTCCTCACGCAAATGGAACACGCCACCATCGCCGCGCAAGTAGGTGCGATTGCTGAACAGGTTTTCACGGCTGTAGTAGCTCAAGCTAGCATCGTTTCTGAAACTCGATGGGATGTAGGTCCCGGCGATTTCATGCCGTCCGACATGATTCAAGGTCTCCTCTGCGGAACCGTCTTCATTCATCTGCCAGGGCATGAAGTTGTTGAAGGTGTGGCCGTTGGTTTGCTTGGCCGCGTCCTGCACAGCGGTGAAGATGCGAGGCTCGGGAAACACCTCGCTGCGCAACGCCAGGCGTTGCGCGCCAGCGCCTTCATCGGCATACAAAAACGCGCCATTGGGCGCATTGACCGGGTCCGTGCGGTCGGCGTCGGCCTGCTGGTCTTGCTGCAAGTGGTCCCAGCGGGTGAAGATGACGCGGCCAAAACTGTCGACGGACGGGCTGAAGGCACCGCTGACGGCGTGGTTCAACAAGCGCAAATCACCCGACGTGGGTTGCAGGCTCCAGATGCCGGTGACCGTGGCGGCGCTTTCGTATTCGTCCAGCTGCGGGTACAAATGCGCCTCACCGCTGCGTGGCCGATCCGATGTGAACAGGATGCGCTCGTCCGTGCCATACACCGGCGATACGTTGTTAAACGTTGTGGGCTGCCGCGCAACTTTCGTGATGACGGCCGTGCCACCCTTTTCCAAGCCGTTGATTTCGTACAGCTGCCACAAAAAGTCCTTCACCTCATACCGTGCGCCGGGCGACCCCACCACCATGCTGAACAGCGCCTTGGTCCCGCTCCAGTGCACAGAAGGTTCACGCACGGCAATCGCATTCGTGCCCTGAAAGCCGCTGCTGCCGTATCCGGCTTCCTGTGTCAGGTTGCGCACGCTGCCATCCGGATAACGGATCATCAGGTCCCCACCACGGGGCGCCGACTGCACACTGGCCAGGTGGTTGCCAAAGGTGGATGTGCGGCTGGTAAAGCCCGACACCGGCACCTGTGTGACATACAAGACCGGGTTTGACACGGTGCCGCTTGGTGCCGGTGCACCGACGCGGTCACCGCTGAGCAGGGTATAGGAATTGATTTTGACACGCACGTTGTTATAGGTACTGCCCTCAAACCCAACCGCCCCTAGCGTCAGCAAACTGGTCGAGGGATCAAAGGAATCAGCCTGCGCCGTGCCACCATCAACACCCAGCAGGGAAAAGGAATGCACGGTGACCCTGACATCCTTGTAGGCCCCAAGGCCATTCACAGACACTGAATCGATGGCCAGCAGATTCGAAGCCGGGTTGAATGAATCTGTGGCGTGGGCAACCAGCGGTGCGCACAGTGACAACACTGCAGCAGCGACTGCGCCAAATGCCAAATTGATTTTATTTTGCATAGATGTTTGCGCAAACATGGCGCTGCCAACGATTCCAACGGGCGTTCGGCACTCTCCAGTGCTGACGGGCTAGTGCAGTGTTGCACCAGGTCGCAGAAGTGTAGATTGGCGCCCCGCCAGCCCGCGCGTTGAATGTCACAGCATGTAACAAAACGGCGCCAATCCGCCAGCGATTAGGGTGCCGAAATAAAGGCTGACATAAACGCCACAAATGGATCCAAGCGCACCTGCAGCAGGTACAAGGCGTCGTGCGGGTCAACGCCTGCTGGCGTGATCACGATCTCCGGTTTCCCCCCAAAACAACTGGACATGCGGGCGCAGGCCAGAACCGATTGCGACGCTGGCACCAGCGTGTCGCTGGCGCCATGGATAAACAGCGTGGTCGGAAAGTCGGCGCCTGCATTCTGCAGGCCCGGTGAGGCCAGCTGCAACTGCTGCTGCGTGGGTGTGCCGCCAAACAGATTGCGCAGAATGCCGACAGTGCTGGGATCGGCCACGGGATCGACGGCGCTGAGGTCCCAGGGACCGGAGACCGACACCACGGCGTTGGCGCGGCTGGAATAAGTGACGCCGGGGCTGGTGCCGATGGTGGCGTTGGTGGCCCCCAACATGCCGGCCAGATGGCCGCCAGCAGACGCACCCAGCACGGCGATCTTGTTGGGGTTGATGCGCAGAGCCGGGGCATTCAGTCGCAGTTGCCACATCAGCGTCTGCAAGTCCTCCAGCTGCGCCGGAAACGCGGCGCGGTTGCCTGGCAAACCCAGGTTGTCATACGGAAAAGAGCCGGGCGTGCAGCCGTCCATCCCGCCAGGCGCAGAAACGATGCGGCCGTTCTCGACCACCGCATCGGTAATCGGCGCCAGCCGGTATTCTGCCGACACGGTCACTACCCCATAGTTCTGCGCAATCCAACGCGGCACGTCGAGAAAAGCGTCGCGGTTGCCACAGGCCCATCCGCCACCGTGCACAAACAGCAGCACCGGGCGTTGCTGCCCCCATTGCAAAACGGATGGGTCGTAGACATCCACCTTGAGTTGCACCGTGCCGACCGTGCGGTAGGTGTAGGTAGCCTTTGTGACGGTCGGCGCTGGTTGCGCTTGCACGCCGGCCGACAGCGCCCACGCCAGGGCACACAGCCCCCAGGACAGCGCACGAAAATTGGAACGCAGAAAACCCATGAAACACTCCTTCTGGAAACCCAACAAAACCGCGACGCAAATACAAGCACCGTACATGATGGTTGGCCGGGTGATGGTATCGGTTTTGCCATAGAGGCCGTCTATAGAATGGCCCAATGACATTTACTTTTCGCAGCACGCGCGTCGCACTGTTGGTGGTAGCGCCACTGCTGTGCGCAAGCCCCTTACTGGCCCAGACCAAGGCCCTGCCCGCACCCGCCGCGATCCAGCAGCCGCTGTCACATGACGCCCAGCGCGCCTACGAAGGTGCGCGCGACAAGTTGGTACAAATCCGCACGCTGCTGCGCAACAGCGACACCCAGGCCAGCGTGGGCTCCGGGTTTTTTGTGTCGGCCAGCGGACTCATCATCACCAACTTCCATGTGGCCAGCCAAATGGCGTTGGAGCCCGAGCGTTACCGCGGTGTCTATGTACCGGTGGACGGCAAGGAGGCGCCACTGGAACTGCTGGCGTTTGACGTGCAGCACGACCTGGCCTTGCTGCGTGTGCAGACGCCCACCGACACGGATCACCCAGCGCTGACGTTCCGCGGCAAGGAGGCGCCGCTAGCGCGCGGAGAGCGCATCTACTCGCTGGGCAACCCCAAGGACATCGGCTTTGCCGTGACCGAGGGCACGTACAACGGCCTGGTGCAGCGCAGTTTTTATCCCCGCATCTTCTTTGGGGGCACCATCAACCCGGGCATGAGCGGTGGACCGGTGCTGGACGATGCCGGACGCGTGGTCGGCATCAATGTGTCCAAGCGGTTGGACGGCGAGCAGTTGAGCTTTCTGGTACCGGCCGAATTCGCCCAGGCTCTGCTGGCACGCGCCGCCGCGGCAACGCCTCTGACCAAACCGGCCTACGCCGAGGTGACGCGCCAACTGATGGTGCACCAGGAGCTGTTCACGCAGCGTTTTGCACAGACGCCGCTGAAGGCGCAAAAACATGGCGGCTACAGCGTGCCGGTGCCGGACGATGCGCTGGTGCGCTGCTGGGGCAGCGGACGGGATGTGGACCTTAAGGCCTTCGACCTGGAGCGTACCAACTGCCAGCTCGACAGCCATGTGTTTGCCGGCGAGGCCACCACGGGGTTTGTGCACCTGCGCTACGAGGCCTATGACGCACCCAAGTTCAGCGCCCTGCGCTTTGCCGGCCTGCAGACCAAGAGCTTTCGCAACGAGAACTTTGGGGCCCAGGGTTCGCGCAAGATGACGGCGGCGGAGTGTTCCGAGCGCTACATCGACCGCGGCGGCATGGCCATGCGGGCCGTGGTGTGTATGGCGGCCTACCGCAAGCTGGTCGGGTTGTACGACATGTCGGTGCTGGTGGCATCGCTGAACCGCCCCACACAGGCGGTGCAGGGCCGCATGGACGTGCGTGGCGTGAGTTTTGCCAACGGCCTCAAGCTGGCAGAGCAGTACCTGGACGCCTTCAAATGGGAGGCCCAACCATGAGCGCCAACTTGCTGGCCTTGATCGAGGCCCTGGACCGCCATGGCAATGTGCAGGCACGCCTGCCCGTAACCGAATGGCCGGTGACCGTGGGGCGGGATCTGGCGGCCGACCTGGTTTTGGACGACGTGCACGTAGCCGCCCTGCACCTGCGCCTGGAGCAAGTCGCGCCGGGTTGCCTGGACGTGCAGGTGCTGGACACCCACAACGGCGCCACGCTGGGCACAGAACACCATGGCCACGGGATGCGGTTTGACTGGATACCCGGGCAAGCCCTGACGCTAGGACGCACCCATTTGCAGCTTCGCCTGGCCGATAGCCCGGTGGCGGCGGAACAGCCATTGCCGCAGTGGCACTGGCGCAACGCGCTGTGGACCATCGCGCTAGTGACCGCGGCCATGCTGTTGACACTGGGGCAAGTGTGGTTCAAATCCATAGAAACCAGCCAGTTTCTGCAGACCCTGCCCATCACGTCGCTGGGCTTTCTGGCTGGCTTGAGCATGTGGGCCGGACTGTGGGCTCTGGCCACCAAGTTGTTCAGCGGACACCCCCAGTTCTGGCGCCATATACGTATTGCCTGCGCCATTGTGCTGGCATCATTTGCCGTCGAAACCGTGCTTGAACTGTTGGCCTTCGCGTTTTCCTGGGAGGTGCTGGCGCGCTTTGACAATGTGACAAACCTGCTGGTGCTGGCCGCAGGTATGTTCAGACACCTGCTGGTCGTGGCTCCCAGACAGCGCTACGCGTTGACCCTATGCCTGGGATTGCTGCTGTTGTTGGGTGTTCCGACGATGCTGGGAACCCAGTGGCTGAAGAACAAACGCCTGTCACAGCAGTTGTACATGAGCCAGTTGTTCCCCCCGGCCTGGCGCGTCGCCGAGCCCGTACCGGTTGCACAGTTTCTGCAGGAGGCAGCCAGCATAGAGAAACGGCTTGCGGTGCGCCTGGCGGACAAGGACGACAACGGCGGATCTGACAAGGCTGGGACGGAAGAGGACTAGATTCGGCCGCTGAAACTTTGAGCGGCTTTCGAAAAATAGGCCACCAGCCCTCGTAGTTATTGCCTGTTGCGCTATTTTGTTGATAGCAATCAAGGATTGGAAACCGGGGCGTATGCCTAGTCTGCGCGATAACTATGCGGTATGTGCATGGGGAAAAGTCGGTTCTAAGTTTGCAACCCTAGGGAAAACCCTTACTCTACAGGTATCGCAACTTTCCACCCCCAAAACGGTGGCTTTTACATGTACACACTGTTCGCCCAGATTACCCGTTTCCTGTCTGCCGTTAAACCGGCACACAACGACAACGGCGTTGCCCACCAATTGATGGAAAGCGCCGACGCCTGCGCCGGCAACAGCCCACACCACGCCCAGGAACTGCGCGAAGCCGCAGCCGCTTACCTGAGCGTCGTGCGCTAAATAGCGCAGCCCCGTCTGCTGCGCACCTGTGGTGGAATGCATGTGCTTGTGCGTGCCCCCCGTGGCATCTCTCTGAGCGACACCACGACAGGAAATCATCCATGAACACCACCATCCGCGCGGCGCAAGCGTCCGACGCCGCCCTGATCCACGCCTTCATCGTTGAACTGGCCATCTATGAAAAGGCCGAGCACGAAGTCGTGGCCAGCGTAGAAGATATCCAGCTTAGCCTGTTCGCGCCAGACTCCCCGGCACGGGCGCTCATTTGCACCATGGACGGCCGGCCCGTGGGTTATGCGGTGTATTTCCTCAGCTACTCCACATGGCTGGGGCGCCAAGGCATGTACCTGGAAGACCTGTACATCTCGCCCCAACACCGCGGCGGTGGAGCCGGCAAACAACTGTTGCGCCATCTGGCCCAGATAGCAGTAGACAGCGGCTGCGGACGGCTGGAGTGGAGCGTACTGGACTGGAACACACCCGCCATCGACTTTTACCAATCGCTGGGGGCAAAGCCCCAATCGGAATGGGTGCGCTACCGCATGGCCGGTGAAACCCTGGAAAACTTCGCGCGGCCTGCGACCACACGCCCAGCTTGACAGAACACGCCAGCACGCACGTTTTACCGTGGTGGCGAAACGTCTACCTGTCCAAGCCCTCGACAAGGTGCAGTGCTTCCTCCAGCAACGCACGCGATAACTCGCCTGGCGCATCTGGGGTTGAGATCGGAATGCCGAACCAGTGGACCAGCGGTTGTTCAAACGCAAACTCCAGGGCTTTGCGGTGCTGCGTATCGCGCCCCGCGGGACTGCTTTGCAGGGCGACCCACAGGGGTTCGAGATCGGCCAACGCGCCGCGCGGGTCTTGGATGCGGAACGCCCCCACACTGCGCCATGCATTAACCGCCCCCACTTCGGCAAAGGCCAGGACCTCCCCCAACGGGCCCAACTGCAGATGTCTGCCGAAGGCCGCCACAAAAGACTCGCCTTGGTTGGCCGCGTGCATGGCCAACATGCATTGGCCAGCGAAGGATCGGATGGCAGATGGCGTGCCTTCAATGCGGGCGCCGACGAATGCATCACCAAAAAAAGCCTCGAACGCCACCTCGGTGCTGTCGCCCAGGTAGGCGTGCAGGCTGGCTTCGTCAGGCAGACGGTTACTCGGAAACGACAGGGCTCGCTCCCAAGCCCCGTCCATGGCGAACTGGCCTGACGTAGGCGTAGAAGCAAAGTGGGGGGCACATGGGAACATGGAGTGCACCTTTAAAAAAGACGAAAAACCACCGCAAGAGGTGACCCCGTGAAGGCGGAATCTGCTACACATTTAGGAGTGCTCGTGCATATTCTACGAGGGCTAGCGGCCCAATTCATTCAAGGCTACGGCCGCAGCCCGGTCTAACTCCAACGCCACGCCGACACGGCACAATCCCTGCATGCCGCGTCCCAGCAAAAGCCCGCTCCCTCCGCCGCCCGGTGCCGACCCACGCGACCATGCCGTGGCCGCCTGGGTGGATGCGCTGCGGCGCAAGGCGGACGCTGCCACACTGAAGGGCCTGCCCACGCTGTCCGACGCAGATGCTGCGCGGGTCATGGCCCTGCTGCGGACAGATGCCCTGCCAGAAACGCCACCGCCCTCACCACAGGCCCCGTCACCATCAGACAACGCCGTCATCGGCCACTTCCGCCCTCGCCTCACGCTGCAAACCCTGGGCCGCGGCGACGGCCTGTTGGGCCTCAAACCCCAGGGCAAACTGGGACCGCGTGGCGACAGTGTGACGCTGGCGCAATTCGACTGGACCTACACCACCGACGCTGGCGACCGCTGGCAAACGCCCGCCCCCACCTCCATCCTGAACAACCGCCCAGCTGCGGTGCAAGAGTTGTTCGACACCGGCGGCCCGGTGGTGCGCATGCAGCGCGATCTGGCCGCCGAGGCGGATGCGATGGACCTGGTGTGGGACATGGGTTTTGTGCCGCTGGCTGCGCAATCCTTCCAGTGGCGTAGCCGTGACCATCACCCCTTGGCGGGGCCGGTGTGGACGCTGCCGCAGGAAGAGTTTTTCGGTGATTTCTGGGCCGACCAGGTCCCGCAACTGCAAGCCAAGGGCTGGTCCGTCGCCGTATTGCCCGGTTTTGCCCATGAGAGCGTGCCGGTGCAGCGCTGGAAGCTGGTCGTCAGCCCCGACACCGGCGAAGTGCTGTCCAAGGAAGTCGATGCGCCACTGGTCAAGCCCGGACGCGGCGTCGAGACGCTGCAACTGCCGGCCCGCGAAGGTGCCTGGCTGCTAAGTCTGGGCATTGAGATCGACGGCCAGACGCTGGACCTGGCGCCCATGTTGGCCGACCTGCTGCGCCGCGACGCACGCTGGTTGAACACCGCGCTGATCGCCACCATCGACGACCTATCCATAGTTTCGTTGCGTGCGCCAGGTGGCAAGCGCATCGATGCCCCGGCCGCGCCGCTGAAGGCCATCGTCGGCGCGATGCTGGACCTGCTGACCGACCCGACACGCGCCCAGAACCTGGGCCTGCTGAAACTGGGGGCTTGGGAGGCACGGCGGCTGGACGCGCTGCGCGCCAGCCTGCTGGATGTCCACCGCGTCGGCACACACAACACCTGGCAATTGCAAGGCGAGTTGGGTCTGGCCAGCCTGGCCAAACGCCTTAAAACCCAAGGCACGCCGCAGCCGGTGGCCGCGCCCGAAGGCCTGCAGGTGCAATTGCGCCCCTACCAACTGGAGGGCCTGGCCTGGCTGCAATACCTGCGTGCCCACAACCTGGGCGGCATCCTGGCCGACGACATGGGCCTGGGCAAGAC
The DNA here is from genome assembly GCA_040384785.1 of Pseudomonadota bacterium. GTDB lineage: Bacteria > Pseudomonadota > Gammaproteobacteria > Burkholderiales > Burkholderiaceae_C > Allorhodoferax. The sequence goes on from JAZKIR010000009.1 coordinate 318,838, forward strand.
CGCACAGGCGCTGGCCCATGTGCTGACCGAAAAACACGCCGGGCGGCTCGACCTGCCCGTGCTGGTTGTGCTGCCCACCTCGCTGATCTTCAACTGGCAGGCTGAGGCCCAACACATGGCACCAGGGCTGCGCCTGCTGACGCTGCAAGGCCCGGAGCGCGGCACGCTGTTCGCGCAGATGCCGGATCACGACCTGGTGCTAACCACCTACCCATTGCTGTGGCGCGACATGGATGTACTGGCCGCGCAGCACTTCCACTTGGTCATATTGGACGAGGCGCAAATGGTCAAGAATGCCGGCAGCCGCAGCGCCCGTGCCTTGCGCCGCATACAAACCCGCCACAGCCTGTGCCTGACCGGCACACCCATGGAAAACCACCTGGGCGAACTGTGGGCGCAGTTCGACTGGTTGATGCCAGGCTTTCTGGGTGATGCCCGCCACTTTGCGGCGCGCTGGCGCAAGCCGATCGAAGAAAACGGTGAAACCCTGCGCGCCGCGCTGCTGGCCCAGCCCGTGCGCCCCTTCATCTTGCGCCGTCGCAAGCAGGACGTGGCCAGCGAACTGCCACCCCGTACCGAGGTCATCAAACGTGTGCAACTGCAGGGCCAGCAACGCGAACTGTACGAGAGCGTGCGTGTGGCCGCCGACAAGCAGGTGCGGCGCGTGTTGCAGCGCCTGAGCTTCAACGGCGCACAGATCAGCATCCTGGACTCGCTGCTGAAACTGCGCCAGGTCTGCTGTGATCCCCGTCTCGTGAAGCCTGAGCACACGGTTTCAGCGCCGGGCCGCCCCAAGCTGAAACGCGCCCCCTTGGGGGGCAGCGACCCGCATAGCGGTGGAGCGTGGGGGTCCGATATCGAGCGCGCCAAGCTGGAGCTATTGGCCGACATGCTGCCCGCGCTGGTGGAAGAAGGCCGGCGTGTGTTGGTGTTCTCGCAGTTCACGGAGCTGCTGGACCTGATCGCCGAACAACTGCAGACGCTGGACTTGCCCTTCCTGAGCTTGACGGGCAAGACACCCACCCAGGAGCGCGGCAGCGTCGTGCAGCGCTTCCAGGCGCAAGAGGTGCCGATCTTTCTGCTCAGCCTGAAAGCCGGTGGTATAGGCCTGAACCTGACCGCCGCCGATACCGTGATCCACATGGACCCGTGGTGGAACCCGGCCGTCGAGGAACAGGCTACGGCCCGCGCCCACCGCATCGGCCAGGACCAGCCGGTGTTTGTCTACAAGCTGGTGGTGGAAGGCAGCATCGAAGAACGCATGCTGGAATTGCAGGCCCGCAAACTGGCGCTGACCGACAGCGTACTGGGCCACGACGCGGCGGGTGCGCTGAAGTTTGACCAGACCGACCTGGACGCCCTGCTGGCGCCGCTGGGCGCCCTGACCGCGGGCTCACAAACATCGGAAGAAGCGGCACGGCGCTGGGGAAACAGTGGTCGGCGGGGTTGACGCCTACCGCCATATAGAAAATAGCCTTCTAGCCCTCGCAAAACATGCGCAACACGCTACCAAATTTGTAGCAATGTGCTCAACGCAGCAACTTGCGCCTGACCCCCATCGAAAACCCCGGTAGTTCGCGATCGTTCGCCCCGCTCTGCTCTGCCAAGGTTTGCAGGTGGCGCAACAAATGGGCCTTGCTGCCCCGGTCCAACGCGGTCTGTAGTTCGGCCGCCTTCTTCAGCGATAACAGGGCCTGCGCCAAGTCTCCCGATTTTTCGGCGATGAGGGCGTTCTCGCGTTCAATGCGCATCGCGATGTGCTGGGCATTGGCCTTTTGTGCGGCGAGTCTTGCCGAGCTTATGGATGCCTTGGCCTCGGCCAGTTGCCCCAGCGCCGACTGGCACTGCGCACGCAACAAAAACAGGGTGGCAAGGCCCCAGACGTGTGAACAGGCCTTGAGCGCACGCTGAGCGGGAACCAGCAGTTCCAGCGCCTGGGCAGGGTCGCCCTGCAGCGCCGCAACCTCGGCGAAGCGAACCAGGCATTCACTGGCAATGTCTTCCATTTGTTCCGACAGTGCCATGGCCTGACCCTGCCGCAGGCTCTCCAGCGCCGCCTCATATTGGCCCACACGCATCTGGTTGACGCCAAGGTTGACGGTGTTGACGGCCTTCACTTCACGCAGCCGCACATCGAACCGCGCCCACTGCGTCAGCGGCAGGCGCTGCGTGGAACTGTCCAGCTTGGCCAGGTTGGCCCCCAAATCCGAAAATACTTTGACCGCCATGGCGGAGGCGTCCAGTGCATCACAAATCTGACCGATGCCGAGCTTGCACCAGCTCCAACTGATACGGTCTCCATCGCGTTTGGCGATTTCCATGCCTTCGGTCCAGTAACCCAGCGCGACACCATACTCGGCGCGCGAATAGTAGGCCCGGCCAATCAGGTACAGCACGTTGGACTGCTCGCCAAACTCGCCGCAGCGTTTGGCGCACTCGACTGCTTCCACCAGCCACGCGATGGATGCGTCCGAGTAGCCGTCCTGGTCCATGACCAGGCCAAAGGTCTGCGCAATCAGCACCAGCGCAGCATCATCCCCCATGCCGCGGGCCTGCTCCATCGCAGCGATGCATTCGCTATACAGTGCGGCGCCACGGCCCTTGCGGCCGGCTTGTTGGAGATGCGCGACAACGGGTCTGAGGGTTCTGTGGGTTGCGTCAAATAACAGCATGGTGGTACAGGTGTACGGCTTTTTTTTCTAGGGGACAAGTATCGCACCGTGGGTGATTACACCGCAGGCAAGCGCTGTTGGCTTGTAGGAGCAGGCCTACCCCCAAATGCGCTGGCCACTGATGGGCAGGCTCTCCTTCACATCTGATAATTTGGAGGTCATCCGTATTCAACAACAAAAGAGATGGGAGGAGCGCATATGCCACACGCCCTGATCATCGATGACCAGCAGGACTCGGCAGAAGTAATGGCTGATCTGATCGCCGCAGAGGGCTTTTCGGTCGCCACGGCGGGGTCATTGGCCGCGGCGCGGCGGCACATGGCGCTCCAGTCCCCGGACATCGTATTTCTGGACCTTGTTTTACCGGACGGCAGCAGCACGGGGCTGATAGCCGAGATCAAGGCCCTGCCCAACACCCGGATCGTACTGATCGCCCCGCACACCAGCATTGAAACCTCCACCCAGGCCCTGCGCATCGGTGCGGCGAACTACGTGTCCAAGCCAATCGACACCGCGGACTTCCGCAGCGTGTTGTCTAGCTTGAAACGGCCACCCAACCTGACTGCCGACGCACTGCACCTGCAGGAAATGCTGGACAAGGAAGGCCATTTTGGCCTGCTGTGGGGCCGCTCCCACGGGATGCTGCGCATCCATGAACAAATACTACGCGTGGCGGGCACCTCCGTCACGGTGCTGGTGACCGGTGAAAGCGGCAGTGGCAAGGAAGTGGTGACACGCATGGTGCACAAGCTGAGCCACCGCCACGCAGGGCCCTTCCTGGCCGTCAACTGTGGCGCCATCTCGCCCCACCTGATCGAGAGCGAGATGTTCGGCCACGAAAAAGGCAGCTTTACCGGGGCCGAGCGCCAGCACCAGGGTTTTTTCGAACGCGCCAGTGGCGGCACGCTGTTTCTGGATGAGATCACCGAAATGCCCTTGGACTTGCAGGTCAAGTTGCTGCGGGTGCTGGAGACCGGAACCTTTATGCGGGTGGGTTCGACGCAGACGCAGGAGGCGGATGTACGCGTGGTGGCCGCGTCCAACAAGGACCCGCTGCGGGCAGTGACCAACGGCAGCTTGCGTGAAGACTTGCTGTACCGCCTGAATGTCTTTCCCATCCACATGCCGCCCTTGCGCGAGAGGCTGGAAGACATCCCCTTGCTGGCCCAGCACTTTCTGGACGAGATTGCGCGCCGCGAGGGCCAGGTCAAACACTTCTCGCCCGAAACGCTGGCGCGTTTGACGCTCTACCACTGGCCCGGCAACGCGCGCGAATTGCGCAATATCGTGCACCGTGCCTACGTTATGGCGAGCGACGACACCATTGTCAACGACTGTCTGCCGACTGCGGCCGCACCCATGGCCGACGGTTCGGGGATGCCCACGCTGAGCTTCGAAATAGGAACACCTCTGGCGGAGATTGAACGTATGGTCACCCTGGCCACGCTGGAGCATTTTGGCCGGCACAAGGAGCGGACTGCGGCCGCCCTGGGGGTCAGCTTGAAGACGCTGTACAACCGGCTCAAGGAATATTCAAGCGTGCCCACCACCGATATCCCCCGCGACGTCGAACGTTCAAACGCCAGAACGCTGCAATAACTGCCAGCCTGGCCCTTGTCCGCGCAGACAACGGTTCTTGGGCATGGCGTTTGCCAAGACCATTGCATGGCAAACCAGGCATCACGCTCTGGTCTTTCTTCAAGTTGCCGACACATCCGTCTCTTCAACACGAAAGGAAAAAACATGCACCCCATTCGACCCCTCGTCGCCAGACACACCGCAACCCAGAAACCCACAATCGTGACACGACGTTCAGGGTTGGCCTGCAGCCATGCGCCTGTGTTCCACGGGCGCAACGCCTAACATCTGCCGGTACTTGGTCACGGTGCGGCGGGCCACCGTCAGGCCCTGGCGGGTTAGGCGTTGCGCGATCTCAACATCGGACAGCGGAGCCTGAGGATTTTCTGCGGCAATGATTTCCTGCATCAAGCCCCGGATGGCCGTCGGTGAACAGGCACCGCCACCTTTCATGGCCATGGGTCGGGAGAAAAATTGCTTGAGCTCAATCAGCCGCCCCGGCGTTGCCAGATATTTGTTGTGGCTGACCCGGCAAACCGTGGAAGCGTGCACGCCTACGTCGTTGGCAATGTCACGCAAGGCCAGAGGTTTCAAGGCCAGCGGCCCATAGTCCAGAAACCCGCTTTGGCGCTCGACAATGGCTTGGGATACCGCCAGGATGGTGGAAAACCTCTGCTCCACATTGCGTATCGCCCAGCGTGCTTCCTGAAGACAGGCTCCGAGTTCGCCGTGTGTTCTCTTGCGATACCGCTGAAATAGTGCTGCGTACGTCTGGTTGATCTTGAGCGGAGGCACAACGGCAGGATTCAACTGCACCGTCCAGGTCCCCCGCACCTTGCGCGCCACCACATCGGGTTTGATGAATGGCACGTCGGACTTCCCAAAACGCAAGCCTGGTCGGGGGTCCAGCCGCCGCATGGCAACACACGCAGCTTCGACCTCCGCCAGGGGGCGCGCGAGCCGGCGCGCCAGACCGGCCATGTCCCGTTGTGCGACCCGGTCCAGATGCTCCGCAACGATAAGGCGTATCAAATCGCGCTGCGCGCTTTCCATGTTTTCAATCTGCAACAGCAGGCACTCTGCAACATCGCGGGCGCCCACACCCGTTGGTTCAAAGGACTGAACCAATTTCAGCGCCATGCTCATCTCACACGCGTCGGCGGGCGGGCAGAGGCGGACCATGTCCGCAATTTCAGCGAGATCCAGGCGCAGGTAACCATCGTCGTCCAGCGATTCGATCACCGCACAGACCAGAACGCGGTCACGGTCCGACAGCGGAAGCAAGTTCGCCTGACCGCGTAGATGCTGGCGCAACCCGATGTCGGCGGCCATGGTATCCAATGCGGAGGTGTACGGGTCATCCACCGACCCTCCGTTCGATGCGCTGCTGCTGGCCTGCGGTTTTTCGTCAACGGGTTCCCATCCGGCTTCGCGCGTGATCTCCTCCGACACCTGCTGCGTGTTGCCGGGAACAAGCGGCTCGGTATCTGTGTTGATCGGGTCAGACCCCAGTGTCGAAAAGGCCTGCGATTGGGGGCGATCTTCGACCTCCAGAAAAGGGTTTTTTTCAACCATTTCATGAAGTTCCTGTTCATAGTCCACCGACGAAAGTTGCAGCAGGCGCACCGCATACTGCAACCGCGGCGTCAAGGCCAGGTTTTGTCGTACGTCGAGTTTCAGCGACAGATGTGTCATTGTTTCCTTTCCGTGCAAGCCAAGGGACTTTGGCCTTTTTCCATCCCTTATGCGATCGCAATCAGCAAAGACTATGCCAATTTAGAGGCCCTTGCGAAAGAGCCGGCTTTGGCGCTTTTACGTGGTGTACTGAAGTCAACTCAACGGTAACGCCCCGGAAATTGCCCAGATAAGGACCCATACCCGCTGACGCGACACTGCTGGCCGCTGCTCGCCCACGTAAGGTTTGCGGCAACGTGTTCCGGTGCAGGCAGGCTGTTACCGGTACCGCGCGGCGATGCGCCAACGGTCCACCCTGCAAGAGTGCGACCCCGACATCCTCTGTGCACACTGCCCGGCTTCTGTCCGGGCATGCACGTTGCCGGGTTTCTGAGGGCGATCTTCAATGGTCGCTCAGGAGGCTCGCGAAGCCAATCGCAACCAATTTACAGGAGAGTTCAAAATGGCTACTAAAAATTCGGACGACAACGACGGACGCAGCAGTTCTGGCAAACGGGACAATCAGGGCCAGGGTGGCCAGGGTTTTGCGTCCATGGATCCGGAGCGCCAACGCGAAATTGCCAGCGAGGGCGGACGTGCTGCCCATGAGAGTGGCAATGCCCACGAATTTACGTCAGAGGAAGCGCGTGAAGCTGGCAAAAAGAGCCACGGTGGGCAGGGCGGCAGCAGTTCCGACAGCGGCAAGTCGAGTCAGGGGGGCAGAGGCAGTTAAGCCGATTGCGTAACGGCCTGACCAGCTAAAACAGGCGGCATCTGCCGCCTGTTTTTTTATCGTTCAATCAACTGGAGATTTGAAGAGACTTGCCTGGACTCCCAGGCAACAGGCTCAGGCCCGAGAAGCACTCTGCGTCGCCGGCTGATCTGAACCCGGGGAATGGGTCCAAGTGGCACGACGCGCACCGGTTGCGCCAAATGCCCCGCCAGCCACGCTCAAGGCCAGGGATATGGTGACGGCCAGGAACACGGTCCAGGCAGCAATACTGGCCGCGTCGACAGCCTGATCGGCAGCGGTTCTGCTTTGCACTGAAGCCTGCTCAGGCGAGCCGGAAAGTATCAGCGCCTGGTCCACAATCGTCGCGGCACGCGATTGGTCCAGGCCCATGGTGCCGACCATGTACTGAATCGCCTCCTCTCGATTTCCGCTTCTGATGTGCCCCTGCAGAGTCTGCATGGCTTCGGGGGTGACATTGGTGATACCCAGGCGCTGCAGGACCCCGCCCAAACCATTTCCCAGCGTGCTGCCCCCGTTCATCGTGGTGCCGCCACCCGCGCCCAGGGTGCTGAAAACACCGCTCAACAGCGATCCACCGGCCGATGTGGCCAGGATTGCAAACATCAGCGTCGTAACGGCCCACGACACAACGCCGTGCAAGATACCGTCCACCTTGCGTTTCAGCCCCGACACGCGCGCCGCCACGTAGGCACCTACAAAGGCCGCGATCAGCATGCTGATGCCCGCCCAGATGAGCGGCCCCGTACCAACGGTCTCTCCGCGGGTCACGTCGGTGGTCGATAGACCACTGGCGATGCCCAGCACGGTCAACAGCAGCTGCATCGAAACACCGACGGCAACGCCGGCAAAAATCGCGCCCCAGCGAACCGCGGAAAAAAGAGGACGCCGTGCGAGCGCGCCGGCTTGTTCCAAGTAACTGGCCCCTGATTCGACATGAATGGTCGTCATTTTGTTTACTCCTCTAAAAAATTTATCAAATGGCATCAAGTCTGGACTTCAAACAGACTTACGGTGAAGAACACACCCTTCGGTGGCAACATCCATGCCTGAGCCATTGATCGCTTCCGCTGTACGCTGGCCTCGCCCGCCTGCAATGTGTGCCATGCCTTTCGCGTAAAAATTACACGCCAACGGTAAATATTTCATGGACATGCCGCCACCTTCTGGTACGTGCCCGTGACGACCTCCTTGAGTGTCGTGACCGTGATTTCGCTCCAGCCCAGAAAATCGTTGGAGCCGTTTGCAAAATAGGTCCAGAAGAAAAATTTGTATGCTCGTCCGGCCATCACATGGTCGGCGTTGGATGCACTGCCGCAGAACGGGGTACCGGGCGAAGGTGGCGGGGGTGGAGAAGGAGGTGTTGGTGTCGTGACACCTGCAAGCCGATCCACCATTTTTTTGACTGCCAGCATTTGGCGCCCGCTTTTCTGCGCATAGTTGGCATCGTCATATCCCCACCAGTCCCAGCAACCGTTGGGGTTGGAGCGCGGCAATCGCGTACCAACATTCATGACATTGGCCTGCGGGTAGAGCACGATGATCTGGTTGGTGTCCGCCCATACGTTGTAGCCGCTATTTTTCACGTAAACATCGGCAATCCGTCCTTGCGGCCCGGAGCCAAACGGTGCGCCGGGGTATTGCTTGCAGCCATGGAACACCACATGCACCCGGCACTGGGTATTTTGTTGGCAGGCGGCGGGCACATAGACCCAGCCCGTGGGCCACATGCCGTGTGTTGCCGGGCTGGGGAGAAATTCGCTCTGGTCAAATTCAATGAACTGTCCACCCAGGGTTCCGGTGTTCCTTGGATTCACAGTGCCATAAATCCACCCCAGCAGCTTGCCGGCTGCATCAAAAGGACACTTGTTGATAAACGGGTCGCCTCTGAAATCGCAGGCATTGCCAAAGAGTTCAGTGGGCATCGCATGCTCGGCAACGACGCCCTGTTCAAAAAAAATATTGGAGGGAGGGATGTAGTTCTTGTAATAGGTCTCCAGCGCTTGCATGACCGGAGGCGGAACGACCGTGTCCTTGACGCCAGAAAACAACCACACACGGGCACCCGACAGGTTACTGGTCGGATCGATGCCGCCCTGGGTCGCACTTTGGTTGGTGATCTGAATCAGTTCGGGCACCATGAGCGCGGCCTGCGCCGGTTGACAGCCGGTGAAGCCGGTGCAACTGCAAATGCTGGTGGCGGTATTCTGGTCATCCTTGGCGCAAAAGTACGGCCCCCCGGCGATGATGCCAGCCCCTTTGACCAACGCAGAGTAGGCAACATGAAACTGCACCGCCATATAACCGCCGGATGACAGGCCGGATACCGAAGTCTCGTTCAGGTTGACATTGAATTTGGGCAAGGAGACGACCTGGGCCTGCAAGTCAGGCGCCGGCAGCACGAGCATAACGGCCGATAGGATCAGGAACCTGATGTTCATGGCGCAGCCTCCTCGACTACGTTCAGAACGCCAGCCCACAGGTCCGCCAATCGCTGACCCGAGAAAGCGCTCTGGGTCGGTGTCAAAGAAAGAATTCTAGGCAGCCGAGCCAGAAGAGTATTTGCGTAAACTCAAAGAAACGCGTAGCTGGTTATGCCAGCTTTGGAGTTTACAAGGAGGGTTTGTAAAAAATATAGTCGGACTGGTACTTCACAATTTGCCTGGTGCCCACATTACTGGCTGCACAGGCGCTGCTTGGCGCCACGCCACCCACGGTGTTCACACGCTGTATATAGGTCACGCCCGTCATGGCGCCGGTGCCCGAGGCCGGGTTGGCCTTGACGAGTTGGTTGGGAATATTGCCAGTGCCATTGGGGGCCACGGCCACCTGAACGCCAGTCAGCTTGGAGCCGTCCATGTTTTCCCAGGTCGCCGGCGGGCCGTAGTATTTGCCTACTTGCTTGCCACTGCGGTCATTGAGCTTGGCGTCCGGACCGGCAAACACCCATTCAAACTGATCGGCCATGTCTTTCTTGGCATTACATTGGTAGGTGATCTCGCCCACACCCACAGTTTCCATCGCCACCTTGTTGCCACCCGGCACTTGAACGGCGGCAGGCAGATTGGCCTGGGAATACATCGGTGCGGTCGACATGCTGCCGCAGGCGGCGAGCAGGGTAACAGCCAGAACGGAAGCCGTGGCAGTAGCGACACGAAGCATCATATTAAAACTCCTCAGTGGTGGTAGTGCGCCGACCCAAAAGGCCAGCGTTCGTAAACGTCCAAAGCCCGGTGCATGGACACGTGGCGACGAGCGTCTACAGGATAGTACGCCGCCAACGACACAATGGATTCAAATATAAGTGTTTCCTGCATAACAAAGCGCCGGCTCAGAGGCCGTTAACTCTTGAGCAATGCGCGGTCGCGTGCTAACCTGAAACCCCTTGTGCACCACTGAAAGAAAAAATCATGAAGAACGCAGTTCAGCTTGCAATAGCCGCCGCCTTCCTGGTCACAGCCTTTGCTGGCATCTCCTACTCGTCACCCGCCAGTGCCGCCCAGTCCTGTACCGCCAAGTGTGCTGAAGAAGAGGCTGCCTGCATCAAGCGCACGAACAACAAGGGGCAATGTGGGGACAAGGCCAAACAATGCACGTCCAAATGCAAGTAGTACGCCACTGCAGCCACTGACGGCCGCAGTCACGCGCAGCGCGCCGGCAGAGCCGCGCCGTCGCCACACACAGTGCGTGCTAGCATGAACGCATGAAATGCAAAGCCATGACACTTCTTCGCTGGGCGGTAGCTCTACCGTGGCTTGCGATCATGCTGCTTGCTCCCAGCGCCTGGGGGCAAGGCTCGCCGACCCTGAGCAAGGTCGAGCAAACCGGCATGATCACCCTGGGCTATCGGGTGGGCTCAGTCCCCTTTTCCTATCTGGACGAAAAGCTCAACCCCATTGGTTATTCGATGGACCTGTGCTACAAAATTGTGGATGCCGTCAAAGTGCGACTGAAGCTGCGCCATCTGCAGGTCAAGCTTTTCCCTGTTACATCAGCGACCCGCATTCCGCTGGTGGTCAACGGCACGGTGGACCTGGAATGTGGCGTCACCACCAACACGCTGGAGCGCCAAAAGAGCGAGAGCTTCTCCGTAACCACCTTTGTAGCGGCCAGCCGCCTGTTGGCCAAGAAGTCCTCCAACATCCAGACGCTCAGTGATTTGCAGGGTGACCCCGTGGCCTCCACCGTGGGGACCACCAGCATCCGTTACCTCCATGAGGTGAACCAGGCGCAGAAGCTCGACATGAAAATTCTGGCGGGACTGGACGATGCCGAGTCGTTCCAGATGGTGCAGAACGACCGCGCCGTCGCGTACGTCATGGACGATGTGTTGCTGCGCAGCTTGGTGGCCGGCGTAAAAAACCCAGCCGAATTCAGCATTTCCGCAGAGAGCCTGTCCATTGAGCCGTATGGCATCCCGATGACCAAGGGTGACGCGGCGTTCAAGCAACTGGCGGACGATGTGCTGGTCGGACTGTTTCGTAGCGGCGAGATTCACACCATCTACAACAAATGGTTTCAGTCGCCCATCCCACCCAAAGGCATCAACCTGCAGCTTCCGATGAGCGCGGCTTTGAAGCGGGCGATAGCCGCGCCAACCGACACCGCCGACCCCAAGCATTACGAGTGAATGTGGCCCCCACGTTCGCCCACTGCGTGTGGCTCTCTGCCCCCCGAGGGGGCTAAATCCGCTTGGGGCGGCCCGGCGCGGATTTGTTGCCCCCCACGTTCGCCCACTGCGTGTGGCTCTCTGCCCCCCGAGGGGGCTAAATCCGCTTGGGGCGGCCCGGCGCGGATTTGTTGCC
>JAZKIR010000010.1:0-109676 GCA_040384785.1 Pseudomonadota bacterium
CCCCCCCCAACGCCGTGCAAACATCCGTCCAAACCTGGACGAATCTCTTCAATGCGACGCTGTCCAAAAGCCTGACCTCCAGTCGAGTGATGGTGGTAGATCTCAACAGCCAGTTCACCCAGTTCCTGGCCCAACCCGCCCAGCATGGCCTGACCAACACCACCACGCCCGCCTGTCCCAAGGTGGAAGGCGGGTTGGACCGTGCGGGCTTGGCCAGCCTGAGCCAGCTTCCGACGGTGTTGGCCTGCAACACATCCAATATGTCGTCCCACATCCCGATCGGGGAGACATCGCCCAGCTGGTGGCAGAGTTATGCTTTCTCCGACGGTTTCCACCCCACACCAGCGCTGCATGGGCTGATGGGCACCTTTATCCTGCAACAGCTTGTCCGGGCGGGCTGGATAACAGCCAGTTGAGGCCACGGATGGCTTAAAAATACCCAAAACAGGGTTTTTAAGGCATTCAGCAGGTCGATGACGGAGAAATTGGCCGCCAGCCCTCGTCGGATATGCGTGAGTAGCTATAAATTTAATAGTGTCATCCGCGGCGCCGTACGCGTACCACGCGCTCCTCGCAGCGAAACGCCTCAAGAATCCAGCGACGCGCTCCAGCGGTTGTCCCAAGTCTTTTCCAGGTCCCGGCGGTCGCGTTTCGTCGGTCGGCCATGTTCCATCGCCAGTGCGGGCTCTGGGCTCAGGCGCCGCTGCTCTGCCGCCTTGGCCCTTTGCTGCACGCTCTCAGGTGTTTCGGCATACAACTGTCGTGCAACCGGCGCCGGGCCGCGGTGTTCGCTGATGCCCATGACCACCACGGTGCGCGGCACCTTGGCCTGCCAGATGGTCAGCGTATGGCCCACGCGCACGTCATGCGCGGGCTTGATGTCCTGCTTATCTAATTGCACATGGCCGCGGTTGACGGCCTCGGTGGCCAGGGAGCGTGTCTTGAAAAAGCGCGCGGCCCATAGCCACTTGTCGATTCGGGTTTTGTCCATCAATTTTCTGTGTTGTTGAGGGGTAGCCTGACGCAGGCATCCAGGCCGACAATTTCCCCAGCCTCCAGGCGGTTGTTCAATTGGATGGTACCGCCCAGGGCCTGAACAATCTCCCGTGCAATGGTTAGCCCCAGTCCTGTCCCGGACTTTGTGTCGCCGGTGGCAAAGGGCTGGAACAGGCGCTGGCGCATGTCTTCGCTGATACCGGTACCGGTGTCGGCAATCACCAGTTGTGCGATGTCACCGTTGGGTTGGATGCTGACGGACAATTGCCCCCCGCTGGGGGTGTGGCGAATCGCGTTGTGCAGCAGATTGCGGGTTAATTCGCGCAGCATCCAGTCGTGGGCGTGCATGCCGCAGGGCCGGGTGCTCAGTTCAAAATCGATGTCTTTTTCTGCGATCAACGGCGACACATCCAACGCCACCGAGCGCACGACCTCGGCCCAATCGATGGTCGCAAAATCCTGCATCTGGCGTACCTGTTCCACCTTGGCCAGCGACAGCATCTGGTTGGCCAGCGTCGTGGCGCGGTCGACGGTGACCTGTATTTCCTGCAGCGCCAGCGGCGCCGCCACGTCGCCGCGCAGTGCGGATTGCACCTGCACCTTCAGCACGGCCAGCGGCGTGCGCAATTGGTGCGCCGCGTCGCGCACGAAACGTTTTTGGTGGTCCAGCACATGTTGCAGGCGCTGCATGACCTGGTTGGTGGCGTCTGTCAGTGGCTGGATTTCCCTGGGAATATCGGATGCCTCTATCGGCGTCAGGTCGTCCTCTGCGCGTTGGCGCAGGCTTTCACTGAGGCGGTGCACCGGGCGGGTAACGCGGTGCACCACCACCAGCACCACGGTGGTGATCACCGTGATCAGCAACATCTGGCGGAGCAGTGTTTCGAGCAGGATCTGGCGCGCCAGTGTGTGCCGCAGTTCCAGCGTTTCGGCGACCTGCACGGTGGCCATGGCCTGGCCACGGGTGCTGGCCACCGGTTGCAGCAATACCGCCACGCGCACCGCGTCGCCGCGAAAACTGTCGTCGTAAAAATCAACCAACGCTGCATAGGGGCCCTGATTGGGCAAGGTGCCGGTCCATTGGGGCAGGTCTTGCGCGCCGTCTATCCATTGGCCCTTGGCGTCGGATACGCGGTAGTTCATGCGGCTGCGGTTGTCGGCCTCAAAAGCCTCTAGTGCCGAGTACGGGATTTGCGCGCGTATGGTGGCCTGATCGCCTATGCCGTCCACATCCAGCAGTTCTCCTATGGCCTTGGCCGAGGCCAGCAGCGTGCGGTCATAGGCGATGTTGACCGCGGTCAAGGCCTGGCGGTACAGGCTGTAGGTGTCGACCAGCACAAACAACACAATCGGCACCAGGATGCCAACCAGCAAGTGGCGGCGCAGTGACAGTGGGGCCGAGGTGGCCGGGTGCTGCTGTGGCATGTCAGGCGCTGGCCTTGAGCAGGTAACCCAAGCCGCGCAGCGTCATCAGCGTCACGCCCGTGCCCACCAGTTTCTTGCGCAGCCGGTAGACCACAACCTCGATGGCCTCGTAATGCACCTGCGCCTCGCCGGGAAAAACCACTTCAAACAAGCGCTCCTTGGCCACCGCATGGCCTGGCCTTGCCATCAGGGCAGCCATCAGCGCCAGTTCACGCGGCGTCAGGTCCAGCACCTGGTGCTGGTTGTAGACAGCGCCACTGTCACGGTCATAGCGTAACGTGCCCACCGCTCCATGTTCCTCGGCCTCTTCACGGGCGGTGCCGCCGCGGCGGCGGTGCAGGGCGCGCACGCGGGCTTCCAGCTCGTCCAGGTCAAAGGGTTTGGGCAGGTAGTCGTCCGCGCCGGCATTGAGCCCCAGGATGCGGTCACCCACGGTGCCTCGTGCGGTCAGAATCAGCACCGGGGTGTTGAGGCCTGCCTTGCGGGCTTGCTCCAGGATGTCCAGCCCGTCCTTGCCGGGCAGGCTCAGGTCCAGCAGCACAACATCGGGTTTCAGCGTGCTCCAGGCATCCAGCGCCTGTGCTCCGTCGCCGCAAATGTCCACCCGCATCGCTGCGCGCACCAGGCTGCGTTGCAGTGCTGTGCGCAGGGCCAGATCGTCTTCAATCAACAATACATGCATAGCGCAAAAGATGGGGTACTCGGGTTTCCCCTAGGATTTTGGACAGCCGTTTGACAGGCAGACCGCGCATCATAGGGTGGATTTCAAACCAAGGAGACTCCCTATGCGCCGTGATACCTTCCTCAAATCCCTGCTCGCCCTGACCGCCTCTGCGGGTCTGCCGCTGACGGCGCAGGCCGCTGCCAGCATCAAGATGATGATTCCCGCCAATCCTGGCGGCGGTTGGGACGGCACCGGCCGCGCCTTCGGCAAAGCGATGCTGGACGCAAAGGTCGCCGACTCCGTGCAGTACGACAACAAGGGTGGTGCGGCAGGTGTCATCGGTCTGGCGCAGTTCGTCAATTCCGCCAAGGGTGACCCCAACGCCCTGATCGTGATGGGCGCCGTGATGCTGGGCGGCATCATCACCGGCAAGCCCCAGGTGTCCCTGGACAAGGTCACGCCGATTGCGCGCCTGACCAGTGAATACAACGTGTTTGTCGTGCCCGCCAGCTCCCCGATCAAGACCATGAAAGAAGTGGTGGACATGTTGCAAAAAGATCCTGGCAGCGTGAAGTGGGGCGGCGGTTCGCGTGGCACCACGGAGCACATTTGTGCCTCCATGCTGGCAACCAAGGTGGGAGTCGACCCCAAGAAGGTCAACTACGTGGCCTTCCGTGGCGGCGGCGAAGCCACGGCGGCCATTCTGGGGGGCAATGTGACGGTGGGTGGTGGCGGCTACAGCGAGATGGCCGAGTACATCACCGCGGGCAAGATGCGCCCGATTGGCGTCACATCCGAGAAGCGGTTGCCGGGCATCAACGTACCGACCCTGAAGGAGATGGGTTATGACGTGGTGCTGGGCAACTGGCGCGGCCTCTATGGTGGCCCCGGCCTGACACCCGAGCAGCGTGCGGCCTTGACCGAACTCGTCGTCAAGGCGACCAAGAGCAAGTCATGGACCGAATCGCTGGAGAAAAACGCCTGGACGCCGGCTTTGCTGACCGGCAAGGCCTTTGACGATTTCGTGGATGCAGAATTTTCCAACCTGCGCGGCATCATGCATCTGGCGGGAATGGTATGACAAACCCAGGCTTGAGCCGGCGCTACCAGACCCTTGTCGGGGCTGGTGTGTGTGTCGTGGCGGTTGGCTTGGCCTTGGGTGCGGTGGGCATTCCGTCGGATGCGGGCTACTCCGGCGTCGGTCCCAACTTCCTGCCGTGGGTGGTGTCCATCGCCTTGCTGGTGTGTGGTGCTTTTCTGGTGTACGAGGCGCGCAGTGGCGGCTTCAGGGAGATGGAGGAAGACAGTGGCGATGAAAAGCCCTATTGGCCGGGCTTTGTATGGATGTCAGCAGGCTTGCTGCTTAATGCGGCGCTGATCACCACCATCGGTTTTATTTTCAGTTGCACTCTTTGTTTTGTGCTGGCGGCGCGCGGCCTGCGCAATGCCAAAGGCCCGTCCCCTGACGGTGCAGGGTCCTGGGTTACGGACACTGTCGTAGGCCTGCTGATTGCCGCGCCGGTGTACTGGATGTTCACCAAATTCCTGGCCATCAGCTTGCCCGGCATTACACAAAGCGGGTGGATCTGATGGAAATCTGGAACCAACTTCTACAAGGCTTTGCCACCGCCGGCACGCCGGTGAATTTGATGTGGGCCTTCGTCGGCTGCGCGTTGGGCACCGCTGTGGGTGTGTTGCCCGGCATTGGCCCCGCCACTGCGGTGGCCATGCTGCTGCCGATCACAGCCAAGGTGGATGCGACCGCATCCATGATCTTTTTTTCGGGCATCTACTACGGCGCCATGTACGGCGGCTCCACCACGTCCATCCTGCTCAACACGCCGGGTGAAACCGCCACCATGGTGACGGCGATGGAAGGCAACAAGATGGCCAAGAGCGGGCGGGCGGGCGCGGCGCTGGCCACGGCGGCCATTGGTTCCTTTTTCGCCGGCACGGTGGCCACCATTGTCGTGACGCTGTTTGCACCGATGGTGGCGGAGTTTGCTGTCAAGCTGGGGCCACCGGAATACTTTTGCCTGATGCTGCTGGCCTTTACCACGGTCAGCGCGGTGTTGGGCCAAAGCACCTTGCGCGGGTTGACGGCCCTGTTCATCGGTTTGGCTGCGGGCCTTATTGGCATGGACCAGATCACCGGCCAAGCCCGGTATGCCGGCAATGTGCCTGAGCTGCTGGACGGCGTGGACATTGTGCTGGTGGCCGTCGGACTGTTTGCGGTGGCCGAGGCCCTGCACGCCGTGTTGTTTGAGGGCAAGGTCAAGGAGTCCGAGAACAAGATGAGCCGCGTCACGATGACAGGCACTGACTGGCGGCGCTCCTTGCCGGCCTGGATGCGCGGTATCCTGATTGGCACACCCTTTGGCTGTATTCCCGCCGGGGGGACCGAAATTCCGACCTTCTTGAGTTATGCCACCGAGAAGAAACTGGCCAAGGGCGAGAACCTGGCCGAGTTCGGTTCCAAGGGCGCGATTGAAGGCGTGGCAGGCCCGGAGGCCGCCAACAACGCCGCCGTCACCGCCGCACTGATCCCGTTGCTGACGCTGGGCATCCCGGTATCGAACACCACGGCCGTGTTGTTGGGGGCGTTCCAGAACTACGGCATCCAGCCAGGCCCGCAGTTGTTCAGCAGTTCATCGGCCTTGGTGTGGGCGCTGATTGCGTCGCTCTATATCGGCAATGTGATGCTGCTGGTGCTGAACCTGCCGCTGGTGGGCCTGTGGGTCAAGCTGCTCAAGGTGCCCAAAGCCCAGTTGTATGCCGGCATACTGATCTTCGCCACGGTGGGTGCTTATGGCATGCGCCAGAGCGCGTTTGACCTGTTCCTGCTGTACGGCGTGGGTGTGCTGGGTCTGGTGATGCGGCGCTTCAGCTTCCCGACCGCACCGGTGGTCGTGGGCATGATTCTGGGGCCGCTGGCCGAGGCGCAACTGCGCAACGCCATTGCGATGGGGGAGGGCAGTGCACTGGTCTTTCTGCAGCGGCCGATGTCGCTGACGCTGCTGGTCATCGTGGTGCTGGTCTTGCTGGTGCCGCGTTTGGTAAAGCACTTTTCCAAGCGCTAGTAACCGGCTATGGGTTGATGAACGGTGTTCAACGATGGAACATCAGGCGTACACTGGTTTTCACTGCCTGCGGGTCCAGTCGCCTGATCCGTCCTTGTTGTTGAGCACCGGGAGATCCCGTGAACATTCAAGCCTGGCTGATGGCATGTGTTTGTGTCTTGTCCGCCGGACCCGCCCAGTCCGACACCTATGACCCCGCCACCCAGCAATTGAGCATATCGTCCATCACCGTCGCGGGAGTTACCTACCGCGCAGTGGTGACCGTGGGCAGTGTGCTGGGATTCAACACGGGTGTGGCAGGCACGGTGGATACCTACGATGCGGCGAGCAACCTATTGACGATTCCCCGCATCGTCGTAGGCGGGGTAACCTACACCAACGCCAAGGGTACTGTGGCCAAGGTGGTGAGCGCCAGTGTCATCAGCCCAGGCCCAACGGGAGCGATGAAGCTCTTCTTCAACGCGGAAATACTCGGCCCCAAGGCGGCGGGCGATGCACAGATCAATCTTCGCAGTGCCAGTTCTACCGATGGCTTCAACTTCACGCTGGACCCCGACATCTGGGCCACGTCGGACACCCTGTCAGACCCTGTTGTCTACCGTACCCGCGGCGGGCGCTGGTTTGTCGCCGGATTCAGCGAGAAGGAGGGTATTCGTATTGCATCCCATGCCGACTCTCCCAACTTTGCGACATCGGGTTTCACCGTGGCTGTGAGCAAAGGCCAGGTGCCCGCACTGCTGGAATTTGATGATGGCCTGCGCCTGTATTACTTCGGGGACGGCGGCATCTTGAGCGCCTTTTCCAAGGACGGTTCTGTTTGGACCGCAGAAGCCGGTGTACGGGTAGGAACGCCGGCCGGAAGCAACCTGGTGCTCATCGCAGACCCCGCACCCGCACGTCGCAAAGACGGCAGCATCGTGATGTATTTCAAGGCTGCAGGCCTACCTGGGGCCAATCCTTCACCCTATGACCACATGATCTACCGTGCCACCAGCACAGACGGCCTCAACTTCACCCATGAAAACAAGCTGCTGCTGAACCACGCCAGTGTGCCGCAAGCGTTCAACGATGCGTCTGGCAGGGTTGGCGTCTATTTTCTGGACTTCCGCAAGTTCCCGGCCTCCAAGGAAGTGATCGCAGCGGTCTACGAGCAGGACGATTTCACATTGACCGCTCCGCAGGTGATTACTTTCGACAAATTGCCAGCCAATACCTGGGCGAACGACCCGACACCGGTGCTGATGCCCTAGCCGGCCGAACCAATTTATTTTATCGGTGCTGGCTGAAGTCGTCAGTTAATAGTCAGCCTCTAGCCCTCGCGGAATATACATAAGCAGCTATGTAATTGATAGCGTTCCGGCTAAGCACTATTGCTTACCCGGGTTTGGGTATCGCGGGGGTAATATCCGTCCATGGAAAATTTGGACTCCCTGCCGCGTGACGCCCAGAGCATTCTGGAGCTGGCTGCGCGCTCCATGTTTGACCTGTTCGCCAACGCCAGCGAGGGCATGATGCTGGTGGACCGCGCGGCGCGTGTGGTCTGGATCAACGACCAGTACAAACGTTTTCTGCCCGCGCTGGGTTACGAGCACGAAGAAGATTTCGTCGGCCATCCGGTTTCAACGGTGGTGCACAACACCCAGATGCACCAGGTGCTGGAAACCGGCAAACCCATACTGATAGATTTGCTGTCCAACAAGGCCGGCACTTTTGTCGTCAGCCGCATCCCGTTGCGCGATGCGGCGGGCAACGTCATAGGCGCTTTGGGCATTGTGTTGTTTGACCATGCCGAAACCACGCTGCAACCGCTGATCGAAAAATTCTCGCTACTGCAACGCGATCTGGATGACGTGCGGCGTGAACTCGCCACCCAGCGTCTGCGCCAGAGTGGGCAGCGGCAATCCAAATACACCTTTGCCAGTTTCATTGGTTTAAGTGCGGCTGCGGTGGAGGTCAAACGCCAGGCCCGACGGGCTGCGCAATCCTCCAGCCCGGTGTTGCTGCTGGGCGAGACCGGCACCGGCAAGGAACTGCTGGCCCACGCCATCCACGCGGCGTCGGCGCGCGCCAGCGGCCCCTTCATCAGTGTCAATATCGCGGCCGTGCCGGACACGTTGTTGGAGGCCGAGTTTTTTGGTTTTGCGCCGGGCGCGTTTACCGGCGCCGACCGCAAGGGGCGCGACGGCAAGTTCCGCCTGGCCCACGGGGGCACGCTGTTCCTGGATGAAATTGGTGACATGCCGGTGGCGCTGCAGTCCAAACTGTTGCGCGCCTTGCAAGAGGGCGAGATCGAACCGCTGGGTTCCAACAAGCTCATTCCTTTTGATGTACGGGTGATCGCCGCTACCTCACGCGACCTGTCGCGCCTGGTGCGTGAAGGCGGCTTTAGGGAAGACTTGTTTTACCGCCTCAATGTACTGCCGATCCGCGTCCCGCCCCTGCGGGAGCGGCGTGAGGACATTGCCGCGCTGCTGGAAGCGCTGGGTGAAGACGTGGCGCTGCGCAGCGGCATGCTGCACCCCGAGCTGTCGGCGCAGGCTTTGGCTTTGCTGGAGGCGCAACCCTGGCGCGGCAATATCCGCGAACTGCGCAATGTGCTGGAACAGGCGGCCATGCGCAGCGACTCCCAGCGCATCGAGGCGCCGCAACTTGAAGCCGTGCTGCGTGAGTCGGGCCTGCAGCAGGTTGAGATTGCACCGGTGCTTGCGCCGTCCGGTTTGCTTGCCGACGCGGTTGCGGACCCAGCACCACACGACGCGGCTGCGCTGTTGCGACCTTTGTCGGTACAGATTGCGGAACTGGAGCAACGGGCGATCCGTGCGGCCATGGAGGCCAACCGCGGCAACAAGGCGGCGGCCGCCAAGATGCTGGGTGTCGCACGCGCCACCTTGTATGCCCGACTCGGCATTGACTAAAAACAATACAGTGTGTCTGATTTTTGGTCATACTGCGTTGTATTGAATTTAGGCAAATTTCATGCATTCCCGCAAAGGGTGCATAAAAATCCCAATGAAATCAATGCCCGGCAGGTTGGCACGCTTTATGCGCACCAATCTGGATTAAACGAATACAAACAGGAGACAAGATGCACCAAGGTCGCTGGATTCTTAAAGCTACGATGATTGCAAGCGGGCTATGTTTTGCCATGTTGGGCACGGCCGCGATGGCGCAATCCAAAGAAATCAAGATTGCCCACATTTACAGCAAGACGGGTCCGCTGGAAGCCTATGGCAAGCAGACGGCCGTTGGTTTCATGATGGGTCTGGACTACGCCACCGGTGGCACCATGATGGTGGCTGGCAAGAAAATTGTGGTCATTGAAAAAGACGACCAGGGCAAGCCCGACATTGGCAAGAGTTTGCTGGCGGCCGCCTACGGTGACGACAAGGTGGACCTGGCAGTCGGCCCCACTGCATCACCTGTCGCACTGGCCATGTTGCCCGTGGCCGAGGAATACAAGAAAATTTTGCTGGTGGAGCCTGCAGTTGCCGACTCCATCACTGGTGACAAATGGAACAAATACATCTTCCGTACCGGCCGCAATTCCAGCCAAGACGCTGCCGCCAATGCCGCCGCACTGGACAAGCCCGGCAACATCGTCGCCACACTGGCCAACGACAACGCTTTTGGCCGTGATGGTGTCAAGGCCACTCGCGAGGCCTTGAAGAACGCCAAGATCGTCCATGAAGAATACCTGCCAGTCGGCACCACCGACTTCACGGCCGGCCTGCAGCGCATTGTCGACAAGCTCAAGGACCAGCCCGGCAACAAATACATTTCGGTGGGTTGGTCTGGTGCACCGGCACCGTTCAGCAAAATTGCCGATCTGGATCTGAAAAAGCGCTACGGCATTGAGCTGGCTACCGGCGGCAACATCCTGCCGGCCATGGTGGCGTACAAGCAATTCCCCGGCATGGAAGGCGCGTTGTACTACTACTTTGGCATTCCCAAAAATGCCATTAACGAAGCCATGGTGGCGCGCCATTACAGGGAGTTCAAGGCACCGCCTGACTTCTTTACCGCTGGCGGTTTCTCGGCGGCCATGGCCATCGTTACTGCGCTGAACAACAGCAAGGGCGACACCTCCGCCAACACGCTGATCAAGACCATGGAAGGCATGAGTTTTGACACCCCCAAAGGCAAGATGACCTTCCGCAAGGAAGACCACCAGGCCATGCAAAGCATGTACCACTTCAAGATCAAGGCCGACCCTGCGTTTGCATGGGGCGTGCCGGAGCTGGTGCACGAGATCAAACCGGAAGAGATGAACATCCCGATCCGGAACAAGCGCTAAGTCGCATCCGAGCCGCAGCAAGACAAACCAGAGTCTTGCGACACGCAGCGCGGTTCTAGCGGGGCAAGGGCCCCGCCTCACTGAGTTCGATTCAACCCCCGGATACACGGGGGACAGGGATTCCTTTCGCCCAAAAAACCAGGAGACACATCGTATGAACCGCTTTTCCGTAGTTCGTGTGACGGCTTGCGCGCTCGCGCTGGCCAGCGCCGGTGCCATCGCGGCAGTTAATCTGCCGCAACTCAATATCGACAAAACCCAGACCTCGGTGTCGGGGCTGTCATCCGGCGGCTTCATGGCCGTGCAATTACATGTGGGTCACTCCGCCACCTTTAAAAAGGGCGCGGGTATTGTGGCTGGCGGGCCTTTTTATTGTGCGGAGGGCTCCATCGTCAACGCGACCGGGCGCTGCATGGCAAGTCCGGCCGGCATTCCCACCAGCACCCTGGTCAGCACCACCAATAGCTGGGCCAGCGCCGGCAGCATTGACCCGGTAGCCAATCTGCAGAGCTCCAAGGTCTACCTGTTTTCGGGCAGCATAGACAGCACGGTCAAGACCGGAGTGATGGACGCGCTGAAGACCTACTACAACAGCTTTGTGCCGGCCGCCAATGTGGTCTACAAAAAGGACATTGCAGCAGAACACGCGATGATCACCGACGACTTTGGCAGCACCTGTTCCACCAAGGCTTCACCCTACATCAACGACTGCAATTTCGACCTGGCCGGCGCCATTCTGTCGCACATCTACGGCGCGCTGAATGCGCGCAACAACAACACGCTGCCAGCGGGCAATTTCGTCGAGTTCAACCAGAGCCAGTTCATCACCAACCACGGCATGGCGCCCACTGGCTGGGCCTATATTCCGCAGGCTTGCACCACAGGCACCCAATGCCGCCTGCACGTGGTGTTGCACGGTTGCCAGCAAAACGTGACCCTGGTGCAGCAGAAGTATGTGCGCAATACTGGTTACAACCGCTGGGCCGACACCAACAACATGGTCATGCTGTACCCGCAGACCAGCACGGCAGCCACCAATAGCTGCTGGGACTGGTGGGGTTATGACAGCGCCAATTACGCCAAAAAGTCCGGCCCGCAAATGGCTGCCATCAAGGCCATGGTGGACCAGGTTTCCGGTGGCGGCACGACGCCACCTCCATCGGCCTTGCCAGCACCTGCCAATGTTGCAACCTCGAATGCAACGGCCAGCGCCATGACCATCAGCTGGAATGCGGTTGCCGGTGCTGCCACTTACAACGTCTACCGCAACAACAACAAAACCAACGCCGTGCCCGTGACCGCGCTGAACTTCAACGATACCGGACTCTCTGCTGCCACCACCTACAGCTGGACTGTAAAAGCTGCCGACAGCAGCGGCGCGGAAGGTGCGGTATCCGCGGCGGCCAACGGCACCACGACCGGCACACCGCCACCGGTGGCGACCTGTTACACCGCATCGAACTATGCGCACACGATGGCGGGACGGGCCTATGCGTTGTATGGCTACACCTATGCCAATGGCTCCAACCAGAACATGGGCCTGTGGAACATTTTTGCGACCACGACCCTGAAGATGACAGGGTCAAACTACTACGTCATAGGCACCTGCCCATAAGCCTGCTTATATATGCCGAGGTTTTGATCTGAACGGGAGAAGAAAAAGAGTGTTAGTTACCAAAGACTTGACGGTGCGATTTGGCGGACACGTAGCGGTCAACGCCGTGAGTTGCACATTCAAACCCGGCACCTTGACGGCCATCGTTGGCCCCAACGGTGCCGGCAAGACCACCTTCTTCAACCTCATCTCCGGCCAGATCAAAGCCACGGGTGGCCAGGTGATGCTCAACGGCAATAACCTGGACAACATGAGCCCTTCGGCACGCACCCGAGCTGGCCTGGGGCGTGCCTTTCAGCTGACGAATTTGTTCCCGAATCTTTCGGTGTTAGAGAACGTGCGTCTGGCCGTGCAGGCCGCGCGGTCCGGTGCGCATTTGCGGGGACTGAATCTGTGGAGCGTGTGGAGCGACCACAAGGCACTGACACAACTGGCAGTAGAAGTGCTGGAAGCGGTTGCCATGAACGACAAGCAAAACACGCCGGTGGCCAGCCTGCCGCATGGTGATCAGCGCAAGCTGGAAGTGGCCCTGCTGATGGCACTGGAGCCCGATGTATTCATGTTCGATGAACCCACGGCCGGCATGTCCGCAGACGAGGCGCCGGTCATCCTGGACCTGATTCGAAAACTCAAGGACGACAAACGCAAGACCATCCTGCTGGTGGAGCACAAGATGGATGTGGTGCGCGAGCTGGCTGACCGCATCATCGTGCTGCACAACGGCACGCTGGTGGCCGATGGAGACCCGGCCACGGTCATTGCATCGCCTGTTGTTCAAGAAGCGTATCTTGGTGTGAGCCCAACTCCCGTTCGCCCTGAGCTTGTCGAAGGGCTTCGACAAGCTCAGCCCGAACGGAAAGAGGAGGGCGTATGAACCAGGCTACTCATCACACCGACGCGCTGCTCACCCTGTCAGGCGTGCAAACCCATATCGGCGCGTACCACATCCTGCATGGCGTGGACCTCTCGGTGCCGCGCGGCCAATTAACGATGCTGCTGGGACGCAATGGCGCCGGCAAGACCACGACGCTGCGCACCATCATGGGCCTGTGGCATGCATCACAGGGCAAGGTGGTGTTTGATGGCCAGGACATTACCGCGGCCGAGACGCCGCACATTGCCGGCCTGGGCATTGCCTATGTGCCCGAAAACATGGGCATTTTTTCGGACCTGACGGTCAAGGAAAACATGCTGCTGGCGGCACGCAGCGCCAAGCGCGTGCAGCACATGGACAGCAAACGCTTGGAGTGGATCTTTAAGTTATTCCCTGCCGTGGAGAAATTCTGGAACCACCCCGCGGGCAAACTGTCGGGCGGCCAAAAACAGATGCTGGCCGTGGCCCGCGCCATTGTGGAGCCGCGCAAACTTCTGATTGTGGACGAACCCAGCAAAGGCCTGGCGCCGGCCATCATCAACAACATGATTGATGCGTTCGCGCAGCTCAAGCAAACCGGCACCACCATCCTGCTGGTCGAACAAAACATCAGCTTCGCCAAACGCCTGGGCGACCACGTCGCCGTCATGGACAACGGCCGCGTCGTGCACGCCGGCTCCATGCAGGAGCTGGCCGACAACGAAGACCTGCAACACGCACTGTTGGGATTAGCAATATGAGCGCCGCCGGACCGCTCCAAGGCGCGATGGCCCCCTCGGGGCTGAGGCCCGCGGCTCCCAGCCTGCCTGCGCAGGGTGGGACGGGCCGAAGCGTCGTTGCCTCTGGCATCGGCCTGTACAGCGCAGTACGCGTAGCGACAAGCGTGAGGGCAATAACAATATGAAAACACTGAATTTCGACTGGAAACCTTTGATGCTGGTGCCGGCGCTGGCGCTGCTGGTTTTGCCCTTCATAGGCTCACCCTCCACGTGGGTCACGCTGACCGTGGCAGGCCTGGCCATGGGCATGATCATTTTCATCATCGCCTCGGGCCTGACCCTGGTGTTTGGCCTGATGGACGTGCTCAATTTCGGCCACGGGGTTTTTATTGCACTCGGCGCTTTCGTGGCCACCACGGTCATGGGTGCCATGGGTGACTGGACCGGTTCGGACCAGTTGTGGCGCAACCTGGTGGCGGTGTTCCCGGCCATGCTGGTGGCCATGGCGGTGGCCGGTGCGCTTGGGCTGGCGTTTGAGCGTTTCATCGTGCGCCCGGTTTATGGCCAGCACCTGAAGCAGATCCTGATCACGATGGGCGGCATGATCATTGGTGAAGAACTGATCAAAGTCGTGTGGGGCCCGGCGCAGATTGCGCTGCCCCTGCCTGAAGCCATGCGCGGCTCGCTGTACCTGGGGGACGCGGCCATCGAAAAATACCGTTTGATGGCGGTGGTGGTGGGGCTGGCGGTGTTTGCCACGCTGGCCTGGGTGCTGGGCCGTACCAAGATTGGTCTGCTGATACGCGCGGGCGTGCAGGACCGCGAGATGGTCGAGTCCTTGGGCTACCGCATCAAGCGCTTGTTCATCGGCGTGTTTGTGGTCGGCAGCGGCTTGGCCGGACTGGGCGGTGTGATGTGGGGCTTATACCAACAGACCGTCACACCGCAGATGGGCGCACAGGTCAATGTGCTGATCTTCATCGTCATCATCATTGGTGGCCTGGGCTCGACGGGTGGCGCCTTGATCGGTTCATTGCTGGTGGGCCTGATGGCCAACTACACCGGTTTTCTGGCACCCAAGGTTGCGCTGTTTTCCAACATCGCGCTGATGGTCGCCATTCTTTTGTGGCGCCCTCAGGGGGTCTACCCCGTGACCAGCAGGTAGGAAATATGAACCCCCACGCTCATCACTTCGTGTATTCGCTGCCCACCGAGGGGGCATGTATCCCTTGGGGCGGCCCGGCGGGAGGCCACTTCCATGTTACATAGACTTCTCTCCAACGATTTGCCACGCAGCCGCTGGCTGGCCGGCCTGCTGGTTCTGCTGGTGCTGGCACTGGCGCTCACGCCCTTTATCTTCCCCGGTGTCAAGGCATTGAATGTTGCAGCCAAGATACTGGTCTTCATCGTGCTGGTGGC
Organism: Pseudomonadota bacterium; assembly: GCA_040384785.1. Lineage (GTDB taxonomy): Bacteria > Pseudomonadota > Gammaproteobacteria > Burkholderiales > Burkholderiaceae_C > Allorhodoferax. Next base: position 15,087 of record JAZKIR010000010.1, read on the forward strand.
CAGCTTTGATTTGTTGTTGGGCTACACCGGCATCGTCAGCTTTGCCCACACCATGTTTTTTGGCATAGGTGCCTATGGCATTGCCGTAGCAACGACGCGTTTGGGACCGACCTGGGAGGCATTGGCCGTGGGCCTGGGCGGCTCCCTGTTGCTGTCGTTTGCACTGGCGCTGCTGGTGGGGCTGTTTTCGCTGCGGGTGCGCGCCATCTTCTTTGCGATGATCACACTGGCGGTGGCCTCGGCCTTCCTGACCTTGGCATCACAACTGCACGAAATCACCGGCGGTGAAGACGGCTTGTCGTTCAAGGTGCCAGAGATTCTGTCGCCCAGTTATGAGTTCAGCGACCAGCCGTTTTTTGGCGTCTCGCTGGACGGCCGCCTGCTGTGTTATTACCTGTTGTTTGTGTTGGCGGCGGGCCTGTTCCTGGCGTTACTGCGCATCGTCAACTCGCCCTTTGGCCGGGTGCTGCAGGCGATTCGCGAAAACGAATTCCGCGCCGAGGCCATTGGGTACCGCGTCGTGGTGTACCGGACCACGTCGGCCATTTTGTCGGCGCTGTTTGCCTGTATGGCCGGCGCCATGCTGGCGCTCTGGCTGCGCTACAACGGACCCGATACCTCGCTGTCGTTCGAAATCATGATGGACGTGTTGCTCATCGTTGTCATCGGTGGCATGGGCACCATGTATGGCGCCATCGTTGGTGCCGCGCTGTTCCTGGTCGCACAAAGCTATTTGCAAGATTTGCTGCGCCTTGGCAGTGAGGCCACAACTGCATTGCCCTGGCTATCGGCCCTGCTGTCGCCCGACCGTTGGCTGCTGTGGTTGGGCGTCCTTTTCGTTCTTTCCGTTTATTACTTCCCAACCGGCGTGGTGGGGAAATTGCGCGCACGCAGCGCGCAGCTTTGACCACGCCATCCCTCGCTTCAATAGATCCAATAGGAGAAAAAAAACATGAAACACACATTTGAATCCCATGCAATGACCCGAGTGGCCGCCGCGGTGGCCATGGCCGGTAGCGCACTGCTCACCGGTTGCGGTGGGTCCTCTGTTGTCCAGCCGGACACCAATACCCTGCCCAGTGGTGTGACCGATCTTGGCGCCAAGGCCTACCGCGCGACTACCACAGGCGCTGCCGGCACGGCGGCCGGGCAGGACTTGCTGACCGGCGGGCTGGGCAAGAGCGGCATTGTTAGTACGGCACCGGCCACACTAACGGCATTTGTTGACCCGGCCAACCCCACGGCCGACGAGCTGCGCCGCAACGCCATCCAATCCAATTACCGTGGTCTGGTAGACAACACCGCCAATGGCGGCTTTGGCGTGTTGTATGGTCCCAATATCAACCTGGCAGGCCAGAACACGCTGGGCGAAGGCCTGGTACCCGGCCTGGAATATGTGGGTGTGCTCGACGATGGCAGCGGCACCAAGCGCGTGACCATGGCAGTGCAGATCCCTGATAGCTTTGATACCAGCGCCCCGTGTATCGTTGTCGCACCGTCGTCCGGTTCGCGTGGCGTCTATGGTGCCATCGGCACGGCGGGGGACTGGGGACTCAAGCGCGGCTGTGCCGTGGCCTTGACCGACGCCGGCAAAGGCATGGGCCTGTATGACCTGACCGATGACACGGTGACCCGCATTGACGGCACACGTGCCACACGCACCGTGGCCGGCACGCTGTCCAACTTCGCCGCCGCTGTGTCAGACACGGTTCGTGCCGCTTACAACGCGGTGCACCCGAACCGCGTCGCGCTCAAGCAGGCACATTCGCAAGTGAACCCCGAGAAGGACTGGGGCACGGACACCTTGGCTGCTACGTCCTACGCCTTGTACGCGTTGAATCAGCAATACGCACCGACAGTGACCGGTGGGTCTGCCAAGACCAAGCGCTTTACGGCGGCGAACACCATGGTCATTGGGGCCTCGGTGTCCAACGGCGGTGCCGCCGTGTTGCGTGCGGCAGAGCAGGACGCCACTGGCCTGATCGACGGTGTGGTGGCCGCTGAGCCCAGCGCACAGCCCAGCACGACGGCTGGTTATGGCATCTTGGTGGGCGGTGTGCCGGTGGCGGTGTTTGGCAAGTCCTTGATGGACTATTTCACGATTGCCAATCTCTACCAACCCTGCGCCGCGTTGGCACCCTCCGCAGCGTTGACCGAAGTGTCCGTCTACAACTACCTCGGCCTGACCGCCCAAACCACGACAGCCACCAACCGCTGCACCCAGTTGGCCGCCAAGGGCCTGGTGACGGGTGCGACTACCGCGGACCAGGCGAACGATGCCCTGGCCAAGTTGCGTGCAGCCGGCTGGACCAGTGACAACGACACCATGCATAACGCGCACTACGCGCTGGGCAATGCAGTGATCATTTCCATGATGTACACCAATGCCTACGGACGGATCTCGGTCATCGACAACCTGTGCGGCATGAGCGCCGCCGCGGTTGCAGCCGGTGTTCCGGTTGCGATGTCTGCCACCGTCAAGGCGGCCAGTTATGCCACGGGTAACGGCACCGTCAACGGCACGCCCGCTACTGTGATCTACAACGATTCGGTGGGTGGCGCCAAGGCCTGGAATCTGGGGATTTCGCCCTCGACCGGTGTCATGGACTTCTCACTGGATGCCGCACTGTGCCAGCGTGCGCTCTTTACCGGAACCAACCCCGTGACCGGCACCGCGCTGACCGCGGCTACGACGCCCACCAAGGCCCAGAGTGATGCCGTGCGCGCCGGTGTGACCGAGGTGTTGCTCAACGGCAATCTGCGTGGCAAGCCCACATTGGTGGTGGCCGGCCGCAGCGATGCGCTGCTGACGGTCAACAACAACGCACGCGCTTATACCGCCTACAACCGTCTGGTGGAGGGCACGGCCAGCAAGCTGAGCTATATCGAAGTGACCAATGCACAGCACTTCGACGCCTTCAACGCGTTCTCGGGCTTTGACACCCGCTTCGTGCCCTTGCATGCCTACTTTGTGCAGGCATTGAATGCGATGTATGCCCATCTGAAGAACGGTACCGTACTGCCAGCCAGCCAGGTCGTGCGCACCACGGTGCGCGGTGGCACACCCGGCGCCGCTCCAGCCATAACGGCTGCCAATGTGCCCGCCATCAGCACGACGCCTGCAGTGGCCGACCAGATCGGGTTCTCCGGAACGTCTCTGAGCGTGCCCAACTAAGCCCAGCAAGAAGAAGCCACCGCCATGCGCAACCCCATCACATTTATCCGACAGATACAGCACGCGCTGGCTGTGCTGGCGCTTGGCGCCAGCAGCTTGGCGTGTGCGGCCCCTACGGCAGACATTACCGTGGTGCAGGTTGCACCACTCACCGGCGTGTTGGCCAGTACCGGACAGCAAATGGTACTGGGCGGCAAGATCTATTTTGATTGGGTCAATGCGCAGGGCGGCGTGCATGGCGCCAGGATCAAACACACCGTGGTCGACGATGGCTACAAGGTCGACGAGACCGTGCGCTTGACCCAGGAGGCACTGCTCAACCCTGAAGTCATCGCACTGTTTGGTTTTGCGGGTACGGCCAACGTCAGCAAGCTGCTGACCGACGGCATTCTGGATGTGGGTGGGGCACCGCTGGTGGCGCCCTACACCGGTGGCGAGGCGCTGCGCAGCCCCTTTAACCCCTACATCTTCCATGTGCGAGCGGGTTATGTGGACGAGACCGAACACATGGTGCACCAGGCCGCCACGCTGGGCATGACGCGCATCGCGGTCATGTACCAGAACGATGCGTTTGGCAAGGCAGGCCTGGCCGGTGTGGAGGCTGCGCTGGCCAAGCGCAATATGAAGCTGCTGGTGGCCGCCAGCTACGAGCGCAACACCGACCAGGTGGATGACGCGGTGAAACAGATCAAGGCGGCGGCCCCCCAGGCCACCATCATGATCTCGGTCAACCGCTCCACCGCCGCATTCGCCAAGCAGTACCGTGCGGTCGGCGGCGGCGGGCAGTTGTACAACATCTCGGTCGTGGACCCGGCCGAGCTGGTCAAACTGGCGGGCCTGAAGGCGGTACACGGCCTGGGCATTTCGCAGGTGGTGCCGTTTCCCTTTGGTGCCAACAAACCCGCGGTACGCGAGTACCAGACACTGATGAAGAAATACGGTGGCGGCCAGGCCGTCAGCTACACCAGTTTTGAAGAATTTCTGGGTGCCAAGGTACTGGTCGAAGGCTTGCGCCGCGCCGGCCCCGCGCCGACCCGGGCCAAGCTGGTCAAGGCCCTGGAGAGTATTGACAACTTTGACCTGGGTGGCACCCGCGTAGGTTATTCCCCAACCAACCGCATCGGTTCGCGCTTCGTCGAAGTGACCGTGATCGGTGCGTCCGGAAAATTGCTGCGATGAAGCCGCTACAACCTGCGTCCAGTAGAAAGACCCCATCCCATGACCTTCAGCTCCCACTTCATCACCTGCTCTGGCCGGGAGATTCACTACACACAATGGGGGCCGGCGCAGGCTCCGGTGGTGGTGGCCTGGCATGGCCTGGCGCGCACCTGTCGCGATATGGACGAACTGGCCGAGCACCTCAGTCCGCGCTACCGGGTGATTTGCCCGGACACGATAGGCCGTGGCCAAAGCCAGTGGAGCCCCCGGCCTGAGAGCGAATATTGCCTGGAGTTTTACGCCAGCCTTGCGGCCGACCTGTTTGACCAGTTGGGCATTGCGCGTGCCCATTGGGTGGGCACATCCATGGGCGGCGCCATTGGCACGGTGTGCGCGTCGGGCTTGTTCCAGCCGTCGATGCGCTCCCGGATCGTGAGCCTGACGCTGAACGACAACGCGCCCGAGTTGGCCCCACCGGCCATTGCCCGCATCCGCGACTATGCCGGCAACCCGCCGGCCTTTGCCACGGTGCTGGAGCTGGAGGATTTTTTTCGCCGGGTCTACCAACCCTTTGGCTGGCTGAGCGATGCGCAGTGGCGCAGACTGGCCGAGACATCGACACGCCGCCTGCCCGATGGCCGCGTGACGCCGCACTACGACCCGGCCATGGTGCAGCAATTCGTCAGCCATCCCGATGACTATCACATCTGGCAGCACTATGACGCGCTGCAGATCCCGGTGCTGAGCCTGCGCGGCGCCGACTCAGACCTGGTGCTGGCTGAAACCATTGAGACGATGCGGCACCGCGGGCCCGGTGCTGCGGGACAGTTGCAGACGGTGGAGGTGCCAGGCTGTGGCCATGCACCGGCGTTGAATGTGCCGGACCAGTTGGAGCGCGTGGCGGCGTTTATTGATGGGGTAGGGGCTTAAAAATACCCAATTAAGGTATTTAACCCGATCACCTGAGATAAATCGGCCGGTAGCCCTCGTAAATACTAGTAATGTTGCTATTGAATATATAGCAAAATGTGCGCTGCTATGGGGTCGGTGGTGCATTATTTTTCCGCACAAAGGCCCATGACTTTTTTATCCAACGTGCAATCTTTGGCAGGCCGGGTTTTGCTTGCAGGGCAACTGCGCAATACCGATTCCGTTGGGCCGAAATAACTGAGCCCCTGTTCGAGAGGCGGCAATACCAGGCTGACCTGCCGCCATTTTGAATGGCCATTCTTTTGCAATGCCGCAAAGTTATTACACAGTGACTTTCCGAAGTTCTGCAAGCTGTCCCGTGTACTTTTTTGCGCGTATTCATAGGTGGCCAGCAAGGTCTTGATGGAATGCGCCGGCATATCCTCCTTCAGCCAGTTCGGATAACTGCTGGCCTTGATGGCCGCAGTTGGGTACGCCTCCACAGCTCTGGATGATGCGGGTGCTGCCGGATCGAGCTTGAGCAGCTTGAAGTACTTTTCCACGCCGGGTTCCATGCCCGAGAACAGAGGTGCAGGCTGCCCGGCCACCACCACCACCACGTCCAGCGTGTTGTCCTTGACGAGTTTGACCAAAGCCTCTTCATGGCTCAGTGTGCTGACATTCTGGGCAGGGATGGGAGTATCAAACATCAGGCGGTACAAAGTTGTGGAGCTCATGGCCGAGCCGCTGCCAAGAGCGCCAATGTTGATTTTTTTATCCTTGATCTCGTGTATGAATGAAAGCGGTGCGTCTGCCCGCACTATGAAATAGATTTCTTCGTCATACAAGGGCAGAACAATTCGCAGGGGGGTGACCATACGCGCCGCTTCACGGTTGCCCTCTGCGGCCAGGGCCGTGAACGCCTGGTATACGTCCGACTGCACCAACGCCAGTTTGGTGCCGGGCTCATCCCGCAGGCGTTTGACGTTTTCCACGGAGCCGTTCGACGGCAAGACGGTCAGATGGATACCCGCATCCGCAGCCACGTATTTTGCCAAGTCGTTGCCGATCTGCATGTAGGTACCATTCTCACTGGCCGTCACAATCTTGTATTCGGGTGCAGCCGCCAGACTAGTCGTTGCGCAGAGTGATCCCAGTAAAAGCAGCAGCCCGGTTTTGATTGACATGGATAGTCCTTGTTGGTTAACGATGATTGCCGAATAACAAGAATGCAGCGAGAGACGAAGACGCCTGGAAGATTTAAAAGAAGCTTTGGACACGGAAAAAATACATGTTTCTTGCTGCGCCGAATTCACTATTTCCACTGCCGGAAAAGAACTGCGCGCCACCCATGAAATTTATGCTGTTCGAAGCCGCATAACTGATGGACGGATACAGAACCTGGCTGCCGTCTTTCAGATTTCTAAGAAGATAGGTAGAAATTTTCAGCAGCGGAGTCAGCTCATACCCGAGGGCAATTCCAAAGTACGAGCCTCCAGGGGGTTGCACCAAAGCCAATTGGGGATTCTGTGTCCACTGCGCGATCTGGTCCTCTGTTGATCGGTCGCTGTAGTAGATCTCGGAAGAAACGCTCAGCGTGTTGGCAAACGCGTAGTCGAAGCCCAGCAAGGCTTTTTTATACGCTGAACCAACGTCCGCGCGGGTGTAGGCCAGTTCACCGTGGATGCCTGTATCTCCCCACTGCGTTGCGAAGTCAATGCCGGTCACGTGGTCAGACCAATACTTCCCATGGGTGAACGTCAGATCGGTTTCGCCAAAGTGGGTTCGGTACTGCGCAACCCAACGGTCGCTGCGCCGTTGTGGATCAGGCGCATACACCAGGCCGATCTTGGACAGCGTCCCGACACTGCGCTCCGCCAGGATTGCATCAACACCCACAAACTCATCACGCTCGGCTTGCAGGGGGTTGATCGGGTTGAGCATATCCAGCGTGCTCCAGAAACGTCCCGTGCCCAACGCAATACGCTGCCGCCCCACCGTGAGGTCGGACACATCGGACGAAATTTTTGCATAGGCACGAAAAAACCTTTGTGTACCGTACACCGTGGGCCGGTCCAGCCAGGCGCTTCCTTCGCCTAGGTATTGTTGTGGCGGGGCCTTCTTCTGCCGGGCAAAAAGGCTGGTTTGCAGATAGTTCCCCGCTGTCAGGTCCGTATCGTGTTCGACCTTTAGATTGAATGCCGGAGACAGCCGGTAGCTCCATTTCAGGCGGAGCCGATTGACGGCCTGCTGGTAAGAGTCATGGGCTTCATCGGGCGTTTGCGAACCGATCACCAAAGCGCTGTAGGTACCGCCAATTTTCAAACCGCGCGGTTCCATCAAAGCCGGCGGGTCGGCTGCGGCGGCCTCAGGTGTGGGCTTGCGCTCCGTGTCGGCGGACGCCGGCTCCGCGGGCTTTGCCACGGGGGTGGGAACGTCTGATTTCGGCCGCGGCAAACGCAGGTCGTCCAGCCGCAGCCAGTAGCGGGGTGATTCGGCCACAGCAGGCTGACAATGGAGTGCACCCAGCAACAGCAACAGCAACAGCAAGCCGCAGACCAGCGGGGAGAGGTGCCTAGACATGCCGAATGGCCTGCACAGGTTCGAGCCTCGAAGCACGAAATGCTGGGTAAAGCGATGCCATCAACACCAGCACGGGCAGCACCAGACCTGCTTGCAGCAGAAACAGGAATTCTATTTTGGGGTAGACCACATTGGTAACCCCCACAACAGCCGTGCCGCCGTGTGCGGCCAGGCTGATGCCCTTCTTCAAGTGGGCCCACACCACAAGGCCACCGAGTAACAAGCCCAGCACCGTGCCGGCGATGCCAATGATGCCGGCCTCCAAACATACCAGCCGAACGATCGCCTGCGGCGGGCTGCCGATGGCCAGCATGACGCCAAATTCACGCGTACGCTCCAGCACGGACATCAGCATCGTATTCATCACCAGCATCGCTACCATGGCCACCACGATGCCAAGGACGATGAGCAGGGCTCTTTGAAATACCTGGCTGATCTGGGCCATGTCGGGCAACAGGTCTTGCCATGCCAACACGATTTCGTCTTCGTGCGACATGGCGGTGCGCACCTGCTGCAGGACAGGTTCCAACTGCTCCCGGTCTTGAACCCGCAGCGCGATGCTTGTCACCCTGTCATCCATGCCCAGCATGGACTGGGCCTTGCCCAGATTCACATAGCCAAGGCCTCTGTCAGAACCATGGCTACCGGTATCAAAAATCCCCGCCACCCGCAGAGCCTCAGTGGTCAGAAAACCGGCGCGGTTGGCTGCAGTCACGACCACCTTCTCTCCGATCTTGACGCCCAGCAAATCCGCCAGCTTGCGTCCAATGACGATGTCCCGGTCTTGCCCTGCAGCCAAATAGTGCCCTTGCTTGATGCCCTTGGATAAGAACGTAACCTGCGGCTCCAACTGCGGGTCCACGCCGACCAGCGTCATGGGCTCGGCCTGCAACGCGGTACTAATGCTTGCCTCCACCTCAATGCGTGGACTGGCGGCTACAACCTGTGGAATGCGCGACAGACCGTGCAGCAATTGCTTGCTGTCGTGCAGGGACAGAGAAAGGTCTTTCCGCACTCTGAAGTTCTTGTGCTGAATTTGCGCGTCACCCGTAACCAAACCCGTGGCGTTTTCCACCACCTGGGTGAAGTAGCCGCTCCCCACGCTGGACAGGAACACCAGTGCAGCCATGCCGAACGCCACCGAAGACACGGTCAATGCCGACCGCAGCGGATGGCGTCCAAAATTGCGTAGCGCCAGCGTCAACAATAGAAATCGGCGCGCTAACCAGTGGGACAGGCGCGAGGAAGACTGCACCGCACGCTGGCCCACCAGGCCCTGCATCGCACGAACTGGCACTATCCGTGCGGCTTGCCAGGCCGGGTAGGCCGTTGCCAGAGCGGTCACGAATACAACGATGCCAGTCAACACCAGGACCCGTGCACCCGCCAGGTGCGGGTACAGCATGCTGGTGGTCTTCGCCCCCTGCGACTGCATGGCCTGCACAGCCTGGGTTGAAGCCCCCATGGGGATGCCGACCGTTGAGAAGTAGGCGACGGGCACATACACCAGAACGATGCCTATGCACAGGCCTAGTACACCAATGAACAGGCCCTCATACAAAACGAGTCGAAAGATTTGCAGGGGAGACGTGCCAATCGCCAGCATCACGCCGAACTCCCGCATACGCTCGATGATGGACATCAGAATCGTGTTGGCAATGCTCATGGCCAGGATGGCAACCAGCACGACCATCAGCAAACTAACAACCGCATCATGGAGCGCAATATATTGCGCCACGCTGGGCAACAACTGCTTCCAGTCGAGCACCTCCCATTGCTTACCCAGGCGTCCGCCGAGAGCCGGTGCCAAAGTGAGAGACAGGTCATGGTTCTGCAGCTTGGCGGCGACGGTTGTCACCTCTCCCTGCGCTGCAAACAGTTCGTCAGCGTCCTCCAGCGTGACAAACACCTGCGCGTTATCTGCCGCCTCGTTTTGTGTATCGAAGATGCCGCGTACCCGGTAGCGCTGTGAACCAAAGGAACCGCGAAGCCCTTGGGTAACCACGGCGACCTCATCACCTACAACAAGCTTCAGCGCCTTCGCCAAAGGCTTGCCGATCAGAATGCCACCGTTTTCGCCATCTTCAAGCGCTTGTCCGTTGGTGATTCGTTCGTGCAATGTTGTCACTGCCGTCTCTTGTCGGGGGTGGACTCCAACCAGAAAAACACCGCGTGAACTGTTCTCCGAACTGATCAGTGCCCGTCCGGCCAACCGTGGCGCAAAGGCGGCGACACCCGGTGCACTTTGCAAATCCAGTTCCGCAATGTCACGCGGAGTGAATGTCAGGTCCAGACTGGGATCACGGTCATAACCTGCACGGTGAATCTGCAGGTGCCCGGTAAAGACGCCACTCTGATCCTGGATCATTTTCAGGGCATTGCCGTCGAAAACCGACCAGATCGCCAGCAGTGCAACAACGCCTGTGGCGGTGGCCAGCAGTGTCAACAGGCTGCGGCGTTTGTTGCGCTGCAGATTGCGCCAGGCAATGTTAACGATTTGCATGCGCCGAATCCTCGACAACTTTTCCATCCTTCAGGCGAACGACATGCTGCGCGTGCTGCATGACCATGGGATCGTGGGTAGAGAAAATAAAGGTGGTGCCCTGGCTGCGGTTGAGGTCCAGCATGGTCACCAGCAGGTCCTCTCCGGTGGCGGAGTCGAGGTTGGCCGTGGGCTCATCGGCAAGCACCAGCAGAGGATTGCCAACCATGGCGCGCGCCACGGCAACCCGTTGCTGCTGACCGCCAGACAATTGGGAGGGGCGCCGATGCTGGCAGCCGTCAAGGCCGAGTTGTTGCAATGCTGCGTCGGCCCGGGCTCGCCGCTCACTGGCGGGTACACCTTGCAGCAGCAAGACATATTCAACGTTTTCCAGTGCCGTCAAGACGGGCAGCAAGCTGTAGTCCTGGAACACAAACCCGATTTTGTGCAACCGAACCGCCGCCAAGCTGGTGCGTGTCTGTGAGGCATAGTTTTCCTGGTCCATCAACAGCTTGCCCGTGCTCGGTTTGTCGAGAGCGCCTATCAGGTTCAACAAGGTTGTTTTGCCGGAGCCGGATGGACCGACCAGCGCGGCGAATTCACCGCGCTGAATGGTGAGGTTGATATCTTGCAGCGCATGCACGCCCTCTGTGCCTTGCGTGTACACCTTGCTCAAGTTTTCAATGCAAACCAGGGGAGTGGAGTTCATGTCGCTCAGTCTTTCTGCGTCAGGTTACGCAAGGAGAAGATGTCCGCCGGGATGGGCTTGTCATACGTGCCAGACTTGAGGATCAGCGTTGTGTGTTTGCCAGGCTTGTTCACGGGTTGAATATTCCACCGCGTTGGAATGGTGCGTCCCCCCAACGGGCGGATGTCGGAAAAACTCATGACCCGCATCAATTCGCCACGTTCGTCAAAAAAGTGGGTCTTGACCGGAATGAAGTCGGTTTTTCGTATCCAAAAGACAATCTTGCCCCACACGACTGCGGCGTTTGCCTTGGGCAGGCCCTCTATCTCGTAAGTGTCTTGGCCGGCAATATGGGGCTCAGCGATGAGCCTGTGGTTGTAGTCATGCACATAGCTGGATTCCTTCACCATATCGTCGTTGGTAAAGTCAGAACCAAACCAGGGTTGCAGCATCAGCGATGGTGGGATCTTGATGGTTCTTTCAATGTTCGGGATGTAGTTCCACATCTCCGAATGGATACGCAAGGAGGTAATGCCGGCCTCCTTGACAGGGCTCACGATGCGCGCGAACGATTTCGTGGGGCGATCCGACCACATCTTGATGGCGATTGTTTTGGACCAGGTCGGCGTGGTAATGACCATGTCCATTTCGCCCTGCAGTGTCTTCCCCCATAACAAGGTGTCCGCACGCTCCACGATGTCGGTTGCTGACGGTGCGGCGCAGACGGATGAAGCAAAGAGCACGATCCCCATCACTATCCATCGTGTTGAGCGCATCTTCAAAAACTCGCGGAAAGACCGATCTGTGCCCAACGACCCGGCATTGCGTACCCTGGGCGGTAGGCGTAGCTACGGTCAAACAGATTCTCGACGGCAAGAAATACCTCGCCCTTTTTGCCTAAGGCTGCAATCGGATAAGAAACACGTGCATTGGCGACTGTGAAAGCGTCCACCCGCTCGGTGTTGACTGCCCCCGCCATGCGCGACCGGTTCAAGGCCCACACCTCGGATTGGTACTGGGCATCAAAAGCGATGCGAACATCACCCACTCTCCCATTCACGCCAACCGTGAACGCACGTTGGGGTGCATAGGGCAGGTTGTCGATGCTGGGGTCCAGCAGAGTCAGGCCGCCGAAAATGGACCAATCTGCCGCAACTGTCTGGCGTAAAGACAGCTCTGCGCCCCGCATGTGGTACGCGCCGAGGTTGATGAATTGGGGTGGTGGCGGCACATCGGGCGGAAAACCAAAGATGTACCGGTTTTTGATCTTGTCGTGGAACAGGCTGATGTCGACACGTGTGTTGGCCGACGGTGTGATTTTCACGCCCACTTCTGCGTGCTCCATTTCCTCTGCCGACAGGTTTCTCCAGCTCTCACCGAGTGGAGGAAAAAGCGCAGCAAAAAGCGTAGTTTCCAAGCCTGGGTAATTGATGCCACGGGAAACGTTGGCAAACACGGTCAGCGTATTAGATGCCAGCGACAGGCCGGCATGGGGTGCCGATTGCGCATCGAATTCACTGTGTTTGTAGTAACGAACGCCCGCAGATGGCACCAAAGCCCACTCCGAATTGAGTGCGACATGCTGACTCACCGCTATATAGGGGGAGGTGAGGGTGAACGTAGGGGAATCAAAACTGCTGCGCGGCACGGGAGCGACGAAATTGAATTGGCCACTTCCCTCCATGCGGTCATAGTCAATGCCTGCGACGACCGTGCCATCTTTCCACGGTGTGGCAGTTTCCTTCCAGCGCACGCCGCTGAGTTTGGACTTGATCAACCAGTCACCGACCGGCGCCGGCTGGTTCAACCAATCACCGTCTCCGCTGTTGCTGTACACACGCAACTCGCCACTTGCGGACGCGTGGGAATGGGACAGATAGGCCGTTGCCATGTTGCCTACTGTGTTGAACTGCTGCGCTACCGCAGGTGGGGCTACGCGAGCGTCGCCGGGGTCGGTTGATTTGTTGTTGAAATAGAGAAAACTGGCACCCATGCTCCAGTTCTCATGGAGCTGCACATTCACCGTTCCCATGAAGTTGTTCAACCTGCCTTTTGCGTTGGGACGGTGGCCGTTGGATGTGGCATGGCCTTGGGTCAACGTGTAGTCCACATTGCCTTGGCGCCCGACCAGGTTGGCCTGCTCTACAACGGTTGAGAATGCGCCGGCCGATACTCTGGCATCACCATGCAACCCTTCTTCCGTGGGGCGCCGGGTTGCCAAATTGATGGATGAAAAATTGTTGCCATTGATGTGTGGCTGTGGACTTTTGTAGACCGTGATGGACTGCATGCCATTGACGGGCAACAGGTCGAGCAAGGGGTGGTTGGCCAGGCTGCCGTAGATCGGAATTCCATCGATGTAGGTTTTAATCTCGCTGCCCGGGCGGCTGGCACCCATGCCACGAATGAAGATGGCTCCACCCTGGTCCCCTCCGAACGCGCCTACCGGGTTATAGCGCGAGACCTGAACGCCCGGCGTACGGCGCAGTGCGGACGCAATGTCCACCGCATTTTGATCGCGCAACTGGTCCTGTGTGATCACAGCGCTGGCACTGGAGAAAACATCGACGCCCGCATCTTCAATGATGGGGTGTGCAGTGATGACGACGGGCGGCAAGTTGTTTTGCGCATGGGCAGCTCCAGCAAAAGCAAGAGACATCGCCAGGCATAGTTTTTTATGTTTCATTTTTTGAGTTTTTGGTTGAGGGTCAAATCAAGACGGAAGAGAGAAAGGTCGTCGCCTGCCGATCCAACAGGCGCAGGAAAACAAGGCGCAGGTAGCGGCCCTGATGTCGAAACGGAGATGAGTGCCTTAAAGGCGTGTGCGGGAGCGTGGCGCTGTGGTGGTATCTGACACGAATCTATTCCCTACCTGTTTCATATTTGCATGCATTTGCGCAGAGCGCATTTGGCGTTTTTTGCATGGTATGAATTGGCGTCGCCCATGGGAAGTGGCATGCAATCTTTACATTGACACACCCAGTATTTGCATACCAACATGCAACTGGCAGGCAGTCCGCTACGGCTGCAATGGCCCCGGCATGTTGTTCACTACTGCGTCTTGTGCTGTATCAGGTAGTCCCACAGATTTTCGACAATGGGCCTGTGGTTGGCTGCGGAGCGATAAATGCGAATTTCCAACTGAGTCCTCCATTTATCAGACCCGGCATCGACAATTTTTCCTTCTCGCAGCTCTCGGGTCACGCATTTTTCGGGCAACCAGCCGACGCCGTTTCCAGCCACAACCATGGCCTTGATGGCCTCGGACATTTGGCTCTGATAACAATGGTTCAGGAAATACCGCGTAGGAGAATTGAGCAGGACCATGTCGACGACATGCACAAAAAACGTACCCGCGGTGTACGATAAAAATGGAATGGGTTGATCGGCGGTTCCCGGCAACGTATAGGCAGGTCTTCCGCTTTCGTCACAGGCGGAATAGGGTTGGATGGACTCGATTCCCAGCGAGATATACGGGGATCGCTCAATGTCCAGCAGCACGGGTATTAGCGGATGGTGGTAACACACCAGGAAATCGACTTCCCCCGCCACCAATGCCGTGGCACCGTCCATCACATTCATCTCGGAAACCCGCGCTGCGATTTGACTGTGCTTGGCATGCAAGTCAGAAAACCACGTCGGGAAGAATGTCAAGGAAAGCGTAAAGGCGACGGCGAACTTGATTTCACGCTCAGGCGTTTCAATTTTTCCGCGCAGAATATTTCTGGCCTGGTAGAGCTGGTGCACCATGCCGGAAGCGAACCCGCGGAAGGTCCGGCCCGCGGGCGTGAGTGTTGGTGGATTGCGGGTGCGATCAATGAGGTCGACACCTACCCAGGTTTCCAGTGATTGGATGCGGCGACTGAAAGCGGATTGGCTTGAATTGCGCAAGTTGGCTGCGCGTGAAAAGCTGCGTTCTTCGGCTACTGCCAGGAAATCCTCGATCCACTCAAGTTCCATTTATGTCCTTAACGCTTGCATGTCGCATCGCATTAGATGGCATGAACGGGCCATTCCTGCTGGATAGAACATGCGTTGTTTGCATCGATCAGTTAGCCATTCACATAGGGGTGCATGTCGGCGGCTATCAAATTTGATAGAACCAGTTCCCTGTTGCGCACTTGCGGTATGTCTCTATCGCCATGGCTTGCATGCGTGAGACCACAAAGAATAGATTCGACAGTGAACCTCGGCGGCGTTATTGTGGCCCGGTACCTTGCGGCCGCTCTGATCCATTCGGACTAATGGGCGTGGGGAATTCTTGCTTCGCAAGGTATTTGTCAGAAACCTCGTGCGTGTGTGAGACATAAATTTCCCCACCCTGGCACATGCCTGCCGATCGCAATCACCACCATCGCGCGAGCCCATTCAGATGAAAGGAAGTGGAATGAACAACGATCACAAATCAGCCGGCAGTATGGTTGCCCAGGGACGGATCTTGATGTTTTGTGCGGCGACAGCGTGGTGACGGTTCCACCGTCATCACCTGGGCCGATCCGGTGACCGTGAACGTGGCTGCCTTGAGCCAACTACAAGCCTGCGCGTGTGATGTGCCGCGCTAGAAGGACACGCAGGCTTTGCCCCTGACACGGAGAACCGCCTCTTGCTGGAAGCGGCTCTTGTATTCGGTGACGATTGCGCGAACGGCTGATTCCGCCGCTTCGGTTTCGGCATGAACCAGGCTGAGAACATGAGACGCCTCACGGGTGATCGCTCCGTTCGCGGACCGCCACTGCCCCGACGCCGGCCAGACGGTAAGCCCCTCGGGAAACTTGGGCGTAACGACACCACGCAGGAACTCGGACCACTCCGATGGGCTGACGATGCCGCCTGGCTTTTCGGTTCCGAAGTAGAGCTGATCGCTGACCAGAAGCTGCTCATGGGCGCCGCATCGCAATCCAGTGGATGACGCGCAGCCTGCGAGAAGGGTGATTGGCGCAATGAGCGCGATGGCCAAACGGCGCGACATTGACTGAGGCAGGGGCATAAATCTACCCAATATAGGTTCATTCAACGAGGAGGGCTTGAAAGAAACTGCCTGTAGCCCTCGTGGAAGCTTGGTGGTTTGCTATCGTATGAATAGCGAATTCGATAATTTCCGAGTGCACCCGGCGCTGTCACATGGAAAGCGCTCGAGTGCTCTGCGGCGTTACTTCGGCGCCTTGGCCATGCGCAGATACGGCAGCTTGATGTCGAGGCTGCCGTATTTCTCGCGGGCCTGGTCGTCGTTGAGGGCCAGTGCGACAACGACATCCTGGCCCACTGCCCAGTTGGCCGGTGTGGCCAGCGGCACGTTGAAGGTCAGTTGCAGGGCGTCCAGCGCGCGCAGCACTTCGGCGAAATTGCGGCCGACGGACATGGGGTAGGTCATGGACAGTTTCAGTTTCTTGTCCGGCCCGATGATGAACACCGAGCGCACGGTGGCGGTATCCGCGGCGGTGCGGCCATCGGGCAGGTAGGCCTCGGCCGGCAACATGTCAAACGCCTTGGACACGGCCAGACCCTCATCTGCAATGATGGGGAAGCCCGCCTTGGCGCCGCAGACGCTTTCGATGTCGGCCTTCCATTTCTGGTGTGCGGCCACGCCGTCCACGGATACGCCAATCACCTTGGTGCCGCGCTTGGCCCACTCATCGGACAGTTGGGCCACGGCGCCAAATTCGGTGGTGCAAACGGGCGTGAAATCCTTGGGGTGGGAAAACAGAATAGCCCAGCCGGAGCCAATCCAGTCGTGGAAGTTGATGGAACCCTGGTCAGTTTCCGCTGTGAAGTTGGGAACGAGGTCGTTGATGCGCAAAGCCATGGGAAGGTCCTCCTGTGTGTTGATCGACTTTAAAGTTTGCCATAGTTCTTCTTGCATTGCGCCTTTGCGGGCTTACCCGAACTCCGCTGTTTGATGTTGTCGTGTCGCGGCTTTCCGCTTTTACAAGAATGAGATACTGCGTGTCGTTTGCAAAAAAATGACTGATAAGTAAGGGAGAGCAAGACCATGCTGCAAAAACTCAACGACTTGACCGAAGGCCACGGGCCGCTCAAAAAAGGCAATGGCCTGATTACGGGCGTCATCGCGCTGTCGCTGGCCATTCTGTGTTTCCTGGGTGTGCTGGCCTTCCACTTTCCGCAGTACCTCACTACGCCAGAGCTGCGCAAGAGTTATGACGTGGAGATGATCCGTAAGATCATGTTTGTGGCCATGGTGCTGGCCGGTGGAATGTCGCTGGCCAATGTGCTGTTCAACCGGGCGCGCTGGCTGTCGGGCTTTGCGTTTTTGCTGGTGCTGCTGACCGCCATCTTGGGCGGCAGCGCGGTGCCTGTCAACGACTTTGCCGACAACACGCCCTACATCGGGCTGGATTGGTTCATCCTGGACCTGCTGGGCTCGTCGCTGATTTTCATCTTCGTTGAAAAGCTGTTCGCGCTGCGCAAGGACCAACCGGTGTTCCGCCCCGAGTGGCAGACCGACTTCAACCACTTCATCGTCAACCACATGGTGGTGGGCTTCATCATGCTGGCCACCAATCTGCTGGTGCACAAACTGTTTGGCTGGGCCGCCAAGGACGGCATCCAGGCCTGGGTGCGCGACATGCCATTTTTTGCGGCCGTGTTCCTGATCGTGCTGGTGGCCGATCTGGTGCAGTACTGGACGCACCGCGCCTACCATGAGACCTGGCTGTGGCGCCTGCATGCGGTGCACCACAGCGCCAAACACATGGACTGGATGGCCGGCTCGCGCCAGCACATTCTGGAGCTCATCATCACGCGCACGCTGGTGCTGGCGCCGATCTTTGTGCTGGGGTTCTCCAAAGAGGTCATAGACACCTACATCGTTATCGTCGGCTTCCAGGCGGTGTTCAACCATGCCAATGTCAGTGTGCGCCTGGGGCCGTTGCGCTACATCATCGTCACGCCCAATTTCCACCACTGGCACCACAGCCAGGACCAGGACGCACTGGACCGCAACTACGCAGCACACTTCGCGTTTATCGATTACCTGTTTGGCACGGCCGTGAAGAGCACCAAGCTGTGGCCCGAGCGTTATGGCGTGCTGGGCGACTACGTGCCCGATGGTTTTTTGAAGCAGCTCAAGTTTCCGTTTGTCTGGAAGGGCTGAAGCTAAATGGGCCGAGAGCCATCGTGGAATGGATTCCTCTTGCTATGAATGGTGTAGCAATCGCAAACGCAGGCGAGTCCGTTGGGGTTAGGCTTTCAAGGTCTTGCAGAACTTTTCGCCATCCCGGCGGCCCAGGTCAAACGCGGATTGCATGGCGCTGGCATCGGTGTAGTCCCATACCTTGACGGGGATGGGCTGCGAGGGTTGCACATAGGTGCGCCCCGCCACCTTGGGCAGCGTGCTGAACTGGCGTGTCAGCAGCACCAGGGTTTCGCCCTGCGTCTGTTGTTCTATGCCGTCAACCGGCACGTTGCTGAGTATGCCGCCGTCAAACAACGCGACGCCCTCGCGCCGCGCCTGTGGCGTCAGCGGGGGAACACACGATGACGCAATGATGAGATCGGCCAATGTTTCCGGGCTTTTGCACTGCCGCACGGAGATAAAGAGCGGGCGAAAACCAACCCGCTGCCCGCCGGAGGTGTGCACCCCATTGCCTTGCAGCACGTCTATGCCCCAGGCTGCCATGCCCAGCGCCATGGCCACGCCGCGCGAAGCCCAGCGTGGTGGTGCGGCGATCAAGACGCGGATATCCGGCCCCCGGTGCAACTGCGACAGTGCCTGCGGGCCTATGCTGTTCAGGATCGCCTGGCGGTACATGTCGCCGTGCGGAAATACCGGGCGTTTGCGCAGCAGGTTCTTCAGGTACAGGTTGCGCTGGTTGGCCTCCACCGCGCGTTTGAAGTCGGTAAATCCCGCGTCAAAGGTTTTGGAAAACAGCGCACACGACACCGCCGCGCCGGCGCTGACCGCCGCAATCCGCGCCGGTGCGCGGCCAACCGCATCCGCGGTCACCGACCAGAACCCGGCCTGCCAGAAGCAGCGGTTGCCACCCCCCGCAAAAACCAGATTCTCAAAGCCACGCGTCTTGCGCGCATTCACCGATGTAGCCCTGCACATGCACCAGTTCTCCTGTCCTGGAATGGATGTCCTCCCTGTGGGTTGATGCTAGGGCGTGCGGCGCAGTGGGCCTTGAGTTTTCGCAACCGTGGTCCGAGAAGCGGGCTGCGGCCGAGCCGGGTGTCGGGCGTGGCCAACCCATCACGGCAGGGCGTGCGCTTGATGCTTAGGAGAGAATAGGACATTCCTCCCCCTGCCAAAGGAAAGTCCCATGTCCCTGCGCCTCAAGTTCGTATTGGCCCTGCTGTTCAGCAGCCTGGCCTCGGTGGCGCTGGTGGGTGGTGTGGCCTATGTGCAGTTGACCAACAAGTTCGACTCGCTGCGGCGTGTGCAGGCCAGCGTGCACTTCAAGGCGGCGGTAACAGACTATCTGACACGTTACGGCGGCAACTGGCAGGCTGCCAACGCGGTGATGCCGTTTCGCCAATTCATGGAGCAACAACCCAGAGGAGGGGGAGGATTCGCGAACGGTCCTCGGCCACCTCCGCCGCAACAACAACAACAGCAGCAACGGGATGATGGTGGTCGGCCCGATCGTCCGCCGCGCGGCGAGGGCCAGACTGATGGGCCGCGTGATGAACGCAGGCAAGGCTTCCCGGATCGTGGCCCTGGCCCTGACGACCGAGGCCAGGACCCACAACAACTACAACCACGGCCTGGTCCGCAAGAAGGTGGTGGCCCCGGCGGCGGCCCTCGGCGCGGCGAGCCGCCGTTTAAATTCATTTTGCTGGATGCCCAATACCGCGTGTTGCTGGGCGCGGGCGAATACGCGCATAACAGCGTGGCACCACCCGACATGCAGCGTGACGCGATTCCCATCACCATCAATGACAAGGTCGAAGCCTATATCTCACCACAGGGTGTGCTGGCACCCGGCAAGCAGGACATCGAATACCTGGCCGCCATGCGCGAGGCGCTGGGTTATGGCGCCGCGGCCGCCACGGTGCTGGCCCTGGGGCTGGGTCTGTTGCTGGGCAATGGCCTGAGCGCGGCGCTGCGGCAGCTGACCCAGGCGGTCAAGGCCATGCGTGTGGGTGCCCTGCGGCAAAAGGTGGCCGTGCCCGGCAGCAGCGAGATTGCGACGCTGGCTACGGCCTTCAACCAGATGAGCGAGGAGCTGGCGCAGAGCCACGAGGCGCTGCAGCAATCCAACCAGACCATCTTGCAGCAGGCCAACAAGCTCAAGGAGATGAGCATCCGCGATGCGCTGACCGATCTCTACAACCGCCGCCATTTCGACGAGCAGGCGCAGCAGCTGTTCGAGCAGTCGGTGCGCCACGGGCACCCGATGACGGTGGTGATGGGGGATATTGATTTCTTCAAGCGTATCAACGACAAATATTCACACGCCACCGGCGACGTGGTGCTGAAACAGATTGCCGAAATCCTGCGCACCCATATGCGCATCTCCGACGTGGTGGCACGTTACGGCGGCGAAGAGTTTGTCTTCCTGCTGCCGGAGACCCCGTTGCCCCAGGCCGCAGCGTTGTGCGACAAGCTGCGCCTGGTGATAGAAAGCTTCCCCTGGGCCAATGTGCACCCGGAGCTGAGTGTCACCATGAGCATGGGCCTGTGCGCCGACGTGGCCGCAGGCACGGTGCACGCCATGCTGAACAAGGCCGATGGCCTGCTGTACCGCGCCAAGGAGATGGGGCGCAACCGCGTGTGTTTTGCGGCCTAGTCCGCTTAGGCCCGTGCTTGCGCCATCATCTTTTCAAAGCGGCGCTGCATCTCTGCGTATGACACATCTTCCTTCTTGGTGGCGAGCAACCACACGTGGCCAAAAGGATCGGTCAAGGTGCCACGGCGATCACCGTCGAACTGGTCGGCAATGGCCATGGTCTCGGTAGCCCCGCCTGCAAGGGCCTTGGCAAAAAAAGTATCCACATCCTCGACGTACAGCAGCAGGGACACCGGTGTTCCGCCAAGCGACTGCGGGCTGCGGTATCCCATTTCTGGAAACTCATCGGCCAACATGAGCCGTGTATTGCCAATCAGAAGCTCGGCATGCATGAGCTTTCCGCCGGAGTCGGCCAGGCGCACCCGCTCGGTTGCGCCGAAAGACTGTTTGTAGAAGTCTATGGCGCGCGCCGCATCACTGACGATGAGATAAGGCGTTGCCGCACGGTGGGTGGAGGGGATGGCTGGTGTTGGCATGGTGCGGATTCTTGTTTGAGGGTGCTCTGTCAAGAGCGGTATCGAGACATCGCTAATGTCTCAGAAAGTTGAGTCAAAGCTTGCCAATTTCTACCCAATCGGAAGTTGTCGGTATTTTTCGGTGGCTACGACTTGGACTCATCGTCGGTCATCCGCACATTGGTGCGCGAGCCCGGCCAGGTATCGTGCTGCGGCAAGTCGTCGGTGATCTCGAACCACGGTGCCTTGGAGCCTACGAAAAAATGCCCCTCGACCCGGTTGCTGGGCGCCTGGTCCAGGCCGCCCAAGGGCAGGCTCATGCGGTCGGGGTCGTTGTCGTAGGTGCTGATCAAGTTGGAGCCGCAGACCGAGCAAAAATGCTTGGCCGTGAATTCCGCGGAGTGGAACGTCTTGACCAGTTCTTGGCCCTTGACCCAGGTGAACTGCGAGGACTTGATCGACGCACGGGTGCGAAAAGCGGCGCCATGCCAGCGCCTGCAACGTGAACAATGGCAGTTCAGAATCGGGCCAAGTTCGCCTTCAATCCTGTATTCAATACCTTCGCAAAGGCAGCGGCCGGTGAGTACCTGTTGTGTTTGCATGCGTGAAAAGTCCTATGAAGTAATTTGGAACAGGTCAGCACCTTCGATCGGATAGTGGCGTTGGCATTGGAGATTGTCGGCATCTTCCATGCCATGGCATACGCGTCTTGCACGCGCAGGCGTCGCAATTGGCCACTAGTGGCATGCCGAAAGGAGAAGAGCTGCGAGGTTGAGGCAGTGGTGGTATCAACGGTCAGTATGATCGCCAGTGACTGGGCTGGTCCGCCTACCTATGCTATTCACAACTCTTATTGAGCACCCAACAATGAACCGATACGCTTTATCCGCGCTGCTGCTGGCAGTCACATCACAGTGCCTTGCTGCAAATGTTTCGCCATGGCCCGTTGAAGAAAAAAAGGCCGCCATTGCCAGTTGCAGGGCTAGCATTTACACGCGCGCCGAGCAGGACTATCTCAAGAAACACAATCTCAAGGAACTGCCCGCCCGGTTTCGCGAGAAAACCGCAAGCGCTATGGAGCCGTTTTTGGCTACCTGTGAATGCGTGATTGGCCATTTCGAGAAAAAGTGGAGCATGGACTACTACACGTCCCATGAAGCCGAAGTGCTTACGGCAACCAATGCGCTGATTGCCGGCGCATGTTCGGTTAAGCCTGCCAGTCAGTGAGTAGCAGGCAAATTCTCCGTACCGGGGCGGTTGCTGGAGGGGTGTCTCAGGAGTAATTGGTCGTTAGCCCTCGTAGAATATGTCCAGTGTGCTGCTAAAAACATAGCAATTACACCTGCAATAGCTCCTACTGCTTCGCCCCCATTGCCAGCGCCGCAATGCGCGAGGTCGCCATCGCCGCCGTATTGGGCTCATCCTGCGTGTCCCATCCGGACAGATGCCGCTCGCTGAGATTGCACAGCGCGGTGATCCACTCGGGGTCGTCGTTCAGGCAGGGGATGTAATGGAAGGTTTTGCCGCCGGCCAGCAGAAAAGCGGCCCGGGCCTCCATGCCGATTTCTTCCAGGGTCTCCAGGCAGTCGCTGGTGAAGCCGGGGCAGATGACGTCCACACGTTTGACACCGGCGCGGCCCATGGCGATCAGCGTGGGTTCGGTGTAGGGCTGCAGCCACTTGGCGCGGCCCAGGCGGGACTGGAAACTAACCTTGTAATGCTCCTTGCTCAGGTTCAGCTTGCTGGCCAGCAGGCGCGCGGTCTTCATACACTCGCAGTGGTAGGGGTCGCCCAGTTCCAGCGTGCGGGCTGGCACGCCGTGGAAACTCATCAGCAACTGGTCGGGCCGGCCATGCTCCTTCCAGTGGCGCTGCACACTGGAGGCCAGCGCGCCGATGTAGCCCGCGTCGTCGTGGTAGTGGTTGATAAAACGCAGTTCGGGCAGCGCGCGGGTGCGTGCGGCCCAGGCATAGACCGCGTCGAACACGCTGGCCGTGGTGGTGGCGCTGTACTGCGGGTAGGCGGGAACCACCAGCACACGGGTCACGCCGTCGGCCTTTAGCGCGTCGAGTTGCGAGGCAATCGACGTGCTGCCGTAACGCATGGCATAACGCACCTTGACGGCATGGTTGCGCTGGCCCAGCCAGCCCTGCAGCAGCTTGGATTGCTTCTCGGTCCATAACTTCAGTGGTGAGCCCTCGGGCGTCCAGATGCTGGCGTATTTGGCGGCCGACTTGGCGGGGCGTGTGCGCAGGATGATGCCGTGCAGTATCAGCAGCCACAGCAGGCGCGGAATCTCCACCACGCGGTGGTCGCTCAAGAACTCCGCCAGGTAGCGGCGCACGGCCTTGGGCGTAGGCGCATCGGGCGTGCCCAGGTTGCAGTACAGCACCGCAGTGCGGGGCACCTGGCCATGGGTATACGGGGGTTCTTTGGCGAAGGGCATGGCGTATCTTTTTCTTCAAGCTCAGGGCTTGAGGGTCAGCGTGCTCTTGCTGTGCGCCTTGATATCGGCCGCGCTCAGGTGCTGGGGTTGGTACAGGCCTTCGGCAAAGAACTTGGCCTGGTCCGAGTAGTGGGTATCAAACAACACGCCGCTTTGCCCCACCGGGTTGATGCCGACCGATTTGTCCGGGCGCGCAAAGTCGATGACGCGACGCGTGGATGGGCCGGAACGTGCGGTCCAGGGGGCAGGTCCCATGTGGATGTTGAGGTTGTTCGGCACTTCGCGGCCACCGGCTACCTTGAAGGGGCCGACGTTGAAGATGCTGTCCAGCGGCTTTTGCTGGCCCAGCGGGTGGGCGTGCAGCAGCGTGTGGGCGGTACCCCAGTTCCACTTCAGCAGGTCCTTGCCGTAGACCGATTCCAGGTGTTTGATGGTGTTGACCCAGGCAATACGCACGGTCTCGAAACGGCTCTCCACCGGCTTGGTGCTGGCGTTGTCCCACCAGGGGGATTTGGCATCGGCCGCCAGATTGGCCAGCGCGTTGTCCAGTGCAAAGGTCCGCAGCACGTTCTTGAACGGCACCTCGCCCATCTCATCCGCCATCGCGGCGCGGGCTATTTCGTACATCAGCTGCGTGAACAGCAGCGCGGCCATGCTGTCACGGCTGTAGTCGCCATCCCACAATTGCAGGGGTTCCAGGAAAGCCTTTTCATAGGGGTCCGTGGTGACGGCCATCAGTATCGGTAGCAGGTCTTTCAACACGCGCGGGCCGTAGCCGTTGCCACTGTCGAGTTGCAGCGCCTGTGCGGCGGCGGTGTCCCATTTTTTTTCGGGGTCGCGCAGCGCATCTTCCAGCCGCTGGATACGGTCTGGCAGGCAGTAGTAGCCGGGCACCGGCACGCCGCTGCTAGGCTTGGGCTGGTGGTTGGCCGAGGCGATGTAGCCGCGCGCCGGGTTTTCTTCTTGCGGGTTGAAGCTGAAGTTGTAGAAGCCGTTTTTGTCGGCCTCGGCCTTGCTGCCATCCAGGATGAAGTGGGATTTCACGCCGGCCGGGCGTATCGGAAGTTTGGCGGCACCCCACCAGCCGATGTCACCGGCGGTATTGGCCCAGAGGATATTCAGGCCGGGGGAGTGGATTTTTTCGGACGCGCGGCGCGCCTTCTCGCGGGTGTCGGCGCGGTTGAGTTCGTAAAAGGCCTCCAGCGCCGGGTTCTCGGTCTCCAGGAAGGCCCACCACATGGCAATCGGTGTATCGCCAAAATTCTCTTTAAAAGCGTCGCTGATGATGGGGCCGTGCGGCGAGCGGCGAAGGTTCAATTGCACATCGGCTGCGCCCTTGACCTTGATGGTCTCGGTGCGGGTTTGCAGGTCCACCCATTGGCCCTTGATCGACACCTGGTTGGGGTTGGAGGGGTTGACCTTCTCGGCGATCAGATCGACATCGTCGTTCTCGAACATGGTCAGGCTCCAGCCGAACTGGCTGTTGTGGCCCAGCAGCGCCACCGGGTTCAGGGCCTGGTAGTGACCATACAGATCAAAGCCGGGGGCGGTCAGATGCGCCTCGTACCAGACGGCGGGTGCCGAGTAGGCGATATGCGGGTCACCGGCCAAGAGCGGCTTGCCACTGGCGGTGCGTTTGCCGGAGATGACCCAGGCGTTGCTGCCCTCGAAGGCCGGCACACCGGCGGCGTCCAGCGCGTCCTGGCTGAGCTGTGCCAGCTGGGCCAGGCCAGCCCAGTCCTTGGTGTCCAGCGCCAGCGCGGGGCGCGGCGCGGCAGGGGCCTTGGCGCTACTGGTCTTGACCACACCCTCGGGGTGCCAGTCCATGTCAAATATCTTCAGGTAATTGGGGCCGAGCTTGTCGCGGATGTGGGTCAGTGCGGGTTCGACCTTGTAGCCCTGCGCAAAGCTATAGGCCAGGTAGCCGGCCACGGCAAAGGTGTCTTGCGGTGTGAACGGGCGTTTGGGGATTTTGAGAATGTCGAATTCCAGCGGCACCGGGTGTGAATCCTGGAACTGGTTGATGCCGTCCAGGTACGAGATCAGCGCCATGTCGCTGGGCTTGACCGGGTTGATCTTGGCAGCCATCTCGTCGGCGCGGGCACGGATGCCCAACGTGCGAAACAGCTTGTCGGTCTCCAGCAGTTTGGGGCCCAAAATCTCGGCCAGCTCGCCACGCGCCAGGCGGCGCACCATTTCCATCTGGAACAAGCGGTCTTGCGCATGCACATAACCCAGCGCGCGGTACATGTCCATCTCGTTTTCGGCACGGATATGCGGCACGCCGCGCTCGTCGTAATCCACACTAACCGGCGCCTTCAGCTGCTTCAGCTTCACATTGCCGCTGCGCACCGGTTGTTTGGTGTGGATGTGCCAGGCTGCCGCACCACCCGCAACCACAATGGCAGCGGTGACGGTGGCGGCAACGATTTTCAATGCAATGTGCATGGGTCTGCTACTCCTAAGGGATCGTCGATCATACGCAATGGGGAGGGGGTGCTAGCCTGCATGTGGGGCAAGTTGGACGGCGTGGCTAGCGTTCTTCGGTTTGCGTCCAGGACGGGGCTTGTGGGTACGTCGTTTTTACTGCTGCAGCCCGCACGTGAATGACGAATTGCGTAAAAAACGCTGGCGACTTCAACGTTTCATCTGCCAAACGCTCACGGAAACCAGCCAGTAGATCGGGATTGCAAAGAAGGACTGAAACCAGTAGCTCATGTTCCCATCACCGCTATCTTGGCAGCCCTTCATTTCGACACAATAGCTATGCAAAAAGACTTGGGCAATCATTAGAACGAAGCCGATCACGATGGAAGTAAAAAGCGCCACCCCCCAAATCGATTCAGCGCCCGATTTGGCGCCTGAAGCACCAAACAAGCCGGCAAGGATCACACCGAGAAGAGGTAAGAACCAAGCGATGGTGAGTGAGAAGTCCATAAATTTTGTTTGGAAAGTACCGGCCTTTGCAATGCGGTATTGCTCTGAAGACCGGAAACTTGAGCGACTCCAGTGCAGCGGCTAACTCCCCGCAGCCCACCCATTGCGCACCGCGCCTTCCAAAGTGGCGGGGTAGGGGCCGTCTACGTAATCACCGGCGGCATACAAGCCGGGTGCGATCTGCTGGGGCGGGCGTTGCAGGGCGGGTGTGCAGGCAAAGGTGGCGTGTTTTTCGACGACGGTTTGCACGGGCTGCAATGGGGGGACACCGAGTGACGCGAGTTGGTCCTGCGCCTGCCGCAGCACGGCAGTTTGAAGTTCTTCGCGGCTGCCGTCGCTCGCGCTGACGACAAAGGCCAGCAGGCCTTGCGGGCCGCCCAATTGGCCGCGGTCAAACACAAACTGCGCCGGAGCGGTGGGGGTGTTGTGCAGCGCCAGCATGGCGTGGGGCAGGCGGGCCTGCGGTGTCCAGGCGTAGACGGTGGCTATGGCTTCAAAGCGCAGGGCGGATGTAGTGGTGGCCCACGTGTGCATCGCATTTGCTATTGATTCAGGAGCGGTTCTACTAGATTCCACGAGGGCTAGAGTCGCGTTTGACGAAGACGTTGCCCAGATGACGCGGTCAAACACCTGTCCATCCAGCAGCCAGTGGGGCGCTTGCCAGCGCAGCGTTCCCACGCGTTGACCGATGTGGACTTGCCCACCGCGTTGGGTAATCCATTGGGCGGCCGCCGTGGGGAACAGTGCGCTCAAATCGGTGCGGGGCAGCAGCAAGTGTGAGCCACCGCGGATGCCAAACAGCGCATCCTTGAGCACGCGCAAGAATACCTGGGCACTGGCGTGTGATGCCGGCGTGTTCAGCGCGGAGACGCACAAGGGTTCGATCAACTCGTGCAGCACACGCGGTGCCATGCGCTTGCACAACTGCGCGACCGACAACTGGGGCGCACAACGGAAACCCTTCAGTTGCCAGCCCAGAGACGCACGGACCAGCGACAAACGCTCGCCCCAGTTCCAGCCGCGCGCGGTGGAAATGGCGGCTATCGCATCCAATGGCGCCGGCCAGCGCGCGGCATAGGCCGGCGTCTGCAGGCCGGTGCCGTCGGGGAAGGGCAGGGACAGCGGTTGGCGCAGCAGCAGCGTATCCGGGTCCAGGCCCACCAGCCGCATCAGGCGCAGCGTCTCGGTGTAGGCGCCAATCAAGATGTGCTGGCCGTTGTCCAGCGTGATGGGTGTGCCATCGGGCAGCGTGGCCTGCAAGGCCCGCGCCCGGCCACCCAGCGTGCGGGAGGCTTCGAAAACGGTGACGGTGTGGCCCTGTTCGCACGCCGCCACTGCGGCCGCCATACCGGCCCAGCCGGCGCCGACTACGGCTACCTTCACAGCAGCCTCCGCTGCGGGTCATGTTTCGCCGCCGGGCCGCCCCAAGGCGTGGACTTGGGGTTTTGCCAAACGCGGCCCCCTCGGGGGGCAGGAAGCCACACGCAGTGGGCGACCGTGGGGGTCATAACCTACCTAATGCTTGCACCTTCCACGCCAGCCACATCTTGCGCAGCGGCGTCAGGCTGACCCGTTGGTGTAGCACCTGGAAATTGTCGCGCTCGATTTCGCGCAGCAGTGCCCGGTAAATACTGGCCATCATCAGGCCGGGCTTTTGTGTGCGGCGGTCCTGGTCGGGCAGCAGGGCCAGGGCCTCGTCGTACAGGGCGTGGGCGCGCTGGGCCTGGAAGCGCATCAGCGCGGTGAAGTTGTCCGAATACGTGCGCTTCAGAATCTCATGGGCCTTCACATCAAACTGCTTCAGTTCGTTGACCGGCAGGTAGATGCGCCCGCGCAGCGCGTCTTCGCCCACGTCGCGGATGATGTTGGTGAGTTGCAGCGCCTGACCCAGCTTGTGGGCGTATTGCGTGGTCTGGGCCTGGGTCTGGCCAAAGATGCCGGCGGCCACTTCACCCACCACGCCGGCCACCAGATGGCAGTAGCGTTGCAGGCCGGGGTAGTCCAGGTAACGTGTCTGCGTCAGGTCCATCAGGCAGCCTTCAATCACGGCCTGCAGGTGGCGCTGCTCGATATGAAATTCGGCAGCCAGCGGCATCAGGGCCTTCGTGACCGGGTGGCTGGGCTGGCCGGCAAATGCCTTGGCCACTTCGGATTGCCACCAGGCCAACTTGGTCTGGGCCACACTGGCGTCGACCATGTCATCGACCACATCGTCCACTTCGCGGCAAAAGGCGTAGAAGGCGGTGATGGCGGCGCGCTTGGGGGCCGGGAGAAATAAAAAGGCGTAGTAGAAGCTGCTGCCGGATGCGGCTGCCTTCTCTTGAACGTATTGCGCTGGGGTCGTCATATGGGTTGCAATTGTCACTCACAGAGAGGGCTGGATCAGGTCTGGTGTGGAGACTGTGTTGCGTTGAATCAGGTGGGTTGGGTGTTCTGCTTCGTGTCCCCCGTCCTTCGGACTCCTCTTTTACCTACGCAGAACACCCAACCCACCTGATTTGCCTGCGACGTTGGTGTGCCTGCTAAAAAGAAGAAAGAATGGCCTACATCCATGCGGCACGCCAAAGCATGACCGGAAAGTCCCACCAACGCAGCGTGGGGCGCTGGGTCAAGGTGGCGTAGTGCAGGGCCTCTATGCGGTCCAATATCCGCAGACCGCCTTGCACCACCAGACGCAACTCCCAACCCGCGCGACCCGGTATTTGGTGCACAAGGCTTGAGCCAAACTCCATGCTAGCCCTCGCGGAATTTGAGCAATGCGCTATTAATTGTGTAGCAACCTGGGTTTGGCGCTGTGCCAGTATGTCGGCCTGTGGCACGCCAAAACGTTCGCAGTCCTCGCGTGGCAGGTAATAACGACCACGCGGAATGTCCATGCTCAGGTCCTGCCAGAAGTTGATCAGTTGCAGCGCACTGCAAATGGCGTCGCTGCGTTCCAGCGCCAGCGCGTCATTGACGCCATACAGGTGCAACAGCAGGCGCCCCACGGGATTGGCCGAGCGGCGGCAGTAGTCCAGCAGCTCGGCGTGCGTTGCATAACCCTCGGCGGCGGCGGATTTGCGGGTGTCTTGGACGAAGGCGTCGAGCAGATCGTGCAGCAACTGGGCGGGCAGATGGTGCGTTTGCAGGGCGACTTGCAGGGGACCGAAGACCTGCGGCCAGCGGACGCTGGGAGCTGTGTCCCCTGGTGTACCGCACGCTGCCTTGCAGGTGGCATCCAGGTCGCTGCGGTAGGCCTTCAGTTCATCCAGTCGCTGCACGGCGGTGGCGTCACCCTCGTCAGCAATATCGTCCGCGGTGCGGGCAAAGTGGTAGATGGCCGCGATGGGCGCGCGCAGGTGGGCCGGGCATAAGAAGGACGCGACCGGAAAGTTCTCGTAGTGGGTGATGGGGGCTGGGCTTTCCGGGGATACGTGCATGGGGAGATTTTGCCAGCAGGCGTGCATGGCATAGAAGCACCTCTTTTTCGGGTGACCAGTCGTTTGAACGTCCCTGGAGTTGGATGTGAAATGCAGCAAAAACTGGCTAAGCTAGCCAGCATGCTTGAGCACCACCGCCTGGACCCAACATCAGGGTTTCGTTTTCTTGAGTTTCTTCCGCACGATGCTCTTGGAGCAAATGCGGTCGTGATTTACCTGCACGGTAGCGGCGAGCGGGGTTCGGATCTTTCCTGGGTCAAGCGGTATGGTCTTCCTGCCCTTTTGGCCCGGTCGGAAGTGTCTGTCAATTGTCCCGTAATGTGTCCCCAGCTTGAAGCTGAGGCCGAATGGAATGCGGACCGGCTTGCATTGTTGATTAAGGCTACGACCACAGCGTCGCAACAGCTTGTGCTTATTGGCTACAGCCTGGGTGGCTCAGGTGTTTGCCAGTTTGTCGGCCGCCTTGGTCCGTTGGTAAATGTCGCGGTTGCCATCGCCGGGCAAGCGCCGCACAGTGTGAGCGTGGCCCAAGCGGGATTGGAGTTTCTTGCAATACAGGGCGAACAGGACCCTTGGCCTTGCACTGCCGGTTTCGTTGAAAGCATCAACGGATCTGGCGGAGTCGCCCACAGCGTCGCGCTGGTCGGCAAAGGCCACTACATATCGGAAGAAGCACTTTTTCATCCAGGTCTCACATTGCTGTTGAAAAAAGCTGGTGTAGAAATCGCGATGCGGCAACCAGTGCCTGGGCCGGGTGCCGGCCCGCTAGCGCCATAGCCTGGCGTACCCACCTCGGCGGGCCTGAGCCGGGCACAAATTGCGGGCTATACCCCGCCTGCTGCACTCTGTCGCATGGTGATGGTTCCGGTTCGGAACGCCTTTTACAGTCGCGCCCACCAGATTGCATCGGAATCGATGCGTTTTCACACCATTTCACCGAAGGAATATATGACTACTGCCATTTACCCCGGCGGCCGCACCGCTGGCGCAACGCATCCTGCGCTTTCCCTTGACCCGCATCGTGCTGGCCCTGGTTTTCTTCATGGTGCCGTTCCTGCTGATACAGGCCGCATCCACCCATTTTTTTGAGGTCAAGCTGTACTCGCGTCTGGGCCAATTGTTTGGGGCCTGAATGGGTTGCCTGTCGTACACGTTTTATGTCATCAAGATGGAAAAGCGTGTGGTGTCGGAGCTGGCGCTCAAAGGTGCCCTAAGCGAGTACGGCACAGGTTTTGTGTTGGGTGGACTGATGGTGTGTATCACAGTAGCGGGTATTGCGGCTCTGGGCGGCCTGCGCTCACTGTCCGTGACGCCCAACGGCGTTTTCATCCTGCCACTGCTCATGCATATCACCGTCGGTCTGATTGAAGAGATGATGGTGCGCGGCATCTTCTTTCGGGTCGTGCAGGAGTCGCTGGGCAGTTGGCTGGCCTTGCTGGCCTCAGAGCTGGTGTTTGGTGCCATGCACATGATCAACGACAACGACAACGACAACGTCTCGGTACTGGGTATTGCCAACACCGCAGTAGCCGGCGTATTTTTCGCCGCGGCCTTTTTGCTGACCGGGCGTCTGTGGTTGTGTGCCGCCCTGCATGCGAGCTGGAATTTTTTTCAGGACGGTATTTTTTCGCTGGCGGTGTC
Source organism: Pseudomonadota bacterium (assembly GCA_040384785.1). Taxonomy (GTDB): domain Bacteria; phylum Pseudomonadota; class Gammaproteobacteria; order Burkholderiales; family Burkholderiaceae_C; genus Allorhodoferax. Next base: position 46,729 of record JAZKIR010000010.1, read on the forward strand.
CGGCCATGGGGTGAAACAAGGCCTGTTGGTGACCGAACTCAGCGGGCCCGATTGGTTGACCGGCGGTGCATCCGGCATTGAAGGCTCGGCCATCGACCTGGTCTTTGCTGTGTTGGCCACGGCTGCCGTGCTGGTGCTGGCTCAGCGCCGGGGACGCATCGTGCAGCCTGCCTGGGCGCGTGGCAAGGCTTGATGTTGCGTTTGAGCGTTCTCTATTGGTCGTGCTTGAATGGACTACGGCGCCCCAAATCATCCAGGTAATTGTTGATCCCCTGGTCCTCGCGTTCCAGAAACCGTGCCACCGCATCGGCAAAGGCCGGATGCGCCAGCCAGTGGGCGCTGGTGGTCTTCACAGGGAGCAGGGCGCGCGCCATCTTGTGCTCGCCCTGGGCGCCGCCTTCAAAGCGCAGGTAACCATGTTCTATGCACCATTGCAGTGGCTGGTAGTAGCAGGCTTCAAAGTGCAGGCAGTCCACGCGTTCTAGTGCGCCCCAGTAGCGGCCATAGGCAACTTTGACAGAGTCGCTTAAGCCATCTGAGCCACTAGCCCTCGTGGAATATGCATCTAGCGCTATCAAACTACTAGCAATTGGCTTGCCGTCGCGCTCGGCGATAAATAGCAGCCAGTGCTCGGCCATGGTGTCTGCCATGCGGGCGAAGAAGTCGCGGTTGAGGTAGGGCGCGTTGCCGTGTTCCAGGTAGGTCCGCTCGTAGCAGCGGTAGAAGAAGTTCCAGTCCGACTGCGCGATGTCGCGGCCCATCGACCAGCGGAAGCTGACGCCGGCATCTGCAACCTTGCGCCTCTCCTGTCGGATTTTTTTACGCTTTTCCTGCGACAAAGAGGCCAAAAAGGCGTCGAAATCCGAATAGCCCTCGGTTTCGCCGCCGGGCCGCCCCAAGGCGTGGACTTGGGGTTTTGCCAAACGCGCCCCCTCGGGGCTGATGGCTGCGGCTCCCGGCCTGCCTGTGCAGGGCGGGACAGCCAGAAGGGGCGTTGACTCCGGCAACGCCGCGCCCTGCAAGGGCAGCGCAGCACACGTAGTGGCAAGCGTGGGGGCCACATTCTTCCAATGGAACTGCACGGTGTGGCGCAACATCAGCCCGGCCTGGGCACAGGCTTGCGCATCGTCCTCGTTTGCAAACAGCAAATGCAGGGACGACATGCCGTTGTCTTCACACCAATGCACCATCGCCTGCACCAGCGCCACGCGCACGGCCGCGTCCCGCGCCATCAGCCGCGCGCCGGGCACGGGGGTGAAGGGCACTGCCGCAGTCGCCTTGGGGTAGTAGGGTAGGCCGTGTTGGGCGTAGGCATTGGCCCAGGCCCAGTCGAACACATATTCACCGTAGGAGTGGGCCTTCTCGTACAAGGCGCAGGCGGCGACCATCTCGCCATTGAGGTTTAACGTAATGAAGTGCGGGGTCCAACCGGTTGCGGGCGCCGCGCTGCCGCTGGCATGCAGCGCCGCCAAATAGGCGTGGCGCATGAAGGGGCTGGGGTTGGGCTGGGTCTGCCGCAGCGCATCCCAGGCGGTGGCATCCACGTCCAACGGCGAGTTCAGCACCCGAATGACATAATCCTCAGCCAAGGCGCACCTTGTGCGCAGGGCCTGCTACGGTGGGACGGCGATTAACGAAATTTTCTTGGTTCATGACTCTCAAACTGTGCGTTGCGCAACTCAATTTCGTCGTTGGTGATCTGGAGGGTAACGCCCAAAAAATCATCACCGCAGCCAAGGAGGCCTATGCCGACGGCGCGCGCCTGCTGCTGACCCCCGAATTGTCGATCTGCGGTTATGCCGCCGAAGATTTATATCTGCGCCCGGCATTTATCCAAGCCTGTGATGATGCCGTGAAAACAGTGGCTGGAGCTCTGGCCGGGTTAAAAGATATGGCGGTGGTGGTAGGGCACCCGACCGGGGGCGATAGCCGTACGCGTTCGGTGGCGGTGCAAAAACGCTTCAATGCCGCCAGCGTGTTGCGCGAGGGCCAGGTCATTGCCACATACGCCAAGCGCGAATTGCCCAATTACCAGGTGTTTGACGAGCGGCGTTATTTCACGCCCGGCGACGGCGTCTGTGTGTTCGAGGCAGGTGCTGAAGGGCAACGCATCCGTGTGGGCCTATTGATCTGTGAAGACGCCTGGTTCGAGCAGCCTGCGCGCCTGGCTAAAGAGGCCGGAGCGCAAATGCTGGCGGTCATCAACGCATCCCCCTTCCATGTGGGCAAGGGTTACGAACGCGAAGACACTATGCGCCAGCGGGTGCAAGAGACCGGTTTGCCGCTGGTCTATGCACACCTGGTGGGCGGCCAGGATGAGGTGGTGTTCGAGGGGCACTCATTTGCGCTAAATGCCGACGGGTCTTTGGCTGGCCGCGCCCCAAGCTTTAAGGAAAATAGCTTTGTAGCCCACGTGGAATATGACAAATGCGCTATCAATATAGTAGCTAGCGTTGAGCCTGTGCGCACGCCCGAGCAAGACCTGTGGGACGCCCTGGTGCTGGGTGTGCGCGACTACGTGGGCAAGAATGGATTCCCCGGCGCGCTGCTGGGCTTGTCGGGCGGTATCGATTCGGCGCTGGTGCTGGCCATCGCGGTGGATGCGCTCGGCGCCGACAAGGTGCGCGCCGTGATGATGCCGTCGCCCTACACCGCCGACATCAGCTGGCTGGACGCCCGCGAGATGGCGCAGCGCATGGGTGTGCGTTATGACGAGATTTCCATCGTGCCGCAGTTCGAGGCCTTCAAGGCTTCGCTGGCGACGGAATTTGCCGGACGTGCCGAAGACACGACCGAAGAAAACATCCAGGCGCGGATCCGCGGCACCTTGCTGATGGCCCTCAGCAACAAGTTCGGCAGCATTGTTCTGACCACCGGCAACAAATCCGAAATGGCTACGGGCTACTGCACGCTATACGGCGACATGGCCGGTGGTTTTGCCGTCATCAAAGACCTGGCCAAGACGCTGGTGTTCAAGATGGCGCATTGGCGTAATGCCAATGACCCCTACGGTACGGGGATGAGCCCGATACCCGATCGCATCATCACCCGTCCGCCCAGCGCAGAGCTGCGCCCCGACCAGAAGGACCAGGACAGCCTGCCACCCTATGAGGTGCTGGACGCCATCGTCGACCGGTATATGGAGAACGACCAAAGCATCGAGACCATCATCGCCGCCGGGTTCGAGCGGGCTGATGTGGAGAAGGTGACGCGCCTGATCAAGCTCAACGAGTACAAGCGCCGCCAGTCGCCGGTAGGGATTCGTGTAACGCACCGCAGCTTTGGCAAGGATTGGCGGTATCCTATAACCAACCGTTTCAGAGCGTGAGATTTTAAGGATGGGCGCAAACCTGTTCCCCATTGACTATTCTGAGACTTGCGGGACAGACCGCAGCGAAGCAAGCTCTGTCCTCAACTGATTATTAGGAGTTATATGAAACAAATCACCGCCATCGTCAAACCGTTCAAACTGGAAGAAGTGCGTGAAGCCTTGGCCGAGTGTGGTGTTACCGGACTCACGGTTACCGAGGTCAAAGGCTTTGGCCGCCAAAAAGGCCATACCGAGCTCTACCGTGGCGCTGAGTATGTGGTCGACTTTTTGCCTAAGGTCAAGGTCGAGGTGGTTGTGAAGACCGAAGATGTGGACCGCTGTGTGGACGCCATCGTCAAGGCCGCGCATACCGGCAAGATCGGCGACGGCAAGATTTTTGTCACCAGCGTGGAGCGCGTGGTGCGCATTCGCACCGGTGAGCAGGACGAATCCGCAGTTTAGAAATATAGCCCCCACGCTCCCCACGTTGTGTGGTTCGCTGCCCCCCCCGAGGGGCTGAACAGGCTCGGGGCGGCCCTTCGCTGCGTTCCTAAGCCAGTCGGTGGTACAGCGCTGCGGCCCAGATGCCGGCGCACACCACCAGGCTTAGCAGAACCGCGGCACTTCCCATGTCCTTGGCGCGTTTGGACAGGTCATGCCACTCGGGGCCGATACGGTCAATCGCGGTTTCGACGGCCGTATTGAGCAACTCCACGACCATCACCAGCACCACGCTGGCCGCCAGCAACGCGGTTTCCACCCAGTTTTTGCCCAGCCAAAACGCCAGCGGCAGCAGCACGATGGCCGCAATGGCCTCTTGCCGGAACGCGGTTTCATGCCAACCTGCACGCAGGCCGGCTACCGAGTAACCGGTGGCATGCCAGACGCGGTTCAGTCCCTTGCGGTCCTTTTGCGGATTGGCTGAAATAGTTTGGGTACTGGATTTCACGGGCATGCGCGTTAGCGACTCATGGGTTGCGAGCTGATCAAGCGTGTGCCGGCCAAGGCATCGTGCCAAAACTGGCCCTGCGGATGGAAGCGGCTAAGCAGCGCCCAGACGATCACCCAGCCGGTGGTGATGACGGCCATTTCCCCTCCGCTGCTTGGAAAAGTCGACAGCGTGATAAGGGGCGGTAAAAACCATAACAAGGAGAGGCAATAGCGCCCAAATGCCCGCAACTGGGAGATGGTCTTCCCATCATGCCCGACCACGCGGATATTCCACGTCTTCATGGCCAAGGTCTGGCCCTTCGACCAGAACCAAGTGAAATAGATGCCGAATATTACGAACAGGAAGAAGATCAAAAGTAGCCGACGCGGATCCATTCCGCTGCGCATTTGCCCGATGGTGCTAAACAACCACGTGGCAAAGAAGGCGACTGCGAACATCAGCATGCCTTCGTACAGCCAGCACGCCATGCGGCGCCACAAACCAGGGGTGTTTATTTCAGTGTGCATTGTTGTGTGGATCTCAGACCGACCGGGATTGTAGGTCGGAGCCACCGCGGCCGAAATGCCGGTGCAAGACGCTTGTGCAGTCTGGGTGCTAGTTTGGCGAAAGAGAGTCAGCGTTCACCGAAGGCGCCAAGGGACTGGGAGTCGCAGGTGTAGGTGTGGGTGTAGAAGAGGCAACCGGAGCCGGTGTAGATGCTTGCAAGGGCAGTAGCGTGTTGGCATCTATTTTCGGTTTGATTGCGGCCAATGTACTGTCCTGCGACGCAGTGTGGCGCGTAATGGGAACAGGGGTCAGTTTGCTGGGAGGTACTGGCGTAACGGCAACCGCAGCACCTGTGGGCTTGGCTTTGCCTTTGGCCGCAAGCTCGCGCTTTTCCTCCCCGCTCAGGCCCTGGTAGGTCTCCCAATCGGCAGCTCGCGCAGAAGGGGAGATTTTTTTGGTTTCGGCAAAATTAAGACGTGCCTGTTCGCGCTGGCTTTGGGTCAAAGCGGACCACTCCAGCATACGGCTTTGCATTTTCTTCTGCTCGTCGGGGGACCGGGTCCCGTAGTTTTGCGTCAAGGCGATCCACTTGCCCTTGTGCCCATTGTTGAGCGTGTCCCAAATCCCTGCCAAGGGCGACAAAATTTGCTTTTGTGCGTCGGTAAGGTCTTGCCACCGCGACCCGGTCGGTTGGACAACCAGTATGGGGGTGGGTGCCGAAGCAGGCTTGCTTACCGGTGCTTCACCTCGGCCCATCGCTATGCCTACCGCTACGCCTACAGCACCAATCAGCAGAGTTACAAGTATTGCCGATTGGGTTGAAGAAAGCGATCGAAGGTTTGCAAGCAGATGGTGTACGGGCATGAGATTCGAGGAAGCGCTAGTCGCGTCGGTTGAGGCTGAGGAAGTGCGCAAAGCCAGGATCCATGTACGCATCAGGGGGCAAGTCATCTGCGAGGAGTTCGACATCGACCTCGGCAATCTCGTCCGCACGTTGTTGCTCCTGAACGACGGCAATGGTCAACAACCCGGCAACCAGCGCAAGCAGCGGAATCACTGCGCCCAGACGACTCCACAGGCCGCCATCAGGGTCGCCAGCGTTCAGGGTGGCAGCGCCACCTTGCGAATTTACACCAGTGGCCAGTTGCAGTTTGACGATCTTGCGTTTGGATAGTGCCAGCATGCGCGCAACCTTCAGGCGTTCCGAAATATCATTTGGAATGTTCTGGGTTGTGTCGGACAGGCGTGCGACGATGCTACGTCCCAGGCGGTCTTGGTAATTGGTTGACTGATTGGAGTCTTGTGTTTTCATAGTCGTATTCCTTTGGCGCTCAAGGCTTTACCTAGGGCTTGAACGGCCCTGGAGCAGTGTGTTTTGACACTGCCTTGCGAGCAACCCATAGCCGCCGCGGTCTCAGCAACATCCATCTCCTCCCAATAACGCATCAAAAAGGCCTCTCGTTGACGCCCCGGTAGCTGCTGCACCTCTATTTCAATCTCGCGCAAGGTTTGTGCCCGTTCAGTCTGAGTCTCGGCGCTTTCATTTTGTTCCCCATTATTGGCCGCATGCAGAGTTTCGAGTAGATCAAAGCTATCGTCGTCACCCGAGGATTCGAAATCGCTCATCGTGGAGAACAAGGCTCTTTGGGTCTTCTGGCGGCGAAACCAGTCCAGCGTGCAATTGGACAGAATGCGCTGGAACAGCATCGGCAACTCTTCGACCGGTTTGTGTCCATAGTGCTCGGCCAGCTTCATCATGCTGTCCTGAACAATATCCAGCGCTGATTCGTCGTTGCGAACGTGGTAAACGGACCGCTTGAACGCGCGTTTTTCCACGCTTTTCAAGAAATCGGACAGTTCGCGTTCAGAAGCCAAGAGTTATAAGCCGAGGAATGGGTATCGACAATTGCCGGAAGGTCAAAACAGCTGCGTTCTCGACAGTTAGAGGCGAATTATCGCATTGACGGTTCCAAGATTTTTCTTCCAACCCGCAAATTGCGCCCTCTAAGTGCGATAATATGGTTTGCATTCAAAAGGCAAACGGGTTTTGGTCCGGCGCAGCATTCAATGCGCCCATGGCTTCAACCCTAAGTTCCGACGCGACTTCACAAGAGTTTGCAAAGGGGCACCCAAGGTTTTTCGTTAGAGAAATTCACAAAGGTTCATCATGGAAATTTCAAAAGCTGAAGTCGCTTCGGCGTCTGCTGCATCCCATTCAAACAAGTCACAAGGCGTTAGTACATCCGGTACTCTGGAGCTCAGAGGCGCGGAAGTGTTAGTCAAAGCCTTGCAGGCCGAAGGTGTCAAGTACGTCTGGGGTTACCCAGGCGGTGCGGTGCTGCACATTTACGACGCGTTTTATAAACAAGACACTATCCAGCACGTTTTGGTACGCCATGAGCAGGGTGCTGTGCATGCTGCAGACGGATACGCCAGAGCGACCGGAGACGTTGGTGTAGCGCTGGTAACTTCGGGTCCAGGTGTTACCAATGCTGTGACAGGCATTGCGACGGCCTATATGGACAGCATTCCCATGGTCATCATCACCGGGCAAGTGCCAACGCACGCCATCGGGTTGGATGCTTTCCAAGAATGTGATACGGTGGGCATTACCCGACCGATCGTTAAACACAATTTTCTTGTCAAGGATGCGCGCGATCTGGCTGAGACCTTAAAAAAGGCCTTCCATATCGCACGCAGCGGCCGCCCAGGTCCCGTTGTGGTCGACATCCCAAAGGATGTGTCGTTTAAAAAAGTACCTTATACGGGCTATCCCACATCGGTTGAGATGCGTTCCTATAACCCCGTTCGCAAGGGGCATGGCGGCCAGATTCGCAAGGCCTTGCAATTGCTGTTGGCGGCCAAACGGCCTTATATCTATACCGGCGGCGGGGTCTTGCTGAGCAATGCATCCGCCGAGTTGCGCGTTTTGGTGGACATGCTGGGTTACCCCTGCACCAATACATTGATGGGGTTGGGTGCTTATCCTGCTACGGATCCCAAGTTTCTGGGTATGCTGGGCATGCATGGCACGGTGGAAGCGAACAACGCCATGCAAAACTGCGATGTCTTGCTGGCGGTCGGTGCACGTTTTGATGACCGCGTGATTGGCAATCCCAAGCACTTCGCCCAGAATGAGCGCAAGATCATCCATATTGACATTGACCCGTCGAGTATTTCCAAGCGCGTCAAGGTGGACATTCCTATCGTTGGCGACGTGAAAGACGTGTTGACCGAGATGATCGCAATGATCAAGGAAGGCTCCGTTAAGCCCGATGCCAATGCTCTTGGAGCATGGTGGGACACCATTGAAGGCTGGCGCAAGCGCGACTGCATGAAGTACAGCATGGGCAAGGGCGACGTCATCAAGCCCCAGTACGTGGTGGAGACGTTGTGGAACATGACCAAGGATGCTGACACTTACATCACATCCGACGTGGGCCAGCACCAGATGTGGGCGGCTCAGTATTACAAGTTCAACGAGCCACGCCGCTGGATCAATTCCGGTGGTCTTGGCACCATGGGAGTGGGTATCCCTTATGCCATGGGTATCAAGCTGGCCAAGCCCGACAGCGAAGTGTTTTGCATTACTGGCGAAGGCTCGGTGCAGATGTGCATACAGGAACTATCCACCTGCCTGCAGTACAACACCCCGATCAAGATCGTATCGTTGAACAACCGCTACCTCGGTATGGTGCGCCAGTGGCAAGAGGTCGAATACGAAGGTCGCTATAGCCATAGCTACATGGACGCGCTGCCCAACTTCGTCAAGCTCGCAGAGGCTTATGGCCACGTGGGCATGCTGATCGAAAAGCCGCAGGATGTGGAGCCGGCGCTGCGCGAGGCCCGCAAACTCAAGGATCGCACGGTGTTCATGGACTTCCGTACCGACCCGACCGAGAACGTGTTCCCCATGGTCCAGGCCGGCAAGGGCATCACGGAAATGCTGTTGGGAAGCGAAGACCTTTAGTCAAACAAGGCTCTAGCCCTCGTAAAATAAGCGTAGCTAGCTATCAAAATACTAGCGTTTTAGTAGACGAATCTATTGTCCGCCAAGCCCGCAACTTACCGGTTGTGGGGGAGGGCGGCGAAAAGAGGAATCCAATTCATGAAACACATCATTGCAGTTCTTTTGGAAAACGAGCCGGGTGCCCTGTCCCGGGTCGTCGGGCTTTTTTCGGCCCGTGGCTACAACATTGAGTCCCTGACCGTTGCGCCCACGGAGGACCCCAGCCTGTCCCGTATGACCATCCAGACCACCGGTTCTGACGATGTCATCGAGCAAATCACCAAACACTTGAATCGCCTGATCGAGGTCGTCAAGGTCGTCGACCTGACGGAAGGTTCCTACATCGAGCGCGAGCTGATGATGGTCAAGGTGCGTGCCGTCGGCAAGGAGCGCGAAGAGATGAAACGCATGGCCGACATCTTCCGTGGTCGCATCATTGACGTGACGGACAAGAGCTACACCATTGAACTCACCGGTGACCAGTCCAAGAACGATGCATTCCTGGAAGCCCTGGAGCGCGCCGCCATTCTGGAAACGGTGCGAACCGGCTCCAGTGGCATTGGCCGCGGTGAGCGTATATTGCGAGTCTGATTTTCCCCAGGTCCGAGCGCGCGTTTCGACAGGCTCAACGCGAACGGACCTTGGCTAGTGGCGATCAACGGTCACCGTTCGCCCTGAGCCTGTCGATGGGCATTTCGCCAAACCATTTATTAGGAGATTGAGAATGAAAGTTTTTTACGACAAGGATTGCGACCTGAGTTTGATCAAGGGCAAGACCGTTGCCATCATTGGTTACGGCAGCCAAGGCCATGCACACGCCCAGAATTTGAATGACAGCGGCGTCAAGGTGGTAGTTGGTCTGCGCAAGGGCGGTGCATCGTGGGACAAGGTCGCCAAGGCGGGCCTCAAGGTTGCCGAAGTGAACGCGGCGGTTGCCTCTGCGGACGTGGTGATGATTTTGTTGCCTGACGAAAACATCGCTGGTGTGTACACGGAGATCGAGTCAAGTCTCAAGCAAGGCGCTTCCCTGGTGTTTGCCCACGGCTTCAACGTGCATTACAACCAAGTCGTGCCCCGCGCTGATCTGGACGTGTGGATGGTTGCGCCCAAGGCCCCCGGCCACACCGTGCGCAATACCTACACCCAGGGCGGCGGCGTGCCCCACCTGATCGCCATTCACCAGGACAAGTCCGGCAAGGCCCGTGATCTGGCCCTGAGCTACGCCATGGCCAATGGTGGCGGCAAGGCCGGCATCATCGAGACCAATTTCAAGGAAGAGACCGAGACCGATTTGTTCGGCGAACAGGCCGTGTTGTGCGGTGGCGCTGTCGAGTTGATCAAGATGGGTTACGAGACCCTGGTTGAAGCCGGCTACGCGCCTGAAATGGCGTACTTTGAATGCCTGCACGAGCTCAAGCTCATCGTTGACCTGATCTACGAAGGCGGCATCGCCAACATGAACTACTCCATCTCCAACAACGCGGAGTTTGGTGAGTACGTGACCGGCCCTGAAGTCATCAACGAACAGTCGCGCGCAGCCATGCGCAATGCGCTGAAGCGCATTCAGAACGGTGACTACGCCAAGATGTTCATCCAGGAAGGCCGTTTGAACTATCCAAGCATGACCGCTCGCCGCCGCAATACCGCCGACCATTCCATCGAGAAGGTTGGTAGCCAATTGCGCGCCATGATGCCCTGGATTGCGAAAAACAAGCTGGTGGACCAGACCCGCAACTGATGCAGTAGCGGTTTGCTCGCAAAGGCCACTTCGGTGGCCTTTTGTCTTTTCGGCCGCCTTTGTCGGGGACCAAACCCGTAACGGCTGGCTTACACTCGTACCAATGATCCCCGGGCTTTAGGTCGGCGGGTGTTTTTGATTCAGGCTTGGCGAGCCTTGCAAGGAGAATTTATGCATGATGGCGCGGATTCCGCATCGGCGGATGACGTGAATGTCTTGGTGCGCAAGCGCCGCAAGGGCATTTATATTTTGCCCAATTTGTTCACGCTCGCGGCGCTGTTTGGCGGGTTCTATGCCATTGTGATGGCGATCAATGGCCGTTTTGACCAAGCTGCGGTGGGCATTTTTTGCGCCATGGTCTTGGACAGCCTGGATGGTCGTGTGGCACGCATGACCAATACCCAGAGTGCGTTTGGCGAGCAGATGGACTCCCTTTCCGATATGGTTTCCTTTGGCGCCGCACCGGCATTGATTTCCTACGTGTGGGCCTTGCAAGGCCTGGGCCGCTGGGGATGGATTGCCGCCTTTGTCTATTGCGCCTGTGCCGCTCTGCGCCTGGCCCGTTTCAATGTGAACACGACGGTGGTTGATAAGCGCTACTTTCAGGGGCTGCCATCTCCTGCTGCTGCAGCACTGATCGCGGGTTTCATCTGGTTGCTGACCGAGAGTGGTTTCAAAGGAAGCAGCGTGTTGCTAATGGGCCCCTTTACTTTGCCCGTGCCGTGGATCATGTTTGCGCTGGCGTTGTACGCGGGGCTGACCATGGTCACCAATGTGCCGTTTTACAGCTTCAAAGACATTCAGATGAAGCGCAGTGTCCCATTTGCAGTAACCATTCTCATAGTCTTGGGATTCGCGGTGGTGACCATCGATCCCCCAACGGTCATGTTCGGCATCTTTGTCGTCTACGGACTAAGCGGATATGTTGTGTATGCGCAGCGAAGAGCGCGTGGTCAGCAAACCAGTGTGATCAGTACATCCACTGATGAACCGGACGAGCGTGGTCTGCACAAATAGGCCCCAGAACCGATCTTAAAAATCCACAGGAGTTACGAGATGGCTGACAAATTAATCATTTTCGATACCACATTGCGTGATGGAGAACAATCGCCAGGCGCATCCATGACCCGCGACGAAAAGCTGCGCATTGCGCGCCAGTTGGAACGTTTGAAAGTCGATGTGATCGAAGCCGGATTCGCCGCCAGCTCCAATGGCGATTTCGAAGCAGTGCAGCTCATAGCCAACAGCATCAAGGATTCGACCATCTGCTCGCTGTCGCGCGCCAATGATCGTGACATTTCACGTGCTGCCGAAGCACTCAAGGGGGCGAATCGCGCACGTATTCACACCTTCATCGCAACCTCGACCTTGCACATGGAAAAGAAGCTGCGCATGACGCCAGACCAAGTGTTTGAACAGGCGAAGCAGTCCGTGCGCTTTGCGCGCAATCTGGTTGACGACATTGAGTTCAGTCCGGAAGACGGTTACCGCAGTGACGTAGACTTTCTGTGCCGCGTGCTGGAAGCGGTCATTAAGGAAGGCGCCACAACTATCAATGTGCCTGATACCGTGGGTTATGCCATCCCCGAGCTGTATGGCCACTTCATCAAGACCCTGCGTGAGCGCATCCCCAATTCCGACAAGGCAATCTGGTCTGTGCATTGCCACAACGATCTGGGCATGGCGGTGGCCAATTCCTTGGCCGGCGTCAAAATTGGTGGAGCGCGGCAAGTCGAGTGCACCATCAACGGGCTGGGCGAACGGGCGGGCAACTGCAGTCTGGAAGAAGTTGTGATGGCCGTCAAAACACGCAAAGACTACTTCGGTTTGGAGCTTGGCATAGACACCCACCATATCCTCGCCGCTAGTCGCATGGTGAGTCAAACGACGGGTTTTGTGGTGCAGCCGAACAAAGCGGTGGTGGGGGCCAATGCATTTGCCCATGCTTCCGGTATCCACCAGGATGGCGTACTGAAGGCGCGTGACACTTATGAAATCATGCGCGCCGAAGATGTGGGCTGGACCGCCAACAAAATTGTCTTGGGTAAGTTGAGTGGCCGCAATGCCTTCAAGCAGCGCCTTCAAGAACTCGGCGTGCAATTGGAAAGCGAAGTGGATGTCAATGCCGCATTTGCCCGATTCAAGGAACTGGCCGACCGCAAGAGCGAAATATTTGACGAAGACATTTTGGCATTGGTCAGTGATGAAAGTGTCACTCATGTCAAGGAACAGTATGCCTTTGTGTCCCTGTCACAGCACAGCGAAACCGGGGAGCGTCCGCAGGCGAGCATTGTATTCACAGTCAATGGGGCCGAAGTCACTGGTGCTTCTGAAGGAAATGGACCAGTGGATGCGTCGCTAAAGGCGATTGAACAGCATGTGAAAAGCGGCGCAGAAATGGTGCTCTATTCCGTGAATGCCATCAGCGGTTCCACAGAAAGTCAAGGTGAAGTAACCGTCAGACTGCAAAACAGCGGACGGGTCGTCAATGGCGTAGGTGCCGATCCCGATATTGTGGTGGCCTCGGCCAAGGCCTATTTGAGTGCGTTGAACAAGCTGCATAGCAAAGCCGAGAGTATTGCTGCGCAGGGTTAGAGTCAGGGTAAGCCCGAATAAGCCATCTATTTCTTGAAGTTTGCCGTGCAAGTAGTTGATCTTGCGTGGCTTTTTTGTTTAAACTCCAACCTGCAGGCAAGCGTATTGGCTGGTTCGTCAGCTACCCAGTTCTGCCGTTGGGGTACAACATGAAACAACTATTTCTCCGATTTGGCATTCTTGCCCTGTTTTCGTCGCTGGCTTTGCTGTCCGCGCATACGCAAGCTGCCCAACACCCCTCCGCATCCGAAAAACAGCACGCCAAGAAGGCGCATGCCAAGAAGCGGGTGGTCAAAAAATTTCCTTCAAAACGTGTAGTTGCCGCGCCCAAGGTGCTGTCATTTGGTGAGCTGGCAGGATTGCATGGCGGGCATGATGCCTTGGATTTGAAGTCCAGCGTGGCTTTTGTGGTGGATCAGGATACGCAGGAGGTGCTGTTTCGCAAGAATGAGTTGGCAGTTCTTCCGATCGCCTCCATCACCAAACTGATGACGGGTTTGCTCATCAGTGAGGCGAAGCTTCCGATGGATGAAATGATCGCCATTACTCAAGACGATGTTGACATGGAGAAGGGGAGTTCTTCCCGTTTACGTGTTGGAACTGAACTAAGCCGCGGCGAGTTGCTGCATTTGGCTTTGATGTCCAGCGAAAATCGTGCGGCCAACGCGTTGGGTCGTAGTTACCCAGGCGGGTTGCCCGTGTTTGTGAGCCTGATGAACGCTCGGGCAAAAATGCTGGGAATGGTGGACACCAGCTACGTCGAACCAACGGGCTTGTCGAGCAAAAACCAATCCAGTGCGCGGGATTTGGCTACCTTGGTAAGTTTTGCCTATGGAGATGCCACCCTGCGTGAGCTGTCCACGTCAACGGGACATCAGGTGGCAGTCGGACGGCGTACCTTGCAGTACAACAACACCAATCGGTTGGTGAAAAATCCCTCGTGGGAGATTGGTCTGCAAAAGACCGGCTACATTTCCGAGGCCGGCCAGTGCCTGGTCATGCAGGCCAAGGTCGCTGGACGCAAAGTCATCATGGTGTTCCTGGATTCCGCAGGAAAACTGAGTCGCCTGGGTGATGCGGAGCGTGTCAAGCGTTGGGTAGAGGCCATCCCGGCACCAGTCAGTAAGGCAACACCACTCGCGAGCACATTGGTTACACCGCACGTCGTGGTGAACTGAGGCGCTCTGCTAAGGGGATAGGTTCGACTTGTGCCCCAGGGTCTCCGAGATCTGTCTGGCGGTTTCCTTGAGCTTCGGCAACCAGTTGTCTTCCATGCGTTCGGAAGGTGCCGAGATGGACAGTCCAGCGACCAGTCGATCTTGGTCATCATAGATTCCTGCTGCCATGCAGCGTACGCCCATTTCCAATTCTTCATTATCGTTGGCTTGGCCATACTGCCGAACTTTCGAAAGTTCTCGCTCCAGATTGTCCAGCTGGGTGATGCTGTTATTGGTGTGACCATGCAATCCAGTGCGTGCAGCATAGGCGCGGATGCGCTGGGGATCATCGGCAGCAAGGAATAATTTTCCTACTGATGTGAGGTGCAGAGGCGCTCGCCCACCGATGGCTCTGACCACCTGCATTCCTGAGCGCTCGCTGTAGGCGCGTTCAACATATACGATTTCATCGCCTTGGCGCACACTTAAATTGACGGGCTGCTGCGTCAATTTGTGTAGTTCCCGCATAGGCAGGACCGCCGCGTCGCGCACATTAAGGCGTCCCTTTACCAGGTTGCCCAATTCCAGCAATCGCATTCCCAGCCTATAGCTACCCGGCTGCGTTCTGTCGACGAAGCGGCCGGTGGCCAGATCGTTGAGGATTCTGTGCGCCGTTGAGGGATGCAAGCCGGCTTTCTCACTGATGTCTTTGAGACTCATGGAGTCTTCACGGGATGCCAGCACATCAATGAGCGTAAACATGCGCTCAATGACCTGGACGGTTGGTTTGCTGGGAATGTCGGAGATGGGTTTTGTCATGGTGTGTATCTAGTCTTCTATCTTATCCCGAGGTCGCACGTCGCTTTCACACCATTCACCATCCTGCAAGATTTGCATGGGCGCAAACCGTGCCTTGTAGTTCATTTTTGGGCTGTCCTGTATCCAGTAGCCCAAATACACGTAGGCCAGGCCCAATTGTTTTGCCTGTTGGATTTGCCACAACACATTGAAGGTGCCAAAACTGGCAGCCTCATCCGGTTCAAAAAATGTGTACACCGCCGATAGACCGTCGTCAAGCACATCCAGAATGGAAACCATTTTGAGCGGCCCCGGTGAGCCGTCCGGCATTGCTTGGCGGAATTCCACCAACCGTGAATTGACACGACTTTGCAGGAGGAACTGGGTGTATTGGTCGACGCTGTCTTCGTCCATGCCGCCACCTGCATGCCGACTGTTTTGGTAACGCAGGTACAGAGCATAGTGCTCCGATACAAAACCAAGCTTAAGCACCCTTACGCTTAGGTTTAGATGGCGTGCCCAGGCGCGTCGCTGGCTTCTATTGGGGCTGAATCGATCCGCCACTACACGCAGTGGCGTGCATGCTTGGCAGCCATCGCAATAGGGCCGGTAAGTGAACATGCCGCTGCGACGAAAACCTTTGCCCACCAACTCAGAATAGGTGGAGTTGTTGATCAGGTGACTGGGCGTTGCAACTTGAGAGCGAGCCATGCGATCCGGCAGGTAGCTGCATTCATAGGGAGCAGTTGCATAGAACTGCAGCGTTTGCAAGGGGAAGTCTTTGAGATCTGTCATGGTGGGTCCATCAGGCAGACAAAATCTGATTCCAGTATAGGGGGCTGAAGCACCATTCAAGAGAGGGGCAGACTTGAGCCTGTCGTATATGCTCCAAAAAGTCGTCGCGTGGTATCTCTGCGGCGCCTAGCGAGGCGAGATGGGCGGTATTTTGCTGACAATCGACCAAGTCAACGGCATGTTGGCGGCAAAATCCCATAAGCGCTGCTAAGGCGATCTTTGAGGCATCAGGTACGTCGGCAAACATGGATTCACCATACACTGCTTTGCCAAAAGCAACACAGTACAGTCCACCCATTAGTTTTCCATCAATCCAGGTTTCCACGCTGTGAGCATGGCCTGCTTTATGTAGTTGCGTATAGGCCGCAATCATGGGCGGCAGGATCCAGGTGCCAGGCTGGCCATGCCGGGAGGCATTGGCGCACGCACGGATGACCTCTGTGAAGGCAGTGTTGAACCTGACTTCGCAGCGGGTATCGTTCTTGAATCGCGTGAGCGTTCTACGCAAAGAGCGGTGCAAGCGGAAGTCTGCAACTTGCAAGACCATTCGCGGGTCGGGGCTCCACCACAAGATGGGCTGTCCTTCGCTGAACCACGGGAAAATGCCGTTCCCGTACGCAGATCGCAAGCTGCTCACGGTCAAATCTCCACCCGCGGCCAAAAGACCTGGCGCGTCCGAATGCGGTCCCCAAGAGGAGTCGACCGCTGGAAAGGGGCTTCCGGGCTCCAGCCAAGGCAAAGAGGGAGAGGAACGGGGCATGGAATTCGTTTGGCGCCAGTTTGTGTTGCAAATATACTACCGAGCCAAAAAGACGCGGCCTTGATGCGGTTAGAATACTAGCTGTCGGGGCGTAGCGCAGCCTGGTAGCGCATCTGGTTTGGGACCAGAGGGTCGAAGGTTCGAATCCTTTCGCCCCGACCATTATTTCAGCCAGAGCATTGTCTCTGGCTTATTTACTTGGGGCTTAAGTGCCTCCTCGTTTATTGCTCGGGCGGCGCGCTAGTGGTAAGTGCCAGGTCTCGCAAGGCAACTAGCGCAAGGTCAGTTTGCTAGAATGTTTCCTGTCTGAGGGGGTATCCCACACTACGGGAGGCGGTTGTTAATCCGATCCCCGATTGGGTCGCAATTTCCTTCGCGCTGACTATATTTTCCCAATTTGCGCGAATCATGACAGTTCGGTTTTCCGTTGAACGTTGGGCTGCTTGGGCCCCTGGCCTGAGTGACCACTCGGTGTGGCGCGCTTGGTTGCGTGAGCCGTGCGCTATTTCTCAGCAGGAAGAACCTCCCCTGGTCGAAATGCCCGCCATGATTCGGCGCAGAGTGGAGCGTCTGGGGCGTGTTGCATTGCAGGCAACGTATTGGGGGCAGGGCGATTGCGTTCAATGCCCCATCGTGTTTGCTTCCCGCCGCGGTGACATTGGCCGCTCCATTCAGTTGCTTCGCCAACTCGCGACGGGGGAGCCGCTATCTCCCGCAGCATTTAGTACGTCCGTGCATAACGCGATTGGTGCCCTGTATTCCATTGCCAATGCGCATACTGGCTCATATACGGCCATCGCAGCAGGGGAGGAGACCATAGAGGCAGCATTTGTCGAGGCACTTGGTCAATTGGCCGATGGTGCATCCGAAGTGCTCCTGGTCTACTACGACGAGCCTTTGCCTGTGCCCTATGACGTTTTTCAAGACGGGGTTGACCTTCGGTTTGAATTTGTGCGGGCTATGGCCTATCGCATTCGTTTGGTCGAGACCGGCGGCTACAGTCTGCTGTCTGGCCCGGTAATTGTTGATAAGAACCACGATCACGACGCCAAGGCCTTGCCACCGGATGTGGCTGTTCTCAATTTTCTGGTCTCCGATACTGAACGCCAGTATGTGCACACCGTGGGCGCTCGTCGCTGGGAGTGGAGTCACCATGCTTGAACGGTTAGATCAGTGCTGGCGGGTCGTAGCCACCGCGATCGCTTTCAGTGTGTTCGGTATAGGTGGTGTGGCTCTGCGCGTTATTGCATTTCCGTTGCTGGGGTTTTGCGTGCGGGACCGTGCGCACCGTATCAAATACGCAAGATTGGTTATCCACCATGCATTTCGTGCATTTATAGGATTGATGCGTGTTCTGGGGATTCTGCGGTACCGCATTGAGGGCCTGGAGAAACTCAATCGTGGCGGGCAATTGGTACTGGCCAACCATCCAACCCTGATTGATGTTGTGTTCCTGATATCGTTGTTGCCTAATGCTGACTGCGTTGTCAAATCAAGCTTGGCGCGCAATCCCTTTACCCGCGGTCCCGTGCGAGCGACCAACTACATCTGCAATGACGTTGGCGCAGACTTGATTCAAGACTGCATAGCCTCTGTCAAGATGGGAAACAGCTTGGTTATTTTTCCCGAAGGAACGCGCACACCTGTTGGGGGGAGCATGACCTTGCAGCGCGGTGCAGCGAATATCGCTGTGCGGGGTGCCTGCGACATCACTCCTGTCACCATCAGTTGTGTACCGCTCAGTCTAACCAAGGGCATGCCGTGGTGGAAGGTGCCGCCGCGGCGCATGTACTTTGCGATCACGGTGCACGACGTAATACCCGTGGCTCCATTTATCGAGCACGCCGAAGGTGAGGTGGCCATTGCGGCACGGCGCTTGACCCAACATCTTCAACACTATTTTTCTACGGAGACCTTGTCCCATGCAGGCACTTGAACAGGAAATTACCGCACTCGTCATTGAGTCGCTGAACCTAGAGGACATCAACCTCGCAGACATAGATCCGAGCGCCGCATTGTTCGTTGACGGATTGGGCTTGGACTCCATAGACGCATTGGAATTGGGTCTTGCTTTGCAAAAGCGTTATGGCATCACCATGTCGGCTGATACACAAGAGACGCGCCAACATTTTTCCAGCGTACGAGCTTTGGCGTTGTTTGTCAGCGCGGCCAGAACCAAGTAAAGAGATAGTCAAAAAAAGACAATGAGTACTGTTGACAGTGCCGTCCATCGCAATAGGTAGCCCACCATGACCAAGCAAGAATTATTTGACCATTTAGTTGTCATCCTCCAAGAGACTTTTGATATCGACACCGCGAGTATCAAGCCCGAATCGCGCCTGTATGAGGATCTTGACATCGACAGCATAGACGCCGTGGACCTCTTGGTTAAGCTCAAGCCTCTCGTGGGCAAACGCATGCAACCCGACGCTTTCAAGTTGGTCCGCACACTGCAAGACGTTGTGGATGCCGTGCATGGCTTACTGGACGGTGCGTCCCCTGCCTGATCCACTCCGATGCGGACGTTTGGGCTTACGCTCCTGACATTGGCCTATCCGGTACTGGTGTATTTTGGTCTGGGTCAACAGATAGAGCCTCGCTGGCTGGCTTTGATATTGGTCGCCATCGCCTTGTTGCGTGCCGCCTTTGGGCGTGAACGTGTATGGTTGGTGGCAGCTGGTGGCGCCCTGGTGCTTGCTGCATTCAGCTTTTGGGGCAATCAGGCAATGCCGCTGAAGCTGTATCCGGTTCTCGTCAGTGTGACCTTGTTGTGCGTTTTTTCGATCAGCCTCGTCTATCCGCCAACAGTGATTGAGCGTCTGGCGCGTTTGCACGAACCCCAACTGCCCCCTTCCGGGATAGCCTATACACGGCGTGTTACCCAGGTCTGGTGCGGTTTTTTCATCTTCAATGGCAGTATCTCGTTGCTGACGGCCCTGTTTGCGTCGGACGCCGTGTGGGCGCTGTACAACGGCATGATCAGCTACGTGTTGATGGGTGTCTTGTTTGTCGGGGAGTGGTTGGTCCGCAAGCGGGTGAAAGCCAAGGCGGCGCATGCTTGAGTTCCTGGACCTCTCTAAGCTATTGCACCAGGGACGCACTGGCTCGCATCCGGTGGCGTTGCGTGGCCCGATCAGCGTTGATTTTGCGACTTTCGAACAGGATGTTGCGGCGTGGCATGGTGCATTTGCGGCGCATCCCGGCACCAGCTTTGCGTTTTACTTTCAAGACAGTTATGTCTTTGCGGCTGCATTATTTGGCGCTTGGCACGCCAAGAAGGCTGTGTTTCTGCTTGCCGACGCTTTGTCTGCCAATGTAGCGGGCCTGCAATCGGAATCCGTCGTTGATGGTTTTGCTGGCGATATTCCAGGTGTTCTGTGTATCCGTCCCATCAGTGGCGGTGCAATCCCGATCTGGCAGGCGCTGGACCGACAAGCCCATTCGCTTGTGGTCTACACCTCCGGGTCCAGCGGCAAGCCGGTTGCCATTCGCAAGCGTCTGTCCCAGTTGTTTGACGAGGTCGCTGCATTGGTGCAATGTTTTGGAGACCGATTCGGTGACGCCAGTGTCTGTGCCACAGTTTCCCATCAGCATATCTACGGGCTGTTGTTCTCGGTGCTATTGCCTCTGGCGTATGGATGCACCTTTACTGCACGGCGTCTGCCATTTGCTGAGGATATTGCGGCTGAATTGGGGCAGGGTGGGTCGCACGTACTGATCGCCAGCCCTGCACATTTGAAGCGGCTCCCGGATCAACTGACGTGGACCGCTGTGCGGGCCAATTTGCGCGCAGTGTTTTCCTCTGGTGGTCCTTTGCCGGATGACGCTTTGCCCTTGTGCTTGCGGCTGTTGGGGCAGACGCCGATTGAAGTCTACGGAAGTTCGGAAACTGGGGGCGTGGCGTGGCGTCAACGCCAGCCAGATGGTGTATTGACCTGGAAGGCCCTGCCAGGGGTAGAGACTCAGGTGGATGGTGAAGTATTGCAAGTTCGGTCCGCACATACTGACTCCCATGGGTGGCAGCCCATGTCGGACCGGGTGCGCGTGACGGACGACGGATTTGAGTTGTTGGGCCGGTCCGACCGTATCTTCAAAGTTGAGGAAAAACGTGTTTCGCTGAATGCCGTGGAGCAGGCATTGATCAGTACCGGATTGGTCGTTGAAGTTCGTGTATTGGTGCAGGCGGGGCAACGGACGCAACTGGTAGTGGTGGCTGTTCCCAGTGACGACGGCTGGCTGTTGTTCGATCAGCAAGGTAAACAGTTGCTGAACGCACGCCTTCGTGCCGCGTTGGAGCGTGTCGTTGAACCCAGCGTACTGCCTCGGCGTTGGCGTTATGTGTCTTCACTACCTGTCAATGCACAGGGCAAAGTCACAGAGGCCGCTCTATTGGCACTGTTTGACCCCAAACGACCCCCAGCGCGTGTATTGACTCGTTCCTTTGATGCGGTGTCGCTGCAGGTCGAAATTGCGCGAACATCCCCTTATTTCGATGGTCACTTCGCGGAGGCACCCATCTTGCCCGGTGTTGCCCAACTGGATTGGGTTGTGCTTTTCGCACGCGAGTTTTTTGATATGCCACCGACTTTCTTACGTCTGGAAGCTGTCAAGTTTCAGCAAGTCATCAAGCCCGGTTTGCCGATTGAGATGGTGCTCAAATTTGAGGCTGAGCGCGGGCGCCTGAGTTTTGGTTTGAGTTCGGTAGCCGGTTCCCATGCCAGTGGCCGCATTATTTTTGGACCTGCGCAATGACAGTCTGTGCGGTAATTCCAGTCTACAACCATGGCGCCGCCATCGGTGCGGTCGTGCAGTCGGTACTCGGTCACGGGTTGCCTTGCGTGCTGGTGGACGACGGCAGTGAAGCCGAATGCGCGCAAGTGTTGCGCGACATTGCGGCTACAGATTCCGAGCGCATCACCTTGACACGCCTGCCTGTGAACCAGGGCAAGGGTGGCGCCATGATGGCAGGGTTGCGCTTGGCACTCCAAAAGGGCTACAGCCATGCTCTGCAGATCGATGCAGACGGTCAGCACAATGTGCAAGATGTTCCTGCCTTTTTGGCCGCGTCCCGCTTGCATCCTGATCGCGTGGTTTGTGGCTGCCCCATCTACGACGAAAGCGTGCCCAAGGGGCGGCTGTACGGTCGCTATCTGACGCACGTTTGGGTATGGATCAATACCCTTTCTTTCGCCATACAAGACTCCATGTGTGGCTTCAGGGTTTATCCACTTGCCTCGACGGTGGCTTTGATAGACGCGACGTCTATTGGGCGCCGCATGGACTTTGATGTGGAGATACTGGTTCGACTGCACTGGCGTGGCATCGGTATCGTGAACCAGCCCACGCGCGTGAGCTACCCCAGCGATGGCGTATCCCACTTTCGGGTGTGGTTGGACAACGTGTTGATTTCACGCATGCATGCCAAGCTGTTTCTGGGCATGCTGCTGCGCTTGCCCTCACTGCTCTGGCGCAAGGTGCGTGCATGAGCACAACCGTTGGCAAAAATCCCCACTGGGCCGAAATAGGCGAAAGCACTTTTGTCGTCGGGATTTGGCTGCTGTACTGGATTCACCGGGTGTTGGGGCGTTGGCCGTTTCGTATCTGCATCTATCCCGTGGTTGCTGTGCACTGGTGGACGCGGCCCCTGGTGCGCAAATCCTCACAGCAGTATTTCGAACGCCTCCAGGCGCAAACCGGCGCATTGGGTCACAGTCCTGATTGGCGTGACGGTATTCGGCACCTGGCCCTTTTTGCGGAAACGATGTTGGACAAATTGGTGGCGGCTTCGGGGCGCTATCCGACCGAACGGGTCAAAAGCACGGGGCGTGAAGTGGTCTACGCTGCCGCCCAACGTGGCCAAGGCGGCTTGATTGTTACCGGCCACATGGGATGCCTGGAGCTCTGCCGAAACATGGAGCAAAGCCGGGGCCTGTTGCGGTTGAACGTGCTGGTGCACACGGGGCATGCGGAAAAATTCAACCGGGTACTCAAGCGACTCAATCCCGCAAACGATCTCAAGTTAATAGAAGTGACTGAAGTCGGCCCTGCTACCGCTGTTCTGCTGGCCGAAAAAGTGGCCGCAGGCGAATTCATTGCCATTGCGGGGGACCGCATACCGGTGTTCGCCAGCAAAACAGTGGATGCGATGTTTCTCGGTCATCCGGCTCCGTTTCCGGTCGGCCCCTACGTGCTGGCCCATTTGCTGCAATGCCCGGTTTACGTTCTGGGCTGTATCCATGAAGGCGAAGGCTACCGCTTGCATTTCAAGCAGCTCGCGGAGCGTATTCAGTTGCCCCGGCGCGAGCGCGACCTTGCGCTGGCTTCGTATGCCCAGCGCTATGCAGACACGTTGACAGAATTACTGGTGCAGTCGCCCTACGACTGGTTCAATTTTTTCCCTTTTTGGGACCAAACAGCGACCCCTACCCATGTCCCACTCCAAGCTTGAACCCACAGTTTTTGATGGCAGCCGCCTGTGCATCGAAGATGTGGTGGCCCTAGCCAGCCAGCAGCGTATTGCGCAACTCTCCACAGAACCTGAATTCCGAGCACGCATTTCCCGTGGAGCGGAATTCCTGGACCGTTTGCTGGCGGAGGATGGGGTTATTTATGGCGTGACAACCGGTTATGGCGATTCCTGCACCGTCAGTATTCCACCGTCCTTGGTCAATGAGTTGCCGCACCACCTCTATACCTACCATGGTTGCGGCCTGGGGCGTTTTCTGACCCCGCAGGAAACACGCGCGGTTCTGGTGGCACGCATGGTGTCGCTGGCGCGCGGCATGTCAGGCGTCAGCTTCGGTCTGCTGAAGCAGATCGAAGCACTGTTGCGACACGACGTGCTTCCGCTGATACCGGCCGAAGGCTCGGTCGGTGCCAGTGGCGATTTGACGCCCTTGTCCTACCTGGCTGCGGTGTTGTGTGGCGAGCGCGACGTGCTGTACCAGGGAGAGGTACGGCCTGCTGCTGACGTGTTGAAGGTGTTGGATATTGCGCCGCTGCGGCTTCGTCCCAAGGAGGGCCTGGCCATCATGAACGGTACGGCCGTGATGACCGCATTAGCCTGCCTTGCATGGCAACGCGCCAGCTACCTTAGCAAACTGGCGACCCGCCTTACCGCCCTGAATGTACTTTCCAGTGCCGGCAATGCCCACCATTTTGATGAGGTGCTGTTTTCGGTCAAACCCCATGCAGGCCAGCAATTGGCGGCGGCACGGGTGCGTGAAGACCTGGCCTGTGACCAACCCAGTCGCAACGAGCAGCGTTTGCAGGACCGCTACTCGCTGCGTTGTGCGCCCCATGTGATTGGTGTGTTGGAAGACGTGTTGCCGTTCTTCCGCATACAAATTGAGAATGAACTCAACAGTGCCAACGACAACCCCATCGTAGACGCAGAGAACGAAAGGGTGCTCCATGGGGGCCACTTTTATGGCGGCCATATCGCCTTCGCCATGGACGGACTCAAGAATGCAGTCGCCAATGTGGCAGACCTGTTGGATCGCCAGTTGGCACTCCTGGTGGATACACGCTTCAACCACGGTTTGCCGAGCAATCTATCGGGAGCCACGGGTCCGCGAGCGTCCATCAACCATGGGTTAAAAGCGTTGCAAATCAGTGTGTCGGCCTGGACCGCGGAAGCCCTGAAACTGACCATGCCAGCGTCGGTGTTCAGTCGCTCAACTGAGTGCCACAACCAGGACAAGGTCAGCATGGGCACCATTGCCGCACGTGACTGTCTGCGCGTGCTGGAGTTGACCGAACAGGTCATCGCGGCCATGCTGATCGCCGCGCGCCAAGCTGTAGAGTTGCGCCAGCGCGACCATGCGGACGTGAAACTGCCCGTCAAGCTCGCGGCCATGCACGCGGATCTTTCGCAGCGCATTCCTTTGGTCGTGGAAGACCGGGCACTGGACCATGACCTGATCGCACTCCTCGGTGCGATACGCGGCGAAGCGTGGAGCTTGTATGCATCCTGATTTCAGCCATGAGATAGAACTGTCACCAGCATTCCATGATCTGGATCCCATGGACATTGTTTGGCATGGCAACTATGTGAAATACCTCGAGCTGGCACGTTGCGCCTTGCTTGCCAAGTTCGACTATGACTACCCCCAGATGCGCGATTCGGGTTATGCATGGCCTATTGTCGACATGCGCCTCAAATACGTGAAGACAACCGAGTTCGGGCAGCGCATTCGCATCCGTGCCGAGATTGTGGAATGGGAAAACCGGCTCAAGATCGAATACCTGATCTCTGACGTGCTGACTGGCAACAAAATCAACAAGGCGTACACCATTCAGGTTGCTGTCGATATGGTGAGCCGCGAGATGCAGTACATATGTCCCGAAGTGCTGTGGCGCAAGCTGGGCGTGGAGCACGTATGAAGCAAATCGCGTCGTGGTTTTTACTACTCCTTTTGGCACTTAGTGCCAACGCAGCCGACCTGATGGCCGACGTTCGAGCACGCCTGGGTCAGCCCACTGTTCTCCGCGGTGAGTTCGAGCAGAGTAAAAACGTTGCGGGCTTCAAGAAGGCCTTGGTATCCAAGGGCGATTTCCTGGTGGCCCGTGACCGGGGAGTGATCTGGCGCACCCGCGAGCCATTTGCCGGCGTCTTGAAGCTCACGCCCAACGAGATTGTGGCGACGCAAGGAGGGGCACTCGCCTTTAAACTGTCTGCCAACACGGAGCCCACGGTGCGCGTCATCAATGGCTTGATGTTCTCCTTGCTCAACGGTGACGTGGCAGCGCTGGCCGAACAATTCAAAATAGAGGGCGTGGCCGAGGCCAAGTCCTGGTCCCTGACCCTGGTGCCCAAGCAAGCTGCGTTTGCCAAAATACTGACACGCATCGAATTGAGCGGCGATGTGTATGTGCGCCGGATTGTGATGGATGAAGCCAATGGCGACCGAACGGTGATCCAGTTCCATAAACAGACCCCCGAGCCCGCCAAGCTGAGCGCAGATGAGGCCGCCAGGTTTGATTGAACCTGAACCGTCCATAACACGCACCCGCTGGCTGGCCTGTGCGTGGCTTGTGTTGGTGCTTGCAATGCTGGGCCACAACGCTTGGCTGTGGACGGGCGCAAGACTGCAACTTGATACCGATGTGCTTGCCATGCTGCCGCGCGACGAACGCGACGCAACGGTACAAAATGTCACGCGCCAACTGACCGATTCAGCTTCTAGGCGGGTTGTTGTGCTGGTCGGTGGAAGCGACTGGCCCAGTGCCCGCCGCGCTGCCGACGCGTATGCAGAGACGCTGTCCGAGCCAGGCATCGTGCAGTCAGTGCGATACCGCGTGGATGACGCCATGGCGGCGCAGATGATTGAGTTCTTCAAACCCTGGCGCGACCATTTGCTGACGGCCCAACAGCGCCAGATGCTGGTTACGCAGAGCCCCGACCAAATGGCCAGCCGCGCTGTCGAGGCACTGTATCGGCCCATGGGGATGCCGCGTGTGGGTGAGTGGAGCGAAGACCCCTTGAATCTGTTTGGCACCTGGCTGGCCACGCGTGCCGGTGAGAGCCGGGTCCGGGTCACGGACGGTCGCCTTTCCCTGTCGGATGGTGACCGCCATTACGCATTGTTGACGCTGGAGCAGCAGGGTTCGGCGTTCTCAATGGCCGCCCAAGAGGCGTTGCTGCCGGTGCTGGCCCGTGCCAAGCAGCAAGCGAACAGCGCCGTACCCGAGGCCGAGGTTCTTGCCATTGGCGTGCCTTTGTATGCGGCCGCCGCGGCGGCGCAAGGGCAGCACGAGATGCACACCATAGGCGCAGGGTCCTTGCTGGGCATTGTGCTCTTGACGCTGTTTGCATTCAGCGCCATCCGCCCGCGCCTGCTCGTTACCTTGTCCATCGCTGTAGGGCTACTGGCCGCGGTGTCGGTCTGTGCCTTGTTGTTCGAGCGCCTGCATCTGATCACGCTGGTGTTCGGTGCCAGCTTGGTGGGCGTTGCGGAAAACTACGGCACCAATTACTTCAGCAACCGGCTGGGTCGCGCGCCTTCTGAGCGCTGGAGCATGTTGCGCGAGCAGGCGCCTGTGATGTGGCTCGCCATGTTGACCACGGCGATTGGTTATGCCCTGCTGGCACTGACTCCATTTCCGGGCCTGCGCCAGATTGCGGTGTTTTCTGCAGTTGGTTTGCTGGCGGCTTTTATCACCGTCTTGTGGTGGTTTCCCTTTCTCGATGGCGGAACCATGGGCACGACACGGCTGGCGCTGTGGATCGGTAGCCGCCGCGCCCTGTGGCCGACCTTGGGTCGCAACCGTTTTACGCTGGTATTTTCGGTGCTTGCAGTTGCCCTGCTGGCTTGGGGGATCAGTGTGATGCGTGTGAATGACGACATTCGCCTGCTGCAAAATGCGCCGCCGGAATTGATCTCGCAGCAAATCCGTATTGGCAAACTCTTGCAGTTGCCCAGTCCGGGCCAGTTCTACCTGGTACAGGGCAGCAGCGCAGAGGAAGTGCTGACTCGAGAGGAGGCACTAAAGCTGCGGTTGGATGCGTTGCAGTCGGTTGGCGGATTGTCAGGCTACCAGGCCATCACGGATTGGGTTCCGTCCGCCCGCCAGCAAGAAGCGGATGCTGCCGTCATACAGCGTGTGGTCCATGGTGAAGCGGGTGTCAAGGCCTTGGCAATGGCAAAGCTGGGTGAGCCTCTGCCGCAGACGGTCACCGCCGTTGCGGCAGAGCCCTTGCAAGTGGATGCGTGGCTGAGCAGCCCCGTGTCCGAGCCCTTTCGCCAACAGTGGTTGGGGCGCTTTGCGGACGGCTACGCCAGCATCGTATTGCTGCGCGGAGTTGATGGAGCCGACAAGCTGGAGCGTGCGGCCGGAGTTGCTCCTATGGTGCCAGGTGTGCGTTGGGTGGACACGGTTGCACAGGTCTCGGGTGTCATGGCACGCTACCGCTACCGCATGGGTGGTGTAATTGCCGCCAGTTATTGCCTGGTGTTTGCCGCATTGGCGTGGCGCTATGGTCGCAGGGCTTGGCGTGCGTTGGTGCCGACCGCGTTGGCCAGTTGCTTGACGCTATCCCTGTTGGCCTTGTTGGGCCAGCCCCTGCAGTTGTTCAACGTGTTGGCGCTGCTGCTGATTCTGGGGATGGGCGTGGATTACGGCATCTTTTTGCTGGAGCAACCTGACCGCGATGCGATTCGCCCGTTTTTGTCGGTAACACTGGCGGCAGCCAGTACCTTGCTGGCATTTGGGCTGCTGGCCCTGTCGGCCACACCGGCGCTGCGCGCTTTCGGTCTGACCATGTTGTTTGGCATCGGCCTGAGCTGGTTGCTGACGCCCCTGTTTTTACCTTCCACGATAAAACCAATACAGAAAGTAAACTGACCCATGAAGACAGAAAATATTGACATTCTCATCATCGGTGCCGGGCCGGCGGGCTCTGTGGCGGCTGGTTTGCTGCGCAAGCAAGGTCGTCGGGTACTGGTCATCGAGAAGGAGCAGTTCCCGCGCTTCTCCATTGGCGAAAGCCTGTTGCCCCAGAGCATGGAATACATCGAGGCAGCCGGTTTTTTGCAGGACGTTGTCGAGGCCGGATTTCAATACAAGAACGGTGCCGCATTCGTGCGCGGAGACAAACACACCGACTTCGATTTTCGCGACAAGTTTTCCAAAGGTTGGGGCACCACCTACCAGGTGCAGCGCGCGGATTTTGACCATGTCCTGATACGTGCCGCAGAAAAAGCCGGAGCGGAAGTGCGTTACCGCCACCAGGTGGTCGCGGTTGATGTGTCGGGCGAAAGACCGCTGGTGCAGGTTGTTTCGCCAGACAAAGAAATCTACCAAATCAGCGCCCAATTTTTGCTAGATGCCAGCGGCTTCGGGCGTGTGCTGCCGCGCTTGTTGGACTTGGAGACACCGTCCGCATTTCCGGTGCGTGGCGCCTATTTCACGCACATCGAAGACCGCATGCCGCCGGGCACCTTTGATCGAAACAAGATATTGATCACGGTCCATCCCGAGCTTGTGGATGTCTGGTTCTGGACCATTCCCTTTTCCAATGGCCGTTGCTCCGTTGGCGTGGTCGCCGCCAGCGAGTTTCTGGACCAGTTCCAGGGGACCGAAACCGAGCGGCTGCAGGCCATCATCGCGCAGACACCGACGTTGGCAACAACGCTTCAAAATGCAGTCTGGGACACGCCAGCACGCAAGCTGGTGGGCTATGCGGCCAACGTGAAATCACTGTATGGCAACGGCTTTGCCCTTCTGGGAAATGCCGGCGAATTTCTGGACCCGGTGTTTTCCAGTGGCGTGACCATTGCGGTCAAGTCGGCCAGCCTGGCTGCCGCGGCCATCGATCGGGCTTTTCGCGGTGAGGCGGTGGACTGGCAAGCCGAATACGCCGATCCGCTCAGGGCCGGCGTCGATGCCTTCCGTGCCTTTGTGGAGAGTTGGTATGCCGGTGGCTTCCAGGACGTCATTTTTTATGCGGAGCAATCCAAAGAGGTCAGGAAAATGATCACGGCCATTCTTGCTGGTTATGCGTGGGACACACGCAACCCCTATGTTGCCCAACCGCATCGGCTGAAGACATTGGAGCAAGTGTGCGCCACCTGATAGTCCTTTTGGCCGCGCTGGTCGTCAGCGCATGCGCGACGCCACCGGTGCCCTCCTTGCAGTTGCCGCAACCACGCCTGGCACCACGGGCCATGGGCGCCAGTATCAGCCTCGCGCAGCGCCTGACGGTTGAGCGTGCACCTGAGGGCAGACCCGTAGCGACCCGTAGCCTGGACACGCTGCTGGAAATCGATGCCAGCAGCATGCGCCTGGCTGCATTTGCGCTGGGTCAACGCGTGCTGACCCTGAGCTGGGACGGTAGTTCGCTCACCAGCGAACGCCATCCCTTGTTGCCCGCCGAAGTGGACGCAGCGTACGTGTTGCGTGATGTGCAATGGATGTATGCACCGGTGGAGTCCCTGCGCCAAGTGTTGCCGGCCGGATGGCAGCTAGACGACAGTGGCAATGAGCGGACCCTAAGCCACGGTGCGATGCCCATACTTCTGATTCACTACGACTCCGCGTCGCGTTGGAGCGGGCGCAGCCGAATGGAGAATCGCCTGGAGGGCTATAGCCTGACGATAGAATCCGCCCAACAGGCGGGGAGCTGACTATCATGCTGCGGTCATCTATCTATTTGAATGAAGTCGGTGTGGTGTGCGCCCTGGGGTCTGACAAAACCAGCGTACGGGCCGGATTGTTCGCGGATCATCCGGGCGGTGTGGCCGCGAATGTCTCCATTGTTCCTGGGAAAGAACTATTCCTGGGCGCGGTGACGCAAACACTGCATGGCGTGGACGGGCTACCCCATCCCTTGCGCAGCCGCAACAATGCCTTGTTGCTGACGGCTTTACAACAGATACGCGGCGCTGTTGATGCGGCCATCAACCGCTACGGTGCACACCGCGTGGCGGTGGTGGTTGGCACCAGCACGGCCGGCATTGGCGAAGCGCAGGTCGCCATGGCCCATTACGAGGCCGAGCGCAAATTTCCGTCGGCCTTTCACTTCAGCCAACAGGAAATGGGCTCTCCGGTGATGGCGCTGAATGCCGAGTTGGGCCTTTGTGGCCCGGTGGTCGGTGTTTCCACCGCGTGCTCCTCCAGTGCCAAGGCCCTGGCGAGCGCTGCCCGCCTGCTCAATGCGGGCATGGCCGATGCAGTGATCGCCGGCGGCATGGACGCGCTCAGCCATTTCACGGTAGCAGGTTTCTCAGCGCTGGAGGCCTTGAGCACCGCACGTTGCAACCCGCTGAGCCGCAACCGCTGCGGCATCAATATCGGTGAGGGCGGTGCGCTGTTTCTGATGACACGCGAGCCAAGCGCTGTTCGCTTGGCCGGTTGGGGGGAATCATCCGACGCCTACCATATCTCGGCACCATCGCCCAAAGGAACGGGTGCAATCTCTGCCATGCGTGCTGCGCTGGAGCGTGCCAGGATCGGGCCCGAGGCCATTGACTACATCAACTTGCACGGAACGGCCACACGGCAGAACGACACCGTTGAATGTATGGCGGTGCGCGATGTGTTTTCGTCCGA
The DNA here is from genome assembly GCA_040384785.1 of Pseudomonadota bacterium. Taxonomy (GTDB): domain Bacteria; phylum Pseudomonadota; class Gammaproteobacteria; order Burkholderiales; family Burkholderiaceae_C; genus Allorhodoferax. Next base: position 77,381 of record JAZKIR010000010.1, read on the forward strand.
GGTTCCGGTCAGCTCAACCAAACCCCTGACCGGGCATACGCTGGGTGGTGCTGGTGCGCTGGAGGCCGCGTTGTGCTGGCTTACCCTGCGCGACAACCCGCAGGGCCATTTGCCGCCGCACTGGTGGGATGGCGAAGTTGATTCGGAATTGGCACCGCTGCACATCGTGACGAGTGGCGAGACACTGGGGCGGGCACCCCAGTACCTGCTCAGCAATTCCTTTGCCTTTGGCGGAAGCAACGCCAGCCTGGTCCTGGCCCAGGGCTAAGGAGAATACGCACCATGTACACAGACACACACGAGCGCGCGCGCGTACCGGTTTCATTTCCCATCACGGACTTAGTCCCCCATGCGGGCAAGATGTGCCTGCTCGATCGCGCCATCGACGGGGATGCCGAAAGCCTGGCCTGTGAGGTCACGATTCAGCAGGATGGTTTGTTTTTCAACCATGGTGGCGTTGACGGTTGGGTTGGCATCGAGTACATGGCCCAGACGGTGGCTGCCTGGGCCGGTTGGCGGGCGCGACTGCGCGGCGAAACACCCAAGATTGGTTTCCTGCTGGGCAGCCGCCGCTACGATTGTTCGCGGTCCCGATTCAATTTGGGGGAAACCTATCGGGTGGATGTGCACCGCCAATTCCAGGCTGACAACGGGTTGGGGCAATTTGACTGCCGCATTCAACTGGATGGACAAACGGTTGCCAGTGCAACCTTGACCGTGTTTGAACCGGACAACGCCGGGAATTTCTTGATGGAGACAACACGTGAGTGAGCAAACCGTTTTGGTAACCGGTTCCAGCCGGGGCATAGGCCGGGCGATTGCCCTGCGTCTGGCACGGGATGGTTATGGCATCGTGCTGCACTGCCGCAGCGGCATGGAGCAGGCGCAGGAAGTCGCCGAGCAGATCCGAGGCATGGGACGCGGCGTTCGTGTGTTGCAGTTTGATGTGGCGGATCGTGCTACTACATCCCGCATTTTGTTGGAGGACATTGAAACCCATGGCTGCTACTACGGCGTGGTCTGCAATGCCGGCATCGCCCGCGACAATGCCTTTCCGGCCATGCCGGCCGAAGACTGGGATGCCGTCATACACACCAACCTCGACAGTTTTTACAACGTCCTCAACCCGTTGACCATGCCACTGGTGCGCAGGCGCAAGCCGGGTCGCATCGTGACCTTGTCCTCGGTCTCCGGCATCATGGGCAATCGGGGGCAGGTCAACTACAGCGCGGCCAAGGCCGGCATCATCGGCGCCACCAAGGCGCTGGCGGTGGAGCTGGCCAGCCGCGGCATCACCGTTAACTGCGTTGCGCCCGGCCTGATTGATACCGAGATGGTCGACCAGCATGTGCTGGACGAGGCCTTGAAGATGATTCCTGCCAAACGCGTGGGCCAGCCCAGCGAAGTCGCGGCAGCCGTGAGTTTCTTGATGGGTGAAGACGCTGCGTACATTACGCGGCAAGTGATTTCCGTAAATGGGGGAATGGTGGGATGACACGTGTAGTAATAACCGGTTTTGGCGCAATCAGTCCCCTGGGGCATGATTGGGATACCGTCCATGCGCGATTGATTTCGCGCCAGAACGCCATTCAAACCATGGAGGAATGGGCGGACTACGAGGGACTCAACACCCGGGTGGGTGCGCTTGCGCTGCCCTTCGATTTGTCTCCCGAGAAGTACAACCGCAAGACCACACGCAGCATGGGCCGCGTCGCCTTGATGGCAGTTCGGGCCAGTGAAATGGCCTTGCAGGACGCCGGTTTGTTGAACGATCCGGTCCTGAAGGGGGGCAGGGTGGGCATTGCTTACGGTTCGTCTTCCGGAACGCCGAAGTCGATGGGTGATTTCGGCCGGATGATCATCAACAAGTCGACCGAAGGCATCAACGCCACGACCTATATCAAGATGATGTCGCACACCGCGGCCGTCAATATCGGTGTCTTCTTTGGGCTCACTGGGCGTATCGTGCCGACCTCCAGTGCCTGCACCTCGGGCAGCCAGGGCATTGGTTATGCCTACGAAATGGTCCAAAGCGGAAAGCAGGTCGCCATGCTGGCGGGTGGTGCGGAAGAGCTGGATGCTACCGAGGCAGCGGTGTTTGACACGCTGTTTGCGACCAGCGTCAAACACAACAGCACGCCCAGTCTGACCCCACGCCCCTTTGACGCCAACCGCGATGGCTTGGTGTTGGGCGAAGGCGCTTGCACCTTGGTGCTGGAGTCGCTGGACCACGCCCTGGCCCGTGGCGCCAAAATCCATGCAGAAATCATCGGCTACGGCACGAACAGCGATGGCCGCCATGTGACCCAGCCCAACTCGGAAACGATGGCACAGGCGATGGTGCTGGCACTGGCGGATGCGGGCCTGCCACCCAGTGCGATTGCTTATGTGAACGCCCACGGAACCGCTACCGACCACGGCGATGTTGCGGAGTCCCACGCGACCCATAACGTGTTTGGCGAGCGCATGCCGATCTCGTCACTGAAAAGCTATATGGGCCATACTCTGGGCGCCTGTGGTGCGTTGGAAGCGTGGATGTCCATTGAGATGATGCGCAGCGGATGGTTCGCTCCGACGTTGAACTTGGAGCAAATAGATCCCAAATGTGCGGCGCTGGACTACATCAGGGGAGACGGTCGCGCCATCCAAACCGATATCGTCATGAGCAACAATTTTGCGTTCGGCGGTATCAACACTTCGCTGATTTTCAAACGCTGGAAGGACTGACCGCCGCCTGACGCGGTGCCCAGCCATTCCGGTTTCGATTAACCCGTGCAGACGCACAGCGTCTGCACCCCCACACCAGAAAGACATCCATGAAGACATTGATCACACTCGTACTTGCCACCACCGTGGTGCTGGCACCCGCCTACGCGCGCGACACCGTCGTCAACATCCGCCTGGCCGATGTGCTAGACATGCCCGAGGCCAAAGCCAAGCTGGACGGGAGCGTGAAGTTTTTCCTGGCCGGTCAGGCAACGCCCAAGGTGTTGAAGAAGTTCAGTGAAGACGTTTCCAACCTGAAGACCAATGGTTTTGGCAAGAGTGATGACGCGAGCTGCAAGTGGGTGGCCTTGAGTACCTTGATAAGCTTGCAGAAATCGGCCAAGGAAGCCGGCGCCAATGCCGTTGTTGGCATCACCAGCTATTACAAAAAGAACGAGACCACGAGTGACACGACGATTGAATGCCACGCAGGCGCCGTCATGTCGGGCATTGCCCTCAAAGGCACCTACGCAACGGTGGAATAACAACTCCGTACGGTGGATACCCGATTTGCGCTTCAGACATGCCAGGCAGTGCTCGCCGACTGGCAGTCCAGCGCTCACGGGCCGGCACTGTCGCAGCAAGAAAACCTGCGCGCGCAGGCCATAGTGTCTTCCGGGCGGCGCGAGCAATTTCTGGCCGGTCGCTGGCTTGCCAAAACGCTTTTGTGTGAAGCTCTGGGAGGAACACCTGTCGATTGGCGCATCAGCGCCGATGCCGACGCCAAACCCCGGGTGCTGGACACCAGCGTGCAGATATCCATTGCCCACAGCGGCGACTACGTGGCCTGCGCCCTTGCCGATGCGGCGGTTGGCATCGATGTGGAGCGTGTCAACACCAAGCGGTCGATTACCGGTATCGCAGAATGGGTTTGTAACGCGGATGAGCAGCTTGCGTTGCGCGCATTGCAAGGAGACCTGGCCATGCTGGAGTTCAACCGCCTGTGGACGCGCAAGGAAGCGCGTCTGAAGCAGTATGGCCTGCCTTTTGGTATCGCAGCGTTGCGGGCTATCCAGACGGCGCAGACCGATGGGAATACGGCTATGGGGGGCACATGGTGCTTCGCCCAGCAAGGCCTGGTCTTGTCCTTGGCCGCAGATGGTTTGCCAAATCTGCGTGTGCGCTGGCCCGCGCAGTGGCATGCCGACACGGTGCAGTGGCACCGGTATGCTTGATCGAATCCTCAGTGTGAAGGTTTTTTGAATGTTTGATATTGCACGCGCACTGTTCGTTTTGCCGCTGTTGTTCCTCGCATGGGGCGGTGCCACGGCGCAGCCATTGGCGCCGGTGCGGTTTCTGCTGACGTTTGACGACGGCCCCGACCTGGGGACGCCGTCGCTGACAGAAAAAATCCAACAGCAGTTGGCCCATAACCCGGTCATGCCCGGTATCAAGGCGCTGTTTTTTGTGCAGGCTAACCACACACGCCATGGCGACAGTGACCTGGGGCGCAAACTGATGCGCGACACCTGCGCTGCCGGCCACCTGATGGGCTTGCACTCCGGCACGCCGCGGGGCCATATACCCCATCCCCGTCTGGCACCGGCGGAGCTTGCGGAGTCGCTGTTGCAGGGCAATCTGGCGATAGAACAGCAGTGCCCGGGCCGCGTGTCGTTTGTACGGCCGCCCGATTGGGTCTATACCGATGCCACGCTGGCAGCCTACCAGAGTGCCCAGATGGAGATGCTGCAGGCCGATGCCAGCGTCAATGATGGAAAAGTCTATGGCTGGATCATCAGCCCGCGCCGTCGCGCCCATTTACACAACAGCCTGGAGCGGGTGGCGCGGGTACGCGCTGCCGGGCTGTTACCTGAAGTGGATGGGGTATTGCCGATCATCGTCGCCTTGCACGACACCAATTCCTATACCGCCGAGCACATGACGGAATACCTGCAAATACTGGTGGAGGAAAGTGCAGCGGTCGGGCTACCGCTTGCCGGTGCACCGTTTTATGCCGATCGTGATGCGATGGTTCGCGCGGCCCACGTGCGCGCACAAAAACAGCTGTATGTGTGTGACAAGACGGCCTTGGCGGCACCGATTGCCGTGCGCCTCGGGCTCAAGGAAGGTGATGCCAGGCGCGGATGTTTTCCGCCTACTGAACAGAACTAGCCGCGGGCTTCACCGCCACCAGATTCACCAGCGTTTCGTTGCGCTTGGTCGGCACCTTGAAGCCCATCCATTCAAGGGCACCTATGTCCGGGCGGCTCCACCACAGGTAGGGCAGAGAGATCTTGTTGTCGGGAACATTGAACCCGGCATCACGAACAATGGCAATGTATTCATCGGCAGTTTTTTGCACCTCCATGGGGTGGCGAAACAGCAGGCGAATTTGCAGCGAGTGGATGTAGTACTTGGTCGACTCGGCAAACAGCAGCACGCCACCCGGTTTCAAAATGCGGTAGAACTCTGCCATCGCGGCCTCTTGCTCGACGATGTGGTGGAAGGTCTGGTGGCAGAACACGATGTCAAATTCCGCATCCGGCAGGCCGGTGCGCGCCGCGTTGGCCTCCTTCAGCTGAACCTCACACGGGCAGGCACGCGCTTCTTCACCCGCGCGTTCCTGCAACCCTGGATCGGCATCCAGGCCCACAATGACGGACGGGGAAAACCGCTGCGCCAGCTCGGCGAAGGAATGGCCAAACCCGCAACCCACATCCACCACACGGGGCTGCGCAGCGACTGCCTGCGGCAGTATCAAGCGCTGCAAATCATCGAGTGCACGGACCAACACACTGCGCTTCCAGACCTTGGTTTTCAAGAACCAATTTCCAAAACTCGTTTCCTCGACAAAGCTTGCGGTTTCAATCATGGCCAAAGTGTAAACGCCAAGCCCTAAGGCTTTGCTGATTAAGTCCGTTCGCGTTGAGCTTGTCGAAACGCCGCCCTTACACATCAAAGACTGGCAGAGGGCTTCGACAAGCTCAGCCCGAACGGTGGTACTTGCTCAGCGGTTGCTCTAGTCGACTTGCACCTTTTGCTTCGACTGCGCCAGCACCCACGAGATCGCAATGCCACCCGAGAAGCCGCTCTTTTGTGTGACCAGCGGACTGTTCTCGAACACGGCGCCGCGCACGTCGTCGTAGCGCACGAATCCGCCTACCCAAAAGGATGGAAAACGTTTCCACAGCGCCGACAAGACCTGCATGCCGGCATAACCCGCCTTCGCGTCAAAGACCGGGCGTGCAGCGGTGGCGTATTGCTGCGATACACCGTAGAAGTAGTCGTGTTGCTCGCGGCTGCCAAAGACTGGTCCGCCGACCACCGCAAAGGTCCAGCCGGCCTGGTCAAACGGATTGGCCACATCGAGGTTCAGGCGCGGTGTGAATTGCCAGCCGATGGACTTGGGATTGCTCTCCAGCGTCATCGCGGCACGCACGGGCAAAAACAGTTTCAACTTCGCATCTTGTCCGCTGGACTGCCAGAGCTTGATGTCGACCGATGGGCCCAGCTCCAGGCTGGAATGGAGGTCCGGCATGCCTTTGCGGATCGCCACGTCGTCGCTGTTGACGGGCGGCGACGCGGCCAGGCTGAGGTTGACCTCAAACCGGTCCGAGTCAAATAACACGCCACGCACACCGTCCTTGTCCGCTTTCAAATGTTCGCCCCGGTAGACCAGGTAGGGAATGGGTAACACATCGGTTCGGGTCTCGGAGGAACCGCGGTAGGCCGGCAGCCGCAGGGCGGTCAACCCCAATCCCATTTCCCACAACGGCTTTTCTTCTGCGACGGCTTGCGCCGGTAACTGGCAACAGGCGATAAAGACGACAAGAGACCAAGTGGCGGAGCCATATTGCATGGAGAGTATTCCTGGGTGTTGGGGGCAGCCTGGATTCTAGTCAGAGGCTGAGAGTTTTTTGGCCGTGCCCGAAAGGCGCGTCAAAACGCGCCAGATCTAGGCGCAAAGCACAGCCATAGCTCGGGCTATGGCGAGCATTTGCAACGACGAGCTGGGGTGTGTTGGCGTGCAAGGCGGGCATGGACGAAAGACTCTCAGCCTCTCAGTGGCAGTCGCGCCGCCTGGCGCTGCAAACCTGGGTAAAATCCACTGCGTTGACGGCAGCCAGTAGCTCATCCGGATAGAGCACGAACCTTCTAAGTTCGGGGTAGGGGGTTCGAGTCCCTCCTGGCTGGCCAACTTGTTGCGTGACTGCATAGCAATACGCTATGTATTTTGTAGCGCAATACGTATATTCCACGAGGGCTACAGGCCTATTTGCCTTGAGGGTTTGGATAAAAACCCCATTTTGGGTATAAATTGCCCCACAGCGAGGCCCCAAACGATTCCTCAGGCCCCCCCCGCTGTCCATACGCGCATGGCATGCGCCGCAGTGGGCCTACACCGCGCTCAGCCTATTACAACCGGTTGCACCTCAGGCGAGAGCTTCAGCCAGCGCTGCAGTGCGGCTTGCAAGCTTGCCGGGGCACCGGTTGTCAGCAGTTGCAACAGACCCGCGTCGTCACCGGTAGCGCCCCGGCTTGCTGCCACGTCGGGCCCGGCGAGCCAGCCATGCTGTGCCAACAGGCGCTGCGTTTGCCGCGCAACCGGAACGCCACCTTCCAGAAACACAACGGACGGACCCACCAAAGCCCTGAGCGTGTCGTTGGCAAACGGATAGTGGGTGCAGCCCAGCACCAATGTGTCCAGCTCCCCAGGCTGTTTGCCGAACTGGCCTAGAGCCCTCGTGAACTCTGCACAGCCTGCTGCTATTTTTGTAGCGTCGTCGCGCTCGATGGCATCCGCCAGTCCGTCGCAGGGCTGGATCACAAAGTGGGCCTGACCCTGCAAGGATTGCAGCAGCGAACGAAATTTCGCGCTGTTCAGTGTGACCCGTGTCGCCAGCACACCGATGTGTTTGGTCTGGCTCTGGCTGGCCGCGGGTTTCAGCGCGGGCTCAATGCCGATAATGGGCAGGTCGCTGAAGTCTTGGCGCAATTGCTGGATGGCAGCCGCGGTGGCGGTGTTGCAGGCCACAACCAGCGCTTTGATGCGGTGGTGGTCAACCAGGTAGCGGGTAACGGCCTGTGAGCGGCGAATAACGTACGCATCGTCCTGCTCGCCATAGGGCGCATGGCCGCTGTCCGACAGATACACGAAACGTTCCAACGGCAGCTCGGCGCGCAGTGCCTGCAGCACGCTGAGGCCGCCGACGCCGCTGTCGAATACGCCGATAGGGTCACTGGCCCTTGTCGAGGGCGCAGCGCCGGCAGGCGGCGTTTCCACTGAGACTGCGCTCAACGCAGGCTCAGGCCGATGTGACCGGAATGGCCTTGAACTCGCCGGTGGCGATCTTCTTTTGCCACTCAGCCGGGCCGGTGATGTGGGCGCTGGTGCCGCCCGAATCGACCGCCACGGTCACCGGCATGTCCACCACGTCGAATTCGTAGATCGCTTCCATGCCCAGGTCGGCAAAACCAACAACCTTGGCGGCCTTGATGGCCTTGGACACCAGGTAGGCGGCGCCGCCCACGGCCATCAGGTAGGCGCTCTTGTGTTTCTTGATGGCTTCGATGGCGACCGGGCCACGCTCGGCCTTGCCGACCATGCTGATCAGACCGGTCTGCGCCAGCATCATCTCGGTGAAGCCGTCCATGCGGGTGGCTGTGGTGGGGCCGGCAGGGCCAACGGCCTCGCCCTTGACCGGGTCGACCGGGCCGACGTAGTAGATGACGCGGTTGGTAAAGTCCACCGGCAGTTTTTCGCCCTTGGACAACATGTCCTTGATGCGCTTGTGTGCGGCGTCACGGCCGGTCAGCATTTTGCCGTTCAAGAGCAGGGTCTGGCCGGGTGTCCAGCTGGCCACTTCGGCCGGTGTCAAGGTGTTCAGGTCGACCTTCTTGCTCTTCACGTAGTCGGGCGTCCAGTTCACATTCGGCCACAGGTCCAGCGACGGTGGGTCCAGGTAGACGGGGCCGGAGCCATCCATGACAAAGTGCGCATGGCGGGTGGCGGCGCAGTTGGGGATCATCGCAATGGGTTTGCTGGCGGCGTGGGTGGGGTAGAGCTTGATCTTGACGTCCAGCACCGTGGTCAGGCCGCCCAGGCCTTGTGCGCCTATGCCCAGCGCATTGACTTTTTCGAACAGTTCCAGGCGCAGCTTTTCAACGTTGGAGAGTTCGGCGCCGCTGGCCGCTTTGGCCTGCAGTTCATACATGTCCAGATCGTCCATCAGGCTTTCCTTGGCCATCAGCACGGCTTTCTCGGCCGTGCCGCCAATGCCAATGCCCAGCATGCCCGGCGGACACCAGCCAGCGCCCATGGTTGGCACGGTCTTCAGCACCCAGTCCACCACCGAGTCACCGGGGTTGAGCATGTACATCTTGCTCTTGTTCTCGCTGCCACCGCCCTTGGCGGCCACGGTCACGTCCACCGTGTTGCCGGGCACGATCTCGGTGAAGATGACGGCAGGTGTGTTGTCCTTGGTGTTTTTGCGCATGAACTCCGGGTCTGCAACAACGCTGGCGCGCAGCGTGTTGTCGGGGTGGTTGTAGCCCTGGCGCACACCTTCGTTGATGGCGTCGTCCAGGCTGCCGGTAAAGCCTTCCCAGCGCACGTCCATGCCCACTTTGAGGAATACGTTGACGATGCCGGTGTCCTGGCAGATCGGGCGGTGGCCGGTGGCGCTCATCTTGCTGTTGGTCAGAATCTGTGCAATCGCATCCTTGGCGGCCGGGCTTTGTTCACGCTCGTAGGCGCGCGCCAGGTGGGCGATGTAGTCGGTCGGGTGGTAGTAGCTGATGAATTGCAGCGCAGCGGCAATGGACTCGATCAGGTCGGCCTGGCGGATGACGGTGGTAGTTGTGCTCATGGCGTGGGTTCCGGCGGTGGTTTGGAAAGGGGCTAGTGTTGGTTATGGGACGCAGGAGACATCAGCTTGTCGGTGTAGGCAATCGCCATGGCGGACAACAGGAAGGTGATATGAATGATGGTTTGCCACATGAGAACTTGTTCTGTGTAATTGGCGGCATTGATAAAGGTCTTCAACAAATGGATGGAGCTGATGCCGATGATGGCCGTGGCCAGTTTGACCTTGAGCACCGAGGCGTTCACATGGCTCAGCCATTCGGGCTGGTCGGGATGCTCGTCCAGGTTCATGCGTGACACAAAGGTCTCGTAACCGCCCACAATCACCATGATCAGCAGGTTGGAGATCATGACCACGTCGATCAGCGCCAGCACCACCAGCATGATGATGGTCTCGTTGAGCGCAGTTACCCGGGCCGCCACATCCACGGAGTCTTTGTAGCCTATGCTTTTGACCAGTTGCGCCAGTGCGTTCTGGTTGCCAAAAGCGGCTTCCAGCAGGTGGACCAGTTCCACCCAAAAATGGAAGACATAGACCATTTGCGCCGCAATCAGGCCCAGGTACAGCGGCAACTGCAGCCAGCGGCTGGAGAAAATGACCTGGGACAGCAGGGTCATGGACTTGGGGGAGGGCTTGGGCTTTGGTGTGTTGTGCATGCCTGCATTGTAAAAGCCTGCCCCATGCGCATTCGCAAGTTGCACCGCCGCCGGCGCCGTTAGCCTACCCATTGTTGTGTAAAGTCAGTGCGGTGTAAGTGCAGTCCTTACCATACGCGCAAGTTCACATTGATACCTGAGGAGATTAACCCCATGAGCAGCCCATCGTCCGCTATCGAATCCACCCTGGTCGAAAACCGGGTTTTCATGCCCAGCGACAGCATGGTCAAGAATGCCTGCATTTCTGGCATGGACGGTTACAACGCACTGTGCGCAGAGGCCGAAAGCGACTTCGAGGGATTCTGGGCCCGGCTGGCGCGTGAGAATGTGCTCTGGAACAAGCCCTTTACCCGCACGCTGGACGAATCCAACGCACCGTTTTACCAATGGTTTGACGACGGCGAACTCAACGCATCGGCCAACTGCCTGGACAAACACATGGGCACGCCGACGGAAAACAAGACGGCAGTCATCTTCGAAGCCGATGACGGCACTGTTACCAAAACCACGTACAAGGAACTGCTGGCGCGCGTCAGCCAGTTTGCCAATGCCCTGAAGGCCGATGGCATCCAAAAGGGCGACCGTGTGCTGGTCTACATGCCGATGACGCTGGAAGGCGTGATCGCCATGCAGGCCTGCGCCCGCATCGGCGCCACCCACAGCGTGGTGTTTGGCGGCTTCTCGGCCAAGGCCTTGCAAGAACGCATCATCGACGCCGGCGCGGTGGCGGTCATCACCAGCAACTACCAGATGCGCGGCGGCAAGGAACTGCCGCTGAAGGCGATTGTGGACGAAGGCCTGGCCATGGGTGGCTGCGCGTCCATCAAAAATGTTTATGTGTACCAGCGCACGGCAACCGCCTGCAATATGGTGGCCGGGCGCGACAAGACCTTTAGCGAAGCGCTGGCTGGCCAAAGCACGGAGTGCGCACCCGTGCCCGTGGGCGCCGAACACCCGCTGTTTATCCTCTACACCTCCGGCTCCACCGGCAAACCCAAGGGTGTGCAGCACTCCACTGGTGGTTACCTGCTGTGGGCCAAGCTGACCATGGACTGGACCTTCGATTTGAAGCCCGACGATGTGTTCTGGTGCACGGCCGACATCGGCTGGATCACCGGCCATACCTATGTGGCCTACGGCCCGTTGGCCGCGGGCGCGACCCAGATCATCTTTGAAGGTGTGCCGACCTACCCCAACGCCGGCCGCTTCTGGCAAATGATTGAGCGCCACAAGTGCACCATCTTCTACACGGCCCCCACGGCGATTCGTTCGCTGATCAAGGCTGCGGAAAGTGATGCGGCGGTCCATCCTGATCGCTCCGACCTGAGCAGCCTGCGCATTCTGGGCTCGGTGGGTGAGCCCATCAATCCTGAGGCCTGGATGTGGTACTACAAGAATATCGGCCATGAAAAGTGCCCGATTGTGGACACCTTCTGGCAGACCGAAACCGGCGGCCACATGATGACGCCGCTGCCCGGCGCCACGCCGCTGGTGCCCGGTAGCTGCACCTTGCCACTGCCCGGCATCATGGCCGCCATCGTGGACGAGGTGGGTAAGGACATACCCAATGGAACCGGTGGCATTCTGGTCGTCAAGCGCCCTTGGCCGTCGATGATCCGCACCATCTGGAACGACCCGGATCGTTTCAAGAAAGCCTACTTCCCCGAAGAGATGGGTGGCACCATGTACCTGGCCGGTGATGGCGCGGTGCGCAGCGCCGACCGGGGTTACTTCCGTATCACCGGCCGTATCGATGATGTGCTGAACGTGTCAGGCCACCGCATGGGTACCATGGAAATCGAATCCGCGCTGGTCGCCAAGAGTGATCTGGTCGCCGAGGCTGCGGTTGTCGGCCGCCCCGACGATGTGACCGGCGAGGCGATTTGCGCCTTTGTTGTGCTCAAACGATCACGGCCTACGGGCGACGAGGCCAAGGCCATTGCCAAGGAACTGCGCGACTGGGTGGCCAAGGAAATCGGCCCGATAGCCAAACCCAAGGACATCCGTTTCGGCGAAAACCTGCCCAAGACCCGCTCCGGCAAGATCATGCGCCGCCTGCTGCGCTCGCTGGCCAAGGGCGAGGCCATCACCCAGGACACCTCTACTTTAGAAAACCCCGCCATCCTGGATCAATTAGGCCAAGCCTATTGATCCAGGGCAGCCGTAGGCTCCACCAGCGCCAGCGCCAGCGCCAGCGCGTGGCGGGGGCTTGAGGACACGCATATCGCGCAGCGATGTGATGTGGCCGCAAAACCCCGCCATCCTGGATTAATTAGGCCAAGCCTATTGATTCCCTCTGTAGCCGAGAGCAAAAAGCCCGCAGTCGCGGGCTTTTTTTGTTCCGCATCCGCCCACGCTTCGGTTAAAGTGGAATGTAAGGCGGATGTGAAAACGGCGGCACGCCAAGTGGTCGCCGTGGCCCGGTAAAACAGGAGTCAGTTATGCTTTTTTTGGGCGTGGGTTTGGTTTTGATGGTCTTGAAGTGGTTGGAAATCGGCCCTGTTGCGGTGTGGGACTGGTGGATCATCTTGGCGCCGTTCGGGCTGGCGGTGGCCTGGTGGGCCTGGGCCGATGCCTCGGGTTACACCAAGCGCAAGGAGATGGAACGCGAACAGGCCAAGCGCGCGGCCCGCATAGAGCGCAACCGCGAAGCCATGGGCATGCTGAGCCATAAGCGGAGAAAACGTTGACCGATGAGTTGGGGACAGAGCTTGCGTTAAGCGCTGCGGTCTGTCCCGCAAAAACATCCCTGATCAGTTGGGGACAGAGCAAAGTTCACTGCGTGTAACTCTTGGTCTGTCCCACAAAACATCCCCAATCAGTTGAGGACAGAGCTTGCGCCAGGCGCTGCGGTCTGTCCCACAATGTCTCAGAAATTATCCAGCACCGCGCCCTTGCTGGCACTTGACGCGTTAAACGCAAACTTGGCCTGCACACCGCGGTTGTAGCGCGGCGCCGGTGCTGTCCACGCGGCACGGCGCTTCGCAAGTTCGGCCTCGGGCACATTCAGTTCCAGAATCAGTTGGCGTGAGTCGATGGTGATGGAGTCATCTTCTTGCACCAGCGCGATCACGCCACCGGCGGCAGCCTCCGGCGCCACGTGGCCCACCACCATGCCCCAGGTGCCGCCCGAGAAACGGCCGTCGGTGATCAGGCCCACGCTTTCACCCAGGCCGGCGCCAATCAGCGCGCCGGTGGGGGCCAGCATTTCCGGCATTCCGGGGCCGCCCTTGGGGCCCAGGTAACGCAGCACCATCACGTCGCCGGCCTTGATCTTGCCGGCCAGAATGGCAGCCAGTGCGGACTGCTCGTCGTCAAAACAACGCGCAGGGCCGGTCATGACCGGGTTCTTCAGACCGGTGATCTTGGCCACCGCGCCTTCGGGTGACAGGTTTCCCTTCAGAATGGCCAAGTGGCCTTGTGCGTACATGGGTTTGTCGATGGGGCGGATCACGTCCTGGTCGGCACGTGGCGCATCGGGAATGTCCTTCAACACTTCGGCAACGGTTTGCCCAGTGATGGTGATGCAGTCGCCATGCAGCAGGCCGGCCACCAGCAGCGTCTTCATGACCTGCGGAATGCCGCCGGCATTGTGCAAGTCCACCGCCAAATATTTGCCGCTGGGCTTCAGATCGCACAACACGGGTGTCTTGACACGTACACGCTCGAAGTCGTCAATCGTCCACTCCACACCTGCGGCATGGGCAATGGCCAGGAAGTGCAGCACCGCATTGGTGGAGCCACCGGTGGCCATGATGACGGCCACCGCGTTCTCGATCGATTTGCGGGTCACGATGTCGCGCGGCTTGATGTCCTTCTTGATCGCCTCGATCAGCACCTTGGCCGATTCCTTGGCCGAGTTCTTTTTCTCGTCGTGCGGATTGGCCATCGTCGACGAATAGATCAGCGAGATGCCCAGCGCTTCGAAAGCCGAGGACATGGTGTTGGCCGTGTACATACCGCCGCAGGAGCCGGTGCCGGGGATGGCGCGCAGTTCGATCTGGTGCAGGTCTTCGTCGCTCATGCGGCCGGCGGCGTTTTCACCCACGGCTTCAAACACGCTGACGATGTTCAGGTCTTTGCCTTTGTAGTGGCCCGGCAGAATGGTCCCGCCGTACACATAAATGGCTGGTACATTGGCGCGCAGCATGCCCATCAGGCCGCCGGGCATGTTCTTGTCACAACCGCCGACCACCACCACGCCGTCCATCCACTGGCCTTGCACGCAGGTTTCGATGCAATCGCTGATGACTTCGCGGCTGACCAGCGAATACTTCATGCCCTCGGTGCCCATGGCCATGCCGTCCGAGATGGTGGGTGTGCCAAACACCTGTGCGTTGCCACCGGCTTCTTCGATGCCGGCAATGGCCGCATCGGCCAGCTTTTGCAGACCGCTGTTGCAGGGCGTGATGGTGCTGTGCCCGTTGGCCACTCCCACCATGGGTTTCTTGAAGTCGGCCTCCTCGTAGCCCATGCCGTAATACATGGAGCGGTTCGGGGCGCGCGACTTGCCTTCGGTGATGTTCTTGCTGCGGGGATTCAGGACGATGGGTTTAGTGGTCATGGTGTTTGTCTCGTCTGGATTGGAGGGCATGTTCTGGGGAAGCGCAAGTATGCATCGGCACAAAAACTTGTTCAAATATATTTAATAGCATGTATTAATATGTTGTGCATATGAGTGAGCACTTGATTGAACTGCGGGTCTGGCGCCAGTTTCTGGCCGTGGCCGAAGAATTGCATTTTGGCCGCGCCGCAGTCCGCCTGCACATGTCGCAGCCGCCGCTGACCCAGGCCATTGCCTTGCTGGAGCAGCGCCTGCAGGTGCGCCTGTTTGAGCGCACCAAACGTTTTGTGGCGCTGACCCCGGCCGGTGCGGCACTGCTGCCCGAGGTGCGGGATCTATTGCAGCGCGCGCAGGCCTTGCCTGCCCATGCCCGAGCCGCGGCGGCTGGCGAACTGGGGCGTTTGCGCCTGGGTTTTGTGTCGACGGTTGGGTTTGTGTTGTTGCCCGAATGGGTGCGAGCCTTGCGGGAACGCCACCCCGGCGTGCAACTGGAACTGCTGGAAGCCACCGGTGATGTGCAACTGCAGGCGCTGGAGCGTGGCGAAATGGATGCCGGATTCATGCTGCATGCGCCGGGTTTTGCACCCGGTGCGCTAGAGTGCAAGCTGATTACCAGCGAGCCGCTGATCGTGGCGTTGCCGCAGCAGCATATGCTGGCCCGCCAGCCGCAACTGACGCTGGATGCGGTTTTGGACCAGCCCCTGGTTATCTTCCCGCGGCACATAGCGCCCTCGCTGTACGACGCGATCTTTGCGCTGTACCACGGGGCTGGGCGCTTGCCGCAAGTGGCGCAGGAGGCAATCCAGATGCAGACCATTGTGAATCTGGTGTCGGCCGGCCTGGGCCTGGCTTGGGTTCCGGCCAGCGTGCAACAGTTTCGGCGCCCGGGTGTCATCTACCGTACGGTGCGAGGCCCGGTGCCCGTATGCGAAACCAGCCTGGTGTGGGCTCGCTTCAACCCGGTGCTGGAGCGTTTCCTGGAGTTTGCTCCTCTGTCTAGCGCCTGAAAAAGGCCCGTTCGCGTTGCGCCTCTTCACGCTCCCGGCGTGCCCGGATGGCGGTTTGGATGTCGGCCTGCTCCTGGGCGCTGGGCGCGCGTTTTTCCTGCCTGCGGTAGTTGATTTCCGCGGTACTGCTGCAGCGCGCACCGTGGTTGGCTTCGCATTCGGCAATCAATTGCTGGTTGCTGGGGCCGGAAGCGGTTGACGTGCCCGTGGCTGTTCGCATGCGGTTCAACGGCCGCGCCTGGGTCTGGTTGTTGGAGCGGGTCTGCGTCTCCGGTGCCGCGTAGTTTCGTCCGTAGTTGGCAGCGCTTTCCAGATCTCCGGACCTGGACGATGGTGCCGAGTCTGTAAGGGGGGCATCCATCAGCTTTACGACCTTCTCCTTGTTGTCCGCCTTGACGCAGGGTGCCTGGGAGTACACGGTCTTGCCATCGGCTTCCGTGCATTTGTAGACCTGGGCGTTTGCCAGTTGTGCGCCCAATACGGTCACACACAAAACCCCAACTGAAATCGGACGCATAACATTCACCCATAAAAAAGAGCCCGTCGGGCTTGCGTGCAAAATACTAGCATGCTCATCCATCCCCAAATCGACCCGGTCGCTCTGCAGATCGGGCCCATCGCCATCCACTGGTACGGTCTGACCTATCTGGCGGCCTTCGCACTCTTCATGTTTCTGGGCCGCCAGCGCCTGCGCCATCCGCCCTTTGTGGCGATCAAGGGGCCGGGTGCCTGGGCCTTCCGGGACGTCGAAGACATTTTGTTCATGGGTGTCATGGGCGTGGTGTTGGGCGGGCGCATAGGTTATTGCCTGTTCTACAAACCCGCCTATTACCTGGCCCACCCGCTGGAAGTGTTTTACGTGTGGCAGGGCGGCATGAGCTTCCATGGCGGCATGCTGGGTGTGATTGCGGCCATGTTGTGGTTTGCACATTCGCGCAAGAAGCCGTTCTGGCAGGTGGCGGATTTTGTCGCGCCCTGTGTGCCCACCGGTCTGGCGGCGGGACGGGCCGGAAACTTCATCAACGGTGAGTTATGGGGGCGTGTAGCGGACCCATCCTTGCCCTGGGGCATGGTGTTTCGCGGTGCGGGCGACCTGCCGCGCCACCCCTCACAGGTTTACCAGTTCTTGTTGGAGGGCCTGCTGCTGTTTGTGTTGCTGTGGTGGTATGCGCGCACAGCGCGCAAGCAAGGTCAGGTGGCCGCAGTCTTTCTAATCGGTTATGGCGTGATGCGTTTTATTGCCGAATTCTTCCGCGAACCGGACGCGCACCTGGGGCTCTTGTCCCTGGGTATGAGCATGGGGCAGTGGTTGTGTGTGCCCATGATTGTGGCCGGTGCGGCGTTCTGGTGGTGGGCCGCCCAGCGCCCATCTGCCATTGCCAAATAGCCCGCTATCCCTCTAGAACGCTGCTCAGGTAGCTATTAATTACATAGCGGTGCAACTTCCAGGTGCAGCCCATATTTGTTGGAATCAGACTAGATCGGGATCACAGGATGTCGGGAATCGTATCGGTGGAAGTGGATGGGGGCGTTGCCTGGGTCACGCTGGACCATTCCGGAAAATTCAACGCCATGTCGCGTGCCATGTGGCGTGGCTTGCAGACCGTGTTTGCAGACATTCAGCGTGATGCCAGCCTTTGCTGCGTGGTGGTGCGGGGCGCGGGCGGGCACTTTTGCGCCGGTGGCGATATTTCCGAATACGCCGGCTTTCGTTTCGAAGAGGCCAGTCTGCGTGATTTCCACGAGAACGATGTCTGGGGTGGTTTGCAGGCCATGCTGGATTGCGACGTCCCCATCGTTGCGCAGATAGCCGGTAACTGCATGGGCGCCGGCGTCGAGATCGCCAGTTGCTGCGACATCCGCATTGCCAGCGACACGGCACGTTTTGGTGCACCGATTGCCAAACTGGGTTTCCCGATGGCGCCACGCGAAGCGGCACTGGTGCTGCGCGCCGTGGGTGAACTGACGGCCCGCGAGATGCTGCTGTCGGCCGCAGTGCTGGACGCGCCTGAGATGCTGCGCCGCGGATTTTTGAACCAGGTGGTGCAGGGCGCGTCCGCGCTGGAGGCCGCGGTGGACACCTGTGTGCAGCGCATGCGCTCTCTTGCGCCCCGGGCCGCACGCCTGAACAAACAGACGTTCAGGGCGCTAGCCCCCATGAATATTATACAAGATGCTTCTGATTTAATAGCAAATGCGTACCACTATGCCAGCTCCGCCGAACATGTCGAGGGTGTGCTGGCCTTCACCGAAAAGCGGCCACCCCGGTTTGGCGGTGTTTAAACTGCGCTCTCCCTTGACGCCTAGCGGACGTACCCATCATGACGATGCCCAAGAACCAAAACCTGTTTACCGCCCTGCGCGCGGCCTTTCCCACAGACCTGGACCGTGTTGCGATCGAAACCGACAACGGTTTGCTGTATTCGTGGCGCGACGTGGACCATGCCACCGCGATGCTGGCCAATCTGCTGCAGTCGCTGAAGCTGCCGGCCGGCGCGCGGATCGCCGTGCAGGTGGAAAAATCGGTCGAGGCCTTGATGCTGTACCTGGCCACGTTGCGCGCCGGTTATGTCTTCCTGCCGCTGAACACCGCCTACCAGAGTGCGGAGATCGAATACTTCATCAGCAATGCCGCGCCATCGGTCGTGGTCTGCAGCCCGCAAAACTTTGGCTGGGTCAGCAAGATTGCATTCAAGGCCGGTACGCAGAATGTCTTCACGCTGGGTGATGACCGCACCGGCTCGCTGCTGCAGCGGGCCGCGCATTGCGACACCCAACACACGGTGGCCGAGCGGCATACCGACGACCTGGCCGCCATTCTGTACACCAGTGGCACCACCGGGCGCAGCAAGGGTGCGATGTTGTCGCACGGCAACCTGCTGAGCAATGCGCAGGTGTTGAAGGACTACTGGGGTTGGCAGACGGGTGATGTGCTGCTGCATGTGCTGCCCATCTTCCATGTGCACGGCCTGTTTGTCGCGGTGCATGGCGCGTTGCTGAATGGCAGCAAGATGATCTGGATGGCCAAGTTTGACCCTAAACGTGTACTGCAGAAACTGCCCGAGGCGACCGTTTTCATGGGCGTGCCCACGCTGTATGTGCGCCTGCTGGCCGAGCCGGGGCTGGACCAACACGCGGTACGGAACATGCGCCTGTTCATTGCCGGATCGGCACCGCTGTTGGTCGAAACCTTTGCGGAATGGCAGGCCCGCACCGGCCACACGATTCTGGAACGTTATGGCATGAGCGAGACGGCCATGCTGACCTCTAATCCCTATGCGGCTGATGAACGTTATGGCGGCCAGAGTGAACGCCGCGGTGGCACCGTGGGCTTCCCATTGCCGGGTGTCAGCCTGCGTGTGCAGGACGACGCGGGCCACGATCTGCCCGTCGGCGAGATTGGCGGCATCCAGGTCAAGGGCCCCAACGTGTTTGCCAGCTACTGGCAGATGCCCGAGAAAACAAAAGAAGAGTTCACGGCGAACGGCTTCTTCAAGACCGGTGATGTGGGCAAGGTCGATGCCGACGGTTATGTGACCATTGTGGGCCGCAGCAAGGACCTGATCATCAGCGGCGGCTACAACGTCTACCCCGCCGAGATCGAAGCCACGATCAACACGCTGGACGGCGTGGCCGAGAGCGCCGTGGTGGGTGCGCCCGATGCGGACTTTGGTGAGGTGGGCGTGGCCGTGGTCATTGCCAAACCGGGTGCGCAACTGGAGCCCGCCCAGATTCTGGCCACGCTGAAAACCATGCTGGCCAACTTCAAGATCCCCAAGCGTTGTTATGTGGTGGACGCACTGCCGCGCAATACCATGGGCAAGGTGCAGAAGAATGTGCTGCGGGCGCAGTACGGCAGTTGAGCGTTCAAAAAAATCTAGTCTTCCCCAATGATTGGAACTGCGGAGGTTAGGGGTTGCAGAGCCGAGCTGACGGGATAAGAGTCGCTCGATTCGGATTCAGGACCACGAAATACCAGCATGGGTCATTACAGACTGGGAGCTGCGGCTAGGGTAGTAATTGATATCAGTTTAATTAAATGATATCATTTAACCCGCAATCAGGAGATCACCCATGTCCTCCGTCACCATCCGACAGTTACCCGAAGCCACGCACCGCGCACTGAAAGCACGTGCCGCACAGCACGGCCGCAGTACGGAAGCGGAAATTCGTAGCATCCTGGAAAGTGCGGTGAGACCGCGCGTTGGCTTGGGAACCCAACTCGCTGAAATTGGGCAAGAGCTTGGTGGGCTGGATATTGGATTGCCACGGGACAAGACGCCGGTTTCTCCGGCGAGTTTTGAATGATCATTCTGGACACAAATGTTGTGTCGGAGCCTCTCAAACCGCAGCCCGAGCCAAAGGTGCTGGACTGGTTGAATGCACAGAACCCGGAAACCTTGTTCTTGACGACGATAACGCTTGCAGAGTTGTTGGCCGGTATCGAAACCATGCCCGCCGGCCGGCGTAAGACAGAACTGGGGCAGTCGCTGTTGGGGCGCGTGCTGCCTCTGTTTGAGGGACGTATTCTCTCTTTTGATAGCAAGTCCGCCCAAGCATTTGCGCGCGTCCATGCCGATGCGCAATCCGCTGGAAATCCCATCAGCTTCGCGGATGGAGCCATTGCAGCCATCGCCGCAGCGAATGGCTTTCAAGTCGCCAGCAGAAATGTCAAGGACTTCAAAGGCACGGGAATTGAAATCTTGAACCCCTGGGAGTAGGGGCGGCGACCATGCATTGCTTGGGAAGCAGTTTTACTACGCTATCTATTTTATAGCGAACAACTTAATTCATACGAGGGCTAGCGGCCAATTTTACTTAAGCACCAGGACCGGAATCGTGCCGTGTGTCAACACATGCTGGGTTTCGCTGCCCAGCAGCAGGCGCTTGATACCCTTGCGGCCGTGCGAGGCCATGACGATCAGGTCGCATTGGTGTTTGGTGGCCGCGGCGATCAGCGCGTCGGACACCACATCGGATTGGATCGTCAAGGCCGTGGTGGGTACCCCGCTGGCCAGCGCGATGGTCTTCACGGAATCCACGATGGCCTGGCCTTCGTCGGCCCACTGGCCTTCGACCCTGCGCACCTCGTCGGCCGGCAGTGCCACGCCACCTTCAAAATAGCTTTGTGCGTAACGCGGCACCACGGCGACGGCCACCAGCTCGGCGTCGCACAAGGCGGCCAATTCAATGGCGCTGTTGATGGCTTTGGTGGACAGGTCGGAACCATCGGTGGCGACCAGGATGCGTTTGTACATGGCGGGCAGGTTCCTGAAACAACAAGGTGCAGCCCCCAGACTACTGCGCCGCGGGTCAGCGGCGTTTGATTGAAATCAAAGGATGTGGTGAAACCCGACGAATGACCGGATCAGTATCAGAGGTGTGCGTCGCGCACCGAGGTTTCCAGTTCGGCAAAGGCCTCTTCCACGTACACCCCCAGGCGCTCCAGATTCGGCAGCTCGTCGGTGGCGATCAGGCCAAAGAACAAATCGCCGGCATAACTGAACAGTGTGATGTTGAGCAGGTTGCTGGGTGGCAGTGTGCTGATGGGGTGCATTTCCTCCATGCGGGCACCCTTGATGTACAGATGCTCCTTGGGACCGGGCACATTGGACACCAGCGTATTGCCCATGGGTGGCATCTTGTTGCTGAGCTTGAGTGTCTCGGCAATCTGCGCCACCAGGCCGGTGATGATGGTGTAGGACTCGATCGCCTCGGGTGCCACGTTGTCGACCATGGTGCGCACATTGCGCAATGAGTAGCCGATGTTGCGCAGCCGCACATAGGGGTCATCCGTGGGCGGTGACAGTTCTACCTGGATGATGCCAATCTTGTTGCCGGCCGTTTTTTCGCCTTCCTTGCGCAGGTTCACCGGCATCTGGATCGTGATGGGTTGCCGCAGTTCCACACCCTGGTCCTGCAGGTAACGGCGCAGCGCGCCGTCCAGGCAGGTCAGCGCGATGTGGTTCAGTGTGGAGCGGGTACGGGTGCGTATCGCATTGACGCGGTCCATGGACACACCGGCGGTGGCGAACTGGCGGCCCGACGTGACCTGGCCGGTCAGCGGTGTCTTGGCGCTGGAGACAAAGGGCAGGGCGATAGCGTTTTTCGTCAGCTTGACGCTTTCCAGGAACAACATGGCGGCCAGGCGGCCTATGCCCAAAAAGCGCCGCGTATTGCCGGTGACCTCTTTCCAGGTCAGTTGCAGCAACTCCTGCTTGGCCCTGTCCTTGCGGCTGCCGTGGCCGCCGTGTTTTTGTGTCCAGACCGGCACCTGGTCCATGTCGTCGGGTGACGTGGAATAACACTCGGCGGTCCAGCGCGCCATGGTGACGCCATCGGCATGGGCGTGGTGCATCTTCTGGTAGAGCGCGAACTTGCCATCCGGCAGGCCATCAATCACATGCACTTCCCACAGCGGGCGGCTGCGGTCCAGCATGGGGGTGTGTAGCTTGGACACAAACGCATACAAGGCCTTGCGGTCGTTGGCATCTTTGGGCAGCGTGTGGAAGAACACGTGTTGGCCCATGTCGATGTGGTCGGCCACGACCCAATGCGGCAGGGCACTCATCGAAAAATTGATCACCCGGTTGAACGGCGGCTTGACGTCGCTGGCTGCCAGGTACTCCTTGTACAGGTTCTTGGCAAAGGCGGCTGTCGACTTGGGCGGGCGTTTGAAGATCAGCAATCCGGCTACGTGTTTGGGGCTGGCTTCGGTCTCTGCTATAAAAAAACCAAGGTCTAGGAGTGACAGTTTGCTCATGTTTTACGTTCTTTGCGGTGCCGGGTTGCTGATTTTTTAGGCAAGGACCGGTTTGACCCGGGGTGCCTGCGTGCACTGTAGGCGATGCGCCGGGTTCGGTCAATTTCATGCAGCGATATTAGTGAGGGGTCCCAGTCGAGAGAAACCCGCGTCAATCGCCGGTCGATCTCGGAAATCGTGCTGCTCCAGGCTCCAGTGGCAAGCACAAGGCATTCGTCAAATAACTGACCGTGCGGTAGAAGCCTGCCAACATCAGCAGTTCCAGAATCGCCTCATCTGAAAACGCCGCCGCCAGCGCCCGCCATAAGTCCTCTTCAACGTTGCAGTTGGCATGTACCTGATCGCAGAGAGTAAGCAGCAGCCGTTCTTCGGCGGTCCAGCAAGTATCAGCCGGGCCGCCGTTGGCGAGGGATTCGACCTGCACATCGTCAAGCCCCGCATGCGCCGCGACGGCCGCAATGTGGACGCCCCATTCGTACTCCGATTTGCACAACGCAGTCGTGCGGTTAATGACGATTTCTCGCTGCCTCAGCGTCAGATTTCCGCGATCGAGAAGCCCGCCCGCAAAGAATTTTTGAAACAGGCGCGGGTCTCTTGCCAGCGTGGTAAACAACACCAGCGGCGGTTTGCCACGCATGACCGCGTCAAGTGACGACTGGATTTCTGCGGGAAATGGGGGCTGGGCGGGTGTGATGCGTGCGGTCATGGTGTAGTCCTTAGAAGATGTGCTTTAATATTTAAAGCACTGCAATTTACCGCGGTTGCTTTGAAAAGTAAAGCATGACCATTCCAAAAATTGGCAGTCCCGTTCGTGGGTCCAAGACAGGCCGCCCCATCATGGTGGCCTTGGATCTATTGGGGCGGCGTTCGACGCTCAGGATTCTTTGGGAACTCAAGGGGGAACCCATGACGTTTCGCGCGCTGCAAGACGCTTGTGAGACCAATTCGAGCCTGCTCAATACCCGGCTGGCAGAGCTGCGTGAACTGGGTCTGGTGGAACACAGCGGGGGCGGTTACGACCTGACCGCGGAAGGTCGCAAGCTCAAATCGGCATTGATACCCTTGAGCGAGTGGGCTGGCCAATGGAAGTCGCCACGGCCCTAACCCCTCGTTGATGCTACGGCTGGCAGCTGCCGTTGCGCCTCACGGCTCCGTGCTGACCTCGTCCATGGCCGTTGCGGGGGCTCCGTCGGCGACCATGGCGTCGACCCGATCCAGCCAGGCCTTCAACGCGTCGGGGTAAATGGCGGATGGGCCGGCGCGCCAGCGCCTGCGCGTCTGGCGTGCCATGGTGCGCAGCTGCCAGGCGGCCTCTTGCGCCAGTAGCGAGAGTTCCAGCTTGAGCGTGTCGTCCAGGATGGTCTGTCTGAGTTGCACCAACTGTTCGCGGGCAATGCCAACCGTGGCCAGGGCGCGTTGCAATTGTTCTGCCTGTGTCGCCAGCGCGTTGAGCCCGGCCAGCCGTTCCTTGGACAGGTCGGGTAGCTTCATCAAGCCGATCGGCCAGTTGGAGATGGCATCCTCAATCTCGCACAAGCGCGCAATGGGGTCTTCCTGCTCCAGGCTCAGCGCGTTGGAGGCATCCACCTCCGGGCGCAGCAGTTGCATCACCTTGGTCACCAGCGTGGCGTCAAAACGGTGTTTGTTCATGCGCAGCAGCACGGACAAGCGCATTTCTGGCGCCAGGTGCTCCCGCGTGAACATCGCCGCCACCACTTCGGCCAGTGCCACGATGCGCCCCAGCGGGCTGATGCCGTCCCCCACCAAATGGCTGGGGTAGCCCGAGCCATTCAGACTTTCATGGTGTTCGGCCACTGCGCGCACCATGTCCTTGGTGTACTCCGGGTGGCGTTTGAGCAGTACCGTGGCGATCAGGGGATGCGAATACAACTGGCGTCGCTGGCCGCTGCTCAGACCCTGTGTGGGTTGCAGCAGCACCGGGTCCAGGTGCAGCATGCCAATGTCGTGCAGCAGGCCGGCGGCTGCGGCCATGCCGATGTCAAAGCGTAGCGCGGTCGGCGTGCGTGCCAGCCAGGCAGCGATGAGGGCCACCTGCACCGAGTGCAGGAAGACCTCGGGGCGTACTTCACAGGCCAATGTCAGCTGGAAGGCCATGGGGCCTGGCAGGGGTATCTTGTGGATCACGTCCAGCAACAGCGTGCGCAGCTTGGGGTCTTCGGTCATGCGCGCGAAAAAAGGCTCGTCCTGCAACAGTTTCTCCGCGCTCTCCCGCAAGAACGCACCGCTTACCGTGGGCAGGCTGGACACCGAGTTTTCTATGGGCTCGGACAACTTGTGCTGCATCAGACGTTCATACATGCCTGCATTGATGGCCACGCCTTTCTCAATGATCTTCACCCCCTTGTCGTTGAAGATCGCGCTGGTGGTCAACACCGGGCGTATCTCCCCCAACTCAGTCACCGCCTTGGTGAAATGCTGAGGGTCGGAGGGGGTTTCAGTGGCGTCGCGCATGTTGGCGTTTATATCCTCGGATGTTGACCTGAGACTTGACCGGAGTCAAATGAGGGAGCGTCTGGTTGACCCGCAGTGATCTGCGAAAATCACCTAACTATTTGATTTCACAGAACAATGTCCGCACCCAACCCCTGGCGCATGTCCGTCGCCCCCATGCTCGACTGGACCGATAAACATTGTCGTTATTTCCACCGCCTGCTGACCCGTAAGGCGCTGCTGTACACCGAGATGGTGACCACCGGTGCGCTGATCCATGGCGACGTGGCGCGTCATCTGCGCTTCAATACCGAGGAGCACCCTGTAGCCTTGCAGCTGGGTGGCAGTGATGCGGCCGATTTAGCGCATTGCGCCAAGCTGGGACAGGCGTGGGGTTATGACGAGATCAACCTGAACTGTGGCTGCCCCAGCGAACGTGTACAGCGCGGCTCGTTTGGTGCATGCCTGATGGCCGAGCCGCAACTGGTGGCCGACTGCGTGAAGGCCATGGTCGATGTGGTGGATGTGCCGGTTACCGTCAAGCACCGCATCGGCATCGACAAGACCGAGAGCTACGAATTTGTTCGCGATTTCGTTGGCACCGTCAGCGAGGCGGGTTGCAAGGTTTTCATCGTGCACGCCCGCAACGCCTGGCTGAAGGGCTTGTCGCCCAAGGCCAACCGCGAGGTGCCGCCGCTGCGGTATGCGCTGGTGCACCAGCTAAAAGAAGAGTTCCCGCACCTGAGCATTGTCATCAACGGCGGCATCTCCAGCAATACGCTGGCCGCCGAACAATTGACCGACGTGGACGGCGTCATGATAGGCCGCGAGGCCTACCACAATCCCTGGATTCTGAGCGAGTGGGATGCCGCGTTTTATGGCGCAGCGCCGTCCAACATCACCCGCGAATCGGTCGAACAGCAGATGGTGGATTACATGGCGCGCGAGGCGGCCGAGCACGGCACGCCATGGAGCCATATTGCCCGCCACATGCTGGGCCTGCGCCATGGTATGCCGGGTTCGCGGCATTGGCGCCAGGTGTGGAGCGACCACCATCTGAAGACCGAGCCGGCCCATGTGGTGATGGCGCACGCCCACAGGGGCGCACTTGCCGCAGCCTGACGCGGTGGTGGCGGCCTCGCCTGCACGGCAACAACAGCTGGAGCGCTGGGCGCGGCTGGCCATTTGGGTGGTGCCGGCGCTGTGGGCCGTGAACTACATCGTGGCCCGGCGTGCGCCCGGAACCGTCGAGCCTTATGCCTTGGCGTTGGGACGTTGGGCTCTGGCCGGTAGCCTGTTGGCGCTGGTGGCGCGCCAGGAACTGTGGACACAGCGGCGTGCCATTGCCGCCGTCTGGTACCAGTATGTGGTGCTGGGTTTTTGCGGCATGTTGGTCTGCGGCGCCTGGGTCTACCTGGGCGCCAAGACCACGGTGGCCATGAATATTGCGCTGATCTACTCCGCGTCGCCCGTGCTGATTGCGCTGGGGGCGGTGCTGTTTTTAGGTGAACGTTTCCGTTGGTCGCAGGTGCTGGGTGTGGTCGTTGCACTGACCGGCGTGGTGCACGTCATCGTCAAAGGGCAGTGGTTGGCGCTGGGCAGTGTGCAGTGGGTGGCGGGGGACGCGTGGATCGTGGCGGCCATGGTGTCCTGGGCTTTGTATGCCTTGCTGCAAAAGCTGTGGCCTAGTCCGCTGGGGTCTACCGCCCGCCTGGCTGCCATGTGCGCCGGTGGCGTGGCGGTGTTGCTGCCGTGTGCGGTGTGGGAGATGTTGCAACCAACCAGCCCGCCATGGTCGTGGACTGCCACCGCTTTGGTGGTGACGGCCGCGTTGGCCCCGGGTCTGGCGGCGTACTGGATCTATGGCTGGGCGCAAAAAATCCTCGGTGCCAGCCGGGTGGCGGTCACTTTGTACCTGGGGCCGTTGTACGCGGCCGTGGCGGCCTGGGGTGTGCTGGGCGAGCCTTTGGGTTGGCACCATGTGGCCGGTGCGGTGCTGATCCTACCAGGGGTTTATTGGGTCTCCAAGCGCTAGTTGCTTTAAGTAAAATGTATCACTAGCCCTCGTGGAATAAGTGTTGTTTGCTTCTAAATTGATAGCAATATACGCATTGCATATAGAGGCCCTACACTGTACTTTGTAGCCCGCATTCGACGGGCGCCACCAGGGAAGCGCCTTATGCACAGTCAGGACAGACCACCCGACCGCATCCAACAGACCCTTTCGCTGCATACAAGCCAGCAACTGCAGCACGACCTGAGCGTGCACCAGGCGGAACTGGAAGCGCAAAACGTAGAACTGCGCAACGTGCATGCGGCCTTGGAGGCTTCACGCGCGCGTTACGTGGATTTGTACGATCTGGCGCCAGCGGGTTATGTCACGGTGGATGCCAAGGGGCTCATCCAGCACGCCAATTTCTGCAGTGCAAGCCTGCTGGGCACGCCCCGCAGCACACTGCAGGGCAAGCCATTCAACCGTTTTGTCCACAAAGACCACCAGGACGCCTATTACCACCTGCGCAACCAGTTCGTCAGCAGTGCGGATCCCACGACCTGTGAGTTGCACATGGTCAGGGAAGACGGCACCGAACTATGGGTGCAATGTGTAGTCAGTGCTGCCATCAATGCCGTCGGTTCGCCGGAAATGCGCCTGGTCTTGGTGGACATCACCGAGCGCAAGCGACAGGAGCAGGAGCGCCTATGCCTGTTCGCACGTGTGGAGGAGTTGTCCCGCAGTCTGGTGCAGGCGCAGGAGCAGGCGCGGCTGCGTTTCTCTCGGGAATTGCATGAACGCACCAGCCCCAACCTGGCTGCGTTGCGTATCAACCTGGACTTTATTGCAGCAGCCTCGCCCGCGGCCCATGCAACCCGAAGCTTTTCCGACCGCTTGGCGGACACACGTGCGCTGATCGAAGACACGACACTGAGTATTCGCGAGATCTGTGCCGATCTGCATCCACCGGTGCTGGACTCCGGTGGCCTGCTCGGTGCCGTTCACTGTTATGCCGATCAGTTTGCCAGGCGCACGGGTTTGCAGGTGCAGGTGGATTGTCCCCATGGCTCCGTGCGTTGGGATTCCGACCTGGAGTTGGCCTTGTTTCGTATTGTGCAAGAAGCCTTGACCAATGCGGCCAAGCATGCGCAGGCGCGGAGTGTCTGGGTGGCGTTGCAACTGGAATACAAGCTGTTGCGGCTGGCGGTGTGGGATGACGGCTTAGGCTTCGACACCCGTGTGGCTGCGCGCACCGGGCGTAGGACGGGCTTGGGCTTGCTGAATATGCGCGACACGGCCGAGTTTGCCGGTGGCACGTTCAGGCTGCAGTCAGAACCCGGCAAGGGTACGCGCATTGATGTGGAAATCATGGACAAAACACGGGTGCGTTTGCCATGAGAGCGCGCGTATTGCTGGCCGATGACCACCGCATGCTGCGGGAAGCGCTGCATAACCTGGTCCATGCCCAGCCGGACCTGGAAGTAGTAGGACAGGCCGACAACGGGTTGGATGCGCTGCGGCTGGCACATGAGACCCAACCCCATGTGGTGTGTATGGATATCCAGATGCCTGGCATGGACGGCATAGAGACGACCCGCGCCGTACTGGCCGCATTGCCGTCGGTCAAGGTGGTCGCCCTGTCCGCCTATGCGGATCAAAGTTATGTGCTGGACATGCTGGGTGCGGGTGCATCCGGGTATGTGACCAAAGTGGAGGCCAGTGATGAGTTATTGCGGGCGATCCGCACCGTGCTGCGCGGGCGTGTCTATTTGTGCCCTGATGTTGTGGGGGCGGTGGCCAGCAAGGCGTCCGGGCGTAGCGGCGCCGCCGGCCCCAAAGTGGTCTTGGCCGCGCGGGAACGCCAGGTGTTGAAACTTGTCGCCGAGGGAAATACCTCGCAGGCCATTGGCGAAAAATTGGGCATTGCGACGTCTACCGTTGAAGTGCACAGGCGCAACATTATGCGCAAGCTCAATTTGCACAGCGTGGCGGAACTGACCCGCTTCCATTTGGTGAATAACGAACGCACCGAACGCTAAACGCGTGTCGAACTACCTGTTTACCAGTAGTGCCCGTAGCTACTTTCAGGTATCGCGGTCGGCGGTATAGCTCCCTATCGTATAGGTTTCCTTCAAAAAACCAGGGGAGTGGTGTATGAATTTCTCGGACATGAAAATTTCGTCCCGGCTAGCGCTGGGGTTTGGGATGTTGGGGCTGTTGATCGCCTTGATGGGTGCGATGTCGCTGATCAAGATCGCATCGGTCGAAAGTGCGTTTCAGCAGGTCACCGCGGAACGTATGCCCCGGGTCGCGGCGCTGAATGACGTCAAGAACAGGGTCTACCAAATCGGCGTCTCCATGCGCAACATGGTCATCATGACGGCGCCAACCGAACTCAAAGCCCAGCAAGAGCAAATCGAGTCCAACCGCAAGAGCATTGGCGAGATCCTGACCCAGCTCAAGAGTGAGATCAAAATCGAAAAAGGACAGGCCTTGCTGGCGACGATTGCAGATGCCCGCAGTGCCTACGTGGCGGGTCAAATCAAATTCATTGACTTGGTCAACAGCGGAAAGATCGACGAGGCCAAAACCTATTTGCTGACGGTCGTGCGCCCGAGCCAACTCACGTATTTTTCTGCGGTAGACGCATTGCTGGGGTTTCAGGCGGAATTGCTGAAGGGCGCTGTAGGTATGGCGGATACGGCGGTGAGCGGTGTCAAGCTCACCGTTTGGTCTGCCAGCGGCATAGCCCTGGTGGTTGCGCTGGCCATGGGCATAGCGATCACGCGCTCCATCACCGTGCCTCTGGACCACGCGGTTGCCGTATCCCAGGCCGTGGCCGCGGGCGACTTGAGCATGCAGTTTGAGGCCCGGGGCAAAAGCGAAACCGCGCAGTTGCTGATCGCGCTGAAACACATGCTGGGCAGCTTGGCGGGAGTGGTCTCCAACGTGCGCGCGGGTTCCGAAAGTGTGGCCTCGGCCAGCGCACAAATCGCCCAGGGCAATAACGACCTCAGCGCCCGCACCGAGCAACAGGCCAGCGCACTGGAAGAAACTGCCGCTTCCATGGAGGAGCTCAGCGCCACCGTCCGACAGAATGCCGACAGTGCCCGCCAGGCCAATCAACTGGCCTTGAGTGCCAGCGGTGTTGCCATCAAAGGTGGTGAAGTGGTTGGCCAAGTCGTGGAGACGATGAAGGGCATCAACGAGAGTTCCCGCAAGATTTCGGACATCATCAGTGTCATAGACGGTATCGCCTTTCAGACCAATATCCTGGCCTTGAATGCGGCGGTGGAGGCGGCACGCGCCGGTGACCAGGGCCGCGGCTTTGCCGTGGTGGCCAGTGAGGTGCGCTCGCTGGCGGGCCGTTCGGCGGAAGCCGCCAAGGAGATCAAGAGTTTGATCAACGCCAGTGTCGAGCGAGTGGAGCAGGGCACCAGCCTGGTGGACCAAGCCGGCGTGACGATGACCGAGGTCGTGAACGCCATCCAGCGTGTGACCGACCTGATGGGCGAAATCAGTGCTGCCAGCGGCGAGCAAAGTTTAGGTGTTGCGCAAATTGGCGAGGCCGTCACGCAAATGGACCAGGTAACCCAGCAAAATGCCGCCCTGGTGGAAGAGATGGCGGCGGCGGCCAGCGCCCTGGGCAGCCAAGCGCGTGATCTGGTGACCACGGTCAGTGTGTTCAAGCTAGCGGCTGTACACCAGACCACATCGACCCAGCCAGGACGCGAACCGGTGAGCCATACCCACCAGCATGCGGCACCACGCGAATCCATATTTGGGCCCATGGCCGTTCCCCAACTGGGTTTGGCAGGTAGCGCCTAACGCATTGGCTGTGCGGTCGTCTGTTATGCCGCCGCCGCCAGCCCATTCGTAAAGTGCTCGCGCATGCGCTGTGCCGTGGTTATGGCATCGCGCGCCAGCAATGCTTGCAGGATGGCCCGGTGCTCGGCCAGGGATTCGGCGATGCGCCCGGTCTTCAGCAGCGAGTTGTGGCGGTTCAGCTTCATGACCTTGCGCAGGTCGGCGACCATCTGGTCGCGCCAGCGGTTGTTGGCGATTTCCAGCAGGCGCATGTGAAAGCGTTCGTTCACCGCAAAAAATGCGTCCGTGTTGGCGGTACCGGGCAGGGCGGCCGCTTCCAGCTCGGCGTGCAGGGCTTTTAACTCCGCCAGTTCCGCGTCCGTAGCCTTGGTGGCCACCACACCGGCAGCGTCGCTCTCCAGCAGGCTCAGCAGGTGGTACACGTCGGCCAAGTCGCTGGCGGAGACTTCCGTCACATAGGCGCCACGGCGCACCTTCATAGTTACCAGGCCTTCGGCGGCCAGCACCTTCAGTGCCTCGCGCAGGGGGGTGCGGCTGATGCCGTATTCCTCGGCGATGCGCAGCTCATCAATCCAGCTACCGGGCTCCAGCTCGCGTTTGAAGATGCGCTGGCGCAGGCGTTCGGCCACTTCCACATACAGGGCCTTGGGAGCGAGAGAGGTGCCCGCTGGACTGACAGAAATTTGTGCTGGCATGGCGCGCGGTTGGGGTTTTGTAAGCTGGGATGAATATTCTGAATCAATAATTATGAATAATGTAAACTAAAAGGCAAGCCAAGAATCGCCCAAAACTGGACCGTTTGCCTGAAAACGATCACTATTGTGGCCAACAGGATCACGCTTTATGACTGAAAAAAACACCGAATTCAAAGCCGCCACGCTGCAAGACTGGGCCAAATCAGCCGCCAAGTCCGCCCCCGGCGGCGATGTGCAGGCCCTGAACTGGATCACGCCCGATGGCATCGCCGTCAAACCCCTGTATACGGCCGAAGACACGGCCCACCTGGCCTATACCAATACCTTGCCCGGTTTTGAGCCCTACTTGCGAGGCCCACAGGCCACCATGTATGCGGTGCGGCCGTGGACGATTCGCCAATACGCAGGGTTTTCCACTGCCGAAGAATCCAATGCCTTCTACCGCAAGGCCTTGGCCGCGGGCGGGCAGGGCGTCTCCGTTGCATTTGATCTGGCCACACACCGGGGTTACGACTCTGACCACCCGCGTGTGACCGGCGATGTCGGCAAAGCCGGCGTGGCGATTGATAGCGTTGAGGACATGAAGATCCTGTTTGACCAGATCCCGCTGGACAAGGTATCCGTCTCCATGACCATGAACGGCGCCGTGTTGCCGGTGCTGGCCGGTTATGTGGTGGCGGCGGAAGAGCAGGGCGTGGCGCAGGACCAGCTGAGCGGAACGATTCAGAACGACATTCTGAAAGAGTTCATGGTGCGCAACACCTACA
>JAZKIR010000011.1:0-39102 GCA_040384785.1 Pseudomonadota bacterium
TCGAACTTCCGGCCCCCACTCCCCCCTAACCCCCTCGCCCCGCCGGGCGAGGGGGCTGGGGGGAGTGGGGACCGGAAGTTCAGGAATTCGGCAGTTTGGAAGTTTGGAAGTTGGAAGCGTGCGAACGCCCAGCGCTACTCCCCCAACTGCTGTAACAAATACAGCCGCTGATAAATCCCCTGGTCCAGCGCCATCAACGCCTCATGCGTCCCCTGCTCATGGATACGGCCGTGGTTCAGCACCACGATGCAATCGGCCGCACGTATCGTGGACAGGCGGTGCGCAATCGCCACCACGGTGACCCGGCCGCGCAACTCGGACAAGGCCACCTGCACAATCTGCTCGGTCTCGGAATCGATATGCGCCGTGGCCTCGTCCAGGAACAAAATACGCGGCTGGCCGGCCAAGGCCCGGGCAATCGCCACCAACTGCTTCTGCCCTACCGACAGGCGTGCGCCGCCTTCGCCCAGCAGCGTGTCGTAGCCCTGCTCCAACTGCAGGATGAAGTCGTGGCAGTGGGCGGCGCGAGCGGCGGTTTCTATTGCCGACTGGCTGAGCTTGCGCCCCATGGCGATGTTGTCGCGCACGCTGCTGGCCAGTAGAAAAGGGTCCTGCGGCACCAGACCCACATCGGCGCGGAACTGCTCGTCGCTGAAGCGTGACAGCGCAATACCATCCAGCGTGATACGGCCGGACTGCGGCTGGTAAAAACGCAGCAGCAGGCTGAGCAGCGTGGACTTGCCGCTGCCGGTGTGCCCCACCAGGCCATAAAAACCACCAGCCGGAATGTCCAGCGACAGCTCGTGCAACACCACCGTAGCGGGGTCATAACCAAAGCGCAGATGCGATATGTGGATGGCCCCGTGGCTGATGCGCTCGGGGCCGGCCTTGGCGGCAGGGCGGCGCTCCTGCAGCAGCGCATCGACCCGGGCAGCCGCCACAATGGCCTGTTGCAACTGGCCAAACTGCAGCGTGATCTGGATCAGCGGGTCGACCACGCGGCCGATGTAGCTGACAAAGGCATACAAGATGCCGACCTCCAACGCACCCAGGCTGCGCTGGCCAAAGGTGTAGATCACCACGGCCAGCAGCACCACGTTGATGAAGTCCAGCATGGGGCGCAGCAGCCAGGCGTTGACCCGCATCTCGGCCATGCGGGCGATCCGGTGTTGCTGGTTGGTGCGCTCAAAGCGGTCGCGGAAACGCTGCTGCGCATTGCTGGCCTGCAGCACCGCCATGCCGGCGATGGACTCCGACATCTGGGCATTGATGTCGCTGCGCTTCTGGCGCGCACGGGCCACGGCGGGTGCGCTCCAGCGCTGGTAAAACCAGACGATGACGACCACCGCCGGAATCAGCGTCAGCACAATCAGCATCAGCCGCCAATCCAGCCAGGCCATGGCGCCCAGCGCCCCCAGCACCACAATGCTGCTGTCCAGCATCACAAATAACACCTGCACGTACAGGCTCTTGACCTGTTCGGTGTCATTGGTGACACGGCTGACCAGTTGGCCGGTGATGGCCTTGTCGAAGAATGCCATCGGCAGGCGCAGCACATGGCCATACACCTCTTCACGCAGACGCCTGACCGAGCGCATGGCCACGCCGGCCAGGCGTGTCAATTGCAAATAACGGATGACACTGGCCAGACTGCCGGTCAACACAATGCCGGCCAACAGCAGGCCCATGTCCCACAACACGATGTTCTTCGGCAACAGATAATTGTCGATGAAGTACTTGCCCAGCAGAGGGCCGGCAGCTTCCAGCAAGGCCGCGGCCAGCAACCAGACCGTGCCCCACACAACGTGGCGCCGCTCGGGCGCGGCGGCATGCAGCAACAAGGCCACGGCGCGGCGTGTATTGCGCGGCGGCGTCGTTGGTGTGGCGCCCAAGGGCTGCGCGGTGGTATCAGGCTGCATCCAGGCTGGCCTCCAGTTGTTGGTAGCGCCACTGCGCGGCATACCAGCCATTCAGTTCCAGCAAACTGGCGTGGTCACCCTGCTCAACAACCTTGCCCTGTTTGAGCACCAGGATGTGGTCGGCATCCATGACCGCGCTGAGGCGGTGGCTGACGATCAGCGCGGTGCGCCCGGCGCGCGCGCTGCGCAGGTGTTGCAGGATGTCGGTCTCGGTCTGAGTGTCTACGGCTGACAGCGCGTCATCCAGCAACAGCAGCGGTGCATCGGTCAGCAGCGCACGGGCTATGGCCACACGCTGGCGCTGGCCGCCCGACAGCGCAATGCCTTTTTCGCCGACCGGTGTGTCGTAACCCTGGGGCATGCGCACGATGTCGTCGTGGATGGAGGCCAGGCGCGCCGCTTGCTCGATGTCGGCACGGCTGGCATCGGCCTTGGCCAGCGCGATGTTCTCGGCAATCGAAGCTGAGAACAGGAATGGTTCTTGCGGCACCCAACTGATGGCGCGGTTCAAGGCGTCCAGGCTGTAGTCCGCCAGCAGACGCCCGCCCCACGCGATATTGCCGGACTGCGCTGCGTATTGGCGCAGTATCAGCCGCAGCACGCTGGATTTTCCCGACCCGGTCGCACCGACCAGGCCCAGGGTTTGACCCGCGGGCAGCGTCAGGCGCAAGCCGGACAGGGCCACCGCCTCGTGACCGGGATAGGAAAAGTTCACACCGTCAAATACCAACGCGCCGGGCAAGACCGCGGGCAATACACCGTGGTCGTCGATGGACAGAGGCGCCGACAAAGTGGGTTGCAAACGGCCCCATGCCGCACGCCCGCGCTCCAACAATGCCAGCACCCAGCCCGCCGCAAACATGGGCCAGATCAGTTGACCCAGGTACATGCTGAAGGCCGTCAGCGCACCAATCGTCAGTTCACCCTGCCAGACCAGATAACCGCCCAGGCCCAGCGTCAACGCGGTGGCACTGACCAGAGTAATGCCGACCGCCGGTTCGAACGCCGCCTCCCAGCGCTGCGCGCGCAGGCTGGCACTGGCGGCAGCTTCGGCCAGTTCGGCAAAACGTGCGGCACTGCGCTCTTCCAGCCCCAACGCACGCAAGGTGCGCACACCGGTCAGGGTTTCCTGCACATGGTCGTTGAGCTTGCCAAAGGCATCCAGCGAATCCTTGGAGGCCTGGTGGATGTGGTTGGAGATGCGCCAGAACGCAATCGCCATCAACGGAAATGGCAACAAGGCCGCGGCCGCCAATCGGCCGTCCACACCCAGAGTCATCATCGCCACGACCATGATCAGCGTCAGTGTGCCGTCAAAGCCGGCCAGCATGGCCTCGCCGGATGCCATCTCCACCGAATCGATATCGTTGGTGGCCAGCGCCATCAGGTCGCCGGTGCGCTTTTGCTGGAAGAAGTGGGGGCCCTGCACACACAGGCGCGCATACAGGCGCTGGCGCAACTGCGCACCCAGGCGGTAACTTGCGGCAAACAGTTGCAGGCGCCAGCCTACGCGGCAAAAATAGATGGCTACACCGGCCAGCACCAGCCAGCCCAGCTGGCGCAGCAGCGCCTCACCGCCGAGTGTGCCGGCCACCAGTGCGTCGACCACATGGCCGACCTGGCGCGGAATGTAAACCGTGAGCGCACTGACCGTCGCCAGCATTCCAGCCGACAGCAGATAAGGGCGCCAGTTCTGGCGAACGTAATGGCCAATCAGGCCGGTCAAATGCATGCTGTTCCTGGGTATCGGAGGACAAATCCGCGCCGGGCCGCCCCCAGCGGATTTAGCCCCCTTGGGGGGCAGCGACCCGCAGAGCGGCGGAGCGTGGGGGTTAGCAACGGCGGCGCTCCAGCTTGGCTTCCTCATAGAAGCGCGTCTTGTTGATAAACATGGCCTGGTCTGCGGCATGCAAAGCGGCTTCCACCTGCGCGGCCGATGCGCATGTTGCAATACCAATCGCCATATTCAGGTTCTGCCCGGGGTAGAACTGGTTGTTCAGCTCAACCATGGACTCGATGCGATCCTGCAGACCCACGGCCACCCGTTCGTCGCAGCCTGGCAGCAAGGCAATGAATTCATCACCACCAATGCGCGCCACACAGTAAGGATAACCGGCCGTCGCACTCGTCAACACTTCACCCGCGCGGCGCAACACGGCGTCACCCGCGGCATGACCATGTTCGTCGTTGATGCGCTTCAGACCATTCAGGTCCATGGCCATCACCGTCAGCGGCCAGGGGCCCTTGCGGCTGATGCGGTTGAGCTCGTCCACATAAAAGGCGCGGTTGCGCAGCTTGGTCAACGCGTCGTGTTTGCCCAGGTATTCCAGATAGGCCTCGGCCTTCTTGCGGGCCGTGATGTCGATCAGCGACACCAGCACCAGGCCCCAGTCGGCCTGATGGTCCGGCAGCACGGCAAACTGCATGTGGATATTGATCAGCTCGCCGCTCAGCGAGTAGTTCACCACTTCGCGCAACTGTACGGTCTTGCCATCCCACAGGTCTATCAACTGCTCGGCAAAGGAGTCGTGCATTTCGTCGCGGAACACGGAGCCCAGCTTGCCCAACAGTTCTTCCTGGCTCTGGGCCGCGAACATGGTCAAGGTCTGGCGGTTGACGTTGATGACCCGGATTTCTTCCGCGCACTCCTCGACAAACTCGGGGTGCACGCTCAAGAAAACCCGGAAGTCGCGTATGCCCTGTGCCCGCACCTCGTCCAGCAGGCGCTTGACGCCGCTGAAGTCCTCCACCCACAGCGACACCGGCGAGTAGTCGAACAGATCGCGGGCGTATTGTTCGCTGACGGCCAACTGTTGCTGCGCCTGCGTGGCCACGGTGGTGTCTTCCAGCGAGACCATGACGCGGTCCCAGGTGGCCTCGTGGCCTTGCAACACCCGCACATGGATGCGCGCATCGATGCGGCGGCCGTCCAGCGCGTAGTTCACGGTCTGGTTGGAAAACTCCAACGTGCCGTTCCACAGAAAATTCATCTCGGCCAGCATCTGGCCCAGCGTGTCGTCGCGAAAAACTTCGGGCAAGCGCGCCACCAGTTCCTGCTGGCTGGCGGCCGCGAACACCGCCAGCGTTTGCCGGTTGACCTTGATGACTTTTAAGCAGGCCGCGCACTGTTGCAGCAGCGCCGGCGTCTGCGCCACATGGGCCGACAGGTCGGTCACGCCCTGGGCGCGCCAGCTATCAAACAAAACTTTGAGTGCGCTGTAATCTTCCAGCCACAGCGAAATGGGTGCCGATTCAAACATCAGCTCGAAATCTGCATCAGGGTTCAACTGCGCCATACCAGCACCTCCAGAGCGCGCATTGTCTACCAGCGCGCACCAGGCTGTCACGCCCCACGCCCGGTGGTGCGCACATGCCACACATTGCAGTAACAGAACGTTCGCTTGGTGAGCAGGCGAGTAAACTATTTACCATGTGCCAACTCCTTGGAATGAATAGCCTGCTGCCGGCCAGCCTGACCTTGAGCTTTACCGGGTTTTCACAGCGCGGCGGCTGCACCGACCACCACTCCGATGGCTGGGGCATCGCTTTTTTTGAAAGCGACGGCCAAAAGCCCGGCAAGGCAGCGCGTTATTTCGTTGACAAGGAAAGCGCGTCCACTTCGCCCATTGCGAAGATGTTGCGCACCTACCCGATCAAAAGCCACAACGTGGTGGCCCATGTGCGCAAGGCCACGGTGGGTGGGGTCACGCTGGAAAACTGCCACCCCTTTGTGCGCGAGTTGTGGGGCCGCTACTGGGTGTTTGCCCACAACGGCGACTTGAAGGACTTCAACCCCTCCCTGCACGGCGCCTTCAAACCCGTGGGCGACACCGACAGCGAGCTGGCCTTCTGCTGGCTGCTGCAAGAGCTGAACAAATCACACTTTGGTGTGCCCAGCGTCGAGGAGCTGACCCACACGCTGCGTGAATTGGTGCCCCGCATTGCCAAACACGGCACCTTCAATTTCCTGCTCAGCAATGGCCAGGCGCTGTGGACCCATGCCAGCACCAAGCTGCACTACGTGGTGCGCCAGCACCCGTTCACGCATGTGCAGCTCAAAGACGAAGACGTGAAGGTGGACTTGGCCGAACTCAACAGCCCCGAGGACCGCCTGGTCATCGTCGTGACCGAACCACTGACCACCAACGAAAACTGGGTGGCCATGGAGCCGGGCGAGTTCAAGGTGTTTGTGGATGGCAGCCCTATAGCCTGAGAAGGTTGCCACAGAAATAGACTGATGCGCTATATATTTGATAGTGCACTATTCATATTTCACGAGGGCTACAGGCCAATTAACCAAATATCGAAGCGGCCAGATCGGCTGCATTGCGCGAACACAAGACCACCCCATGCTCCAGACATTGGCAGTCCAAAACTATAGAACCCTGCGCGACTTTGTCATTCCGCTAGGCCCCCTGAACCTGATCACCGGGGCCAATGGCAGCGGCAAGTCCAACATCTACAAGGCGCTGCGCCTGCTGGCCGAGACGGCGCA
The DNA here is from genome assembly GCA_040384785.1 of Pseudomonadota bacterium. GTDB lineage: Bacteria > Pseudomonadota > Gammaproteobacteria > Burkholderiales > Burkholderiaceae_C > Allorhodoferax. Next base: position 6,415 of record JAZKIR010000011.1, read on the forward strand.
AAACGGCGTCATCGGATCACTGGCGCGTGAAGGTGGTTTGGCATCCACGTTGTGGGCCGGCCCCGAGACCCTGTCGCGGGCGATGCGCAATGGCGAGGTGCCCGTCCAAGGAACCGTACGCAAGAAGCCCGTCACACTCGGCCTGGGCTTTGCCGGAGACGAGTTCAGCTACGCCATTGACCTGGGTTTGCCCCCGCCTGCGGCAAGCGCCTTTTCGCTGGACCCCATCATCAAGGCGGAATATGTCTGGGCAGGTCCGGTGGCACGGCCTTCGGCCATGCTGGTGGAGCGCAAAGGCATGCTGGTCCGCACCCGTGACGAGAATGGCAAATGGCAGAACGAGGGTGAACACATCGCCAGCTTCGACAGCATGCTGGCACAAATGGCCGACCCGCGCCGCACACCCGAACTGCTGACCTTGCGCGAGCAGATCCGTTCATGGCGCTTCTACGACCACTTTCGCACGGACACCGCGGCGCCGGCCCGCCTGCCGCAGATTGGCACACACACGCCGGTGCTGGGCCATGACGGTGCCGATCTGGCGGCTGCCTTGCAGACCATCCGCGAAATCGGCGACCCGCAAGCCCTGGACGACGCCGTCAACGATGCCTTTCCCGGCGCCAGACTGGAGATCGACAGCCACAATGGCCGCTTTGAGACAACCATGCACCAGCATGGTCTTTTGCGCCCGCTCAGGGCCGTCGAGTTGTCCGATGGCACCCTGCGCTACTTGTTGTGGATCGCCGCGTTGTTATCGCCGCGTCCACCCGAATTGCTGGTCCTCAATGAGCCCGAAACCAGCCTGCATCCCGACCTCTTGCCGGCCCTGGGGCGTTTGATTGCGCAGGCCGCGCGGCGCTCACAGGTGTTCGTCGTGTCCCACGCGTCGCGCCTGATCGCCGCGCTGGAGCAACAGGACAGTTTGACCTTGACGCTGGAAAAAGAACTGGGCGAAACGCGGATCAGGGACCGCGATGACCTGGATCGCCCGCCCTGGCAGTGGCTGGCGCGATAACTAACAATGGCGCACCCTTGCGGGACCGATAGCGTAAAACACTGAGCGCGGCTGCGGCTTTTGGATTAAATTGGGGGTCGGCGCGCCCGGCGTTCAGGCGCCGCAATACTCAGTTCAGGAGTTACTCCATGACCCGTCCGCCACGCAACACAAGATGCCTGCAGATCTTGTCCCTTAGTTTTGCCATGGTCGCGTGTGCGCCGCAGGAAGTTGTGCCAGGCAACGCTCAAGCAAAACCAGCGGCGGTGACGGTGGCGCAAGCCGCGCCCGCAACGCCACCGCCGGCGGTAGCCCTGCCGTACAACGAGGCCATCAAATCGGCAACACGCGACCTGTTCACCAAGGCAAAACTGCCCGATGGGCAGTCCTTTGATGTGGTGATTGATCCCTTGGTCGATGGAACGACCGGCATGCAATCAGTTGCCACTACCGCGCTGGAACTGCAAGTGGCAGAGCTGGTTTCCAACAACTTCCCGCGTTACCAGATCAAGCCCCTGAATGCCGCGAATCTGGCCACCGCACCACTGGTGTTCATTGGCACCTTTACGCCGATCAATCTGCAGGGAAAGGCATCGGGTGAACGCGACGCCTACCGCGTGTGTTTCGCGTTAGCCGACCTCAAGACGGGCAAGATCGTCAGCAAGGGTTTCGCCCGGTCGCAAACCGAGGGCATAGACCCAACCCCCTTGCCCTACTTCCGTGACGCACCGCTCTGGGTCAACGACAAGATTGTCGAGGGCTATATCAAGACCTGCCAGGGGACCAGCGCAGGCGATCCCATCCAGGCCGCCTATCTGGACAAGGTGTCCGTGGTCGCAGGCATTGACGAGGCCACCCGGGCCTACAACAAGAAGCAGTACAAGGAGTCTCTGGCGTTGTTCACTGCGCTGCTGCGCAACCCGGCGGGTGACCAACCCAGGGTGCACACCGGCATTTATCTCTCCAACATCAAGTTGGGACGGCGCGAGCCGGCCATGCAGGTCTTTTCGAAGATGGCCGCACAAGGGATGGGCGCGAAGCGTCTGGCGGTCAAGTTTGGCTTCCAAAGCGGTGGCGCGGCGCTGGCAAAGGATGAAAATCCCTATGACCGGTGGATCAAGGAGCTTGCCAACGTTTCATCCAAACTGGCAAAGACTTCCGAGGCTTGCTTTGAAGTCGGTGGCCATACCGGACGTGGTGGCTCGGAACCGCTGAATGAACGCTTGGCCTTGCAACGCGCGGAGTATGTCAAGCAGCGCCTGATCGCCGAGCGCAAGGACCTCGCCAACATTGTTACAACCAAAGGTTATGGCTCCAGCGAAGCATTGGTAGCAACCGGGAAGGGTGATCCCTTTGACACATTGGACAAACGCATTGAGTTCAAATCGGCCCAATGCCCGACCAAGAGTTGACTGACTGCCAGCACGTTTGCTCCAAGGCATGTCCCTCGAAAACGCAACGGTGACCTGCCGTCTCCTACGTTGCTGCGCGATGGCCTGCATGGTCTTTGCCTGGGCTGTATCCACAGGGACTACCCAGGCAGCGGAGGTTCCTGTTCTGCGCACCAATACCGGTTCACACAGTGCGCCGATTCGGGCCATCGATGTGGACAAACAAGGCCGTTACGCGGTGACCGCCGCCGACGACAAGACCGCATGCATCTGGGATCTGGCGAGCGGTAAATTGCTGCAGACCCTGCGCCCCCCCATCGGCCCTGGTAATGAAGGAAAACTGTATGCCACCGCCATCACTCCGGACGGGTCCATGGTTGCGGTGGGCGGGTGGTCTGCCGACAACGATGTTTACTTTTTTGACCGCTCCAGCGGTGCGCTGTTGCACCGCATTACCGGCCTGCCCGACGTTGTTACGCAGCTTGCATTTTCACCCGATGGATTGACGCTTGCCGTGGGGCTGTGGGGCAAAAACGGCATCCGCGTGTTTGGCAGCGATTCGCGATGGCGCAGCAGCCGCGAGACCAGTAGCGACACGCAGTACGAAGACAGCGTCTCCGGCGCGAAGTTCTCCGGAAATGGCGCGCGGCTCGCGGTGGCCAGCACCGACGGTTTGGTCCGCGTGTACGCGGTCGCGCAAAGGTCGATCACGCTCAGCCAGAGTGCACGTCCCACGCAGGGTCGCCAGCCCTTTGGCCTGGCCTGGTCGCCCAACAACGGGCTTCTGGCGGTTGGTTTTGCCGACGCCCCTGCCGTCGTCGTATTGAAGGCGGACAGCCTGCAATTGGCGTTCGCACCCGATATGGCAGGCATAACCGGTGGAGGCCTGAATGCGCTGGCCTGGACGCCAGATGGCAGTGAACTGTTGGCCGCCGGAACCTGGCGACGCGCGGACCGCACACATGGCCTGCGGCGTTGGCGCGATCATGGCCAAGGACTTGGCAGCGACGAAAGCCTGGCCGGCAACAGCGTGGTTGGCATTCATGCCTTGGCCGATGGCCGCGTGGTTTTCGCATCCACGGACCCCGCCTGGGGGTGGCTGGAGCGCTCGTCCGCCGGTACGTCCCGCCACACCATCCACAGCGCCTTGGCAGATTTTCGCAATGGCCGAAGTACCTTTGCCGTGTCGCATACGGGGAGTGCCGTTGCGTTCGCCTTGCACGACCACAGTGGTCCAGGTGTGGTGGTCGGATTCGACCTATTGCAGGCCAATTGGGTTGCACCCCTCACGCAATGGAAGGCCCCAGGCGACGCGAAGGCTCCACTGGTCATTGGTGACTGGTTCGAAGGGTCCAAGCCGACGGTAAATGGTCGCCCGATTGTGCTGGCCGACAGCGAGATCTCCATGGGTGTCGCCGTGGCACCGGGCAACACGGAGTTTGCCCTTGGCACCAGCCTGTTTGTGCGTTACTACAAGGCAGATGGGACCCCGTTGTGGAAAACCGTTGCACCGGGAACCACCTGGCAGGTTAACGTTTCGGGCAACCGGCGATGGGTGGTTGCGGGTTTCAGCGATGGTACGGTGCGTTGGTATCGGGCCCGTGATGGGGTTGAGCAATTGGTTTTATACCCCCACCCCGACCGGCGGCGCTGGGTGTTGTGGTCACCCGACGGCTACTACGCGGCGGCGCCGGGCGCCGAAGACCTCGTTGGTTGGCACCTGAATCGGGGCAAGGATTTGGCCGCCGACTTTTTCCCCGCCTCGCGCTTGCGCGCACAGTTTTATAGACCGGATGTGATTGCAAAAGTGATGGAAACGGGTGACATTGCCGACGCGCTGCGGCTGGCTGACCTGGATGCAAAGCGCAAGTCTATGCCCGCAAGTGTCGCAGTGGCCCTCCCACCGGTGGTGGAGATCATAGCCTCCCAGCAAGAAACGAAAGCTGACACACAGCGGATCTCACTGCGCATTGGCTTGCGCACGCCCAACGATGCGCCGGTTCTGTCGGTGCGCGTACGTGTGAATGGTTTGTTGCAGCCCGATATTCAAACGCAGGTTGCGGCTGCAAGCGCGGATGGCAACATGCGCGACCTCAGCATCACACTCACGATGGAGGATGCGGATATTCAGGTATTTGCAGAAAACCGCAACGGTGTCTCGTTGCCGGCTACGCTGGCCGTGAAAGGGGCTGGAGGCAAGCCGCCGGCCATTGCCTCCGTGCCCATGGCCAACCATCCCAATGTGCTCGGGCCCAAGCTCTATGTTTTGGCAGTTGGTTTGTCCAAATACAAAGACTCCGCGTTCAATTTGGACTTTGCAGCCAAGGATGCCAGCGACTTCAGCAAGGCACTGGCACCGCAAAAAGCCTCCTTGTACCGTGATGTCGAAGTAAGGCTCATCACGGACAAGCAGGCCACCAAGGACGGTGTGCTGGATGGTTTGGAATGGCTCAAGCGAGAGGTTACGTCGCGTGATGTCGGCATACTCTTTCTCGCGGGACACGGCCTCAACGACAACGCCGGCAACTACTACTTCCTGCCGCACGATGGCAATCCAGTACAACTACTGCGCACCGGTGTGGCGCAAAACGATATCAAGCTGGCGCTGAACAATATCGCCGGCAAGGCACTGTTCTTTATCGACAGTTGCCATTCCGGGAACGCGCTGGGCACCGCCAAGACGCGCGGCTTGGCTGACGTCAATGCAATTGTGAACGACCTGACATCGGCGGAAAACGGTGTCGTTGTTTTCGCCGCCTCCACCGGTCGCCAGTATTCACAAGAGTCCGCCGATTGGGGCAATGGCGCTTTTACGAAGGCCATCGTTGAGGGGCTGATGGGCAAGGCCGATTTTCGGAAAACCGGCGTTATTACCCACAAAGCCCTCGACTTCTACGTCGCGGAACGGGTGAAGGAGTTGACCAAGGGGCAACAATCACCCGTCAGCATCACGCCTTTAGGGGTCAGCGATTTCCCGATTGCAATCGTCAAGCGCTAGGAGCCCGCCTCCAACGCATCCACAAACATGGCCGCCACATCAAACCCAGTCTGGTCGGTGATCTCCTGAAAACAGGTCGGGCTGGTCACATTGATTTCGGTCAGGCTGTCACCAATCACATCCAGTCCCACCAGCAGCAAACCCCGTGCAGCCAGTATGGGGCCCAAGGCGTTGGCAATGGCCCAGTCGGAATCGCTGAGTGGCTGGGCCACACCCTTGCCGCCCACGGCCAGGTTGCCCCGCACTTCGCTACCTTGGGGAATACGCGCCAGACAGAACGGTACGGGTTTGCCGCCTATGACCAGCACGCGTTTGTCGCCTTCGGTAATGGCGGGCAAAAACTTCTGCACCATCACCGTTTCAGCGCCGTCCTTGTTCAAGGTCTCGATGATGCCGCCCAGGTTTAGCCCGTCTTCCTTGACACGAAAGATGCCCATGCCGCCCATGCCGTCCAGCGGTTTCAGGATGATGTCCTTGTGCTCGGCGTGGAAGCGTTTGATGGCGTCGGCATCACGTGTCACCAGCGTAGGGCCAATGAACTGCGGGAACTCCAGAATCGCCAGCTTTTCAGGATGGTCGCGCAGCGCGCGGGGTTTGTTGAACACCTTGGCACCCTCGCGCTCGGCCTGTTCCAGCAGGTGGGTGGCGTAAAAAAACTCGCTGTCAAAGGGCGGGTCTTTGCGCATGACCACGGCACCAAAGTCCTTGATGGCTCGCACGGACGATGATGTTTCGGTGAACCAATCCTGGGGGTCCCCCGTCAGCGTGATCTCGCGCACCTGGGCCTGCACCACACCACCGCGTTCCCACAGCAACTGCTGCGGCTCGCAGGCCACGATGTGGTGGCCGCGGCGCTGGGCCTCCCGCATCATGGCAAACGTGGTGTCCTTGTAGATCTTGAACGATGTTAGGGGGTCGCTGACAAAGAGGATTTCCATAGGGTGCTACCGGCGGTTGGGATAAAAGAAGACGTGTGGACTCTACCGTGACACGGCCAACCCGTGGTTCGTGAGGGCATGGTGGTGTAGAGCGGTTCCGTTCGCCCTGAGCTTGTCGAAGGGCTGGGGAGCTTCGACAAGCTCAGCCCGAACGGTCTTGTGTATGGCGTACATCGCTTCAACCAAGCTTCTATGGTGTGCGACTGCGCCCGGCATGCTGGATCAGCAAGGCCAGGGCACCAGCCACCACGCCCCAGAATGCCGAGCCCACACCGGCCACAACAACGCCGCTGAGCGTCACCAGAAACGTAATGGTGGCCGCCTCGCGGTGCACATCTTCCCGCAGCGCGGACGCCAAGGCGGCCCCGATCGTGCCCAGCAACGCCAGCCCCGCAATGGCCGCCACCAGTTCCTTGGGAAAGGCCGTCAGCACACCGGTGATGGCCGCGCCAAACAGGCCAATCACAATGTAGATCGCACCACAGGACACCGCCGCGGTGTAGCGCCGCTCGGGCTGGCTGTGGGCCTCTGGCCCCATACAAATGGCGGCGGTGATGGCGCTCAGGTTCAACGCAAAGGCGCCAAAGGGCGCCAGCACCAGGGTGGCGATACCGGTCAACGTGATGGTCTTGGAAATGGGAATGCCGGCGTCGCCCCCTTTGCCACGTTGATCGCCATAACCGCTGGCCTGGATAGCGGCCACACCCGGCAGGTTTTGCGAGGCCATGGTCACGATGAACAGCGGCAACGCCAGACTGACTGCGGCGGCGAGCGTGAAGCTGGGCACCACCAACACCGGAAGGGTTACATCAAATACGATGCTAGCCCTCGTAAAACCTGAAGTTGAAGCTACAAAAACAATAGCAATCAATAGCGTGACCGGCACTGCGTAACGCGGCCACAGGCGTTTGCCCAGCAAGTAGGCCAGCAGCATGGCCACCACCAATGGCAAGGCGGTCTGCGCCGCGGTAAAGCCCGACAGGCCAAAACGTGCCAGCACACCGGCCAGCAGTGCCGAGGCCAAAGCCAGCGGAATGCGGTTCATGACCCGTTCAAACCAGCCGGTCACACCCGCCAGCGTGATCAGCACGGCGCAGACCATGAAGGCGCCCACGGCCTCCTGCATGGAGAAGCCGCCCAGCGCACCGGCGCTGGCCAGCACGGCCGCACCCGGCGTGCTCCAGGCCACCATGACGGGTTTTTTCAGCCACAGCGAGGGCACCACCGTGCACAGCCCCATGCCAATCCCCAGCGCCCACATCCACGATGCAATCATTTCCGGCGTGGCATGGAAGGCCTGCGCGGCCTGGAAAACAATCGCCACCGAACTGGTGAAACCCACCAGCACGGCGACAAAGCCGGCGGTGAAGGCGGAGAGGCTGAGGTCTTTGAAAAAGTACATGCGGGCCATTGTGGCATTGGCCCGGAAAACTCCCGACCGTGACGCCGACGGGTCTATGACTCCGGGTTGATCAGTGCGGTGAGCACGTGGTCCTGCCATTGCCCGGCGATCTTCAGGTAAGCCCGCGCATACCCTTCACGCTCGAAGCCCAGCCTGCGCAACAACTTTTCGCTGCGCACATTGGAGGGCATATGGTTAGCCCCAATGCGGTGCAGGCCCTGGGTGCCAAACATATAGGCGATGCCAGCTAACACCACCTCGTACATCACGCCCTGTCCCTGCCAGGCATGGTCCACCGAATAGCCCAGATTGCAGGCCTGGAAGATGCCGCGCACGATATTGGTGAAGTTGCAGCCGGCGACCATGGCACCCGACGCGCGGTCGGTGGCGATGAAGTGCACCGCCACACCATCAACATACGCCTGTGCGGATCTGGCGGCCACGCATTGACACGCCTCTTCCAGCGTGCCGTCGTCGGGGTTGCGCGTGGGCTCCCAGGGGCTCAGGTGGTCGAGGTTGCGCTGCCGAAAGGCCAACAGCCGATGGGCGTTGTCGGGCTGCAGCAGGGCCAGATTGCAACGTGCGGTTTGCAGGTTCGGCAACTCGGTCATGGGATCTGTTCAATCAGTCGGGGACAGAGCTTGCTCACTGCGTGTGCGGCGGTCTGTCCCGCAAGAACATCCTTGATTGGTTGGGGACAGAGCTTGCTCACTCCGTGTGCGGCGGTCTGTCCCGCAAGTACTTAAATTTCAATCTTGGAACCCAGCTCCACCACCGCGTTGTTCGGCAAACTCAAGAAATCGGCTGCGCCGCTGGCATTGTGGTGCATTTGCGCAAACAGCTTTTCGCGCCACGACGCCATGCCGGTGCCCAGGGTGGGCACCACGGTGTCGCGCGACAAAAAGTAGCTGGTGGTCATGCTGTTCATCTCGCAGCCCCGGCCCTTGATCTGCTGCAAGGCCTTGGGCACATCGGGATCGTTCTTGAAGCCGTAATGGATGACAACCTGCCAGCAGTCGTGGCCCAGTGAGTCGATCTCCAGCCGCTTGCTCAGCCCTATCCACGGAACCTCGTGGTTGCGCACGGTGACAAACAGGTTGTTGGCGTGTAACACCTTGTTGTGCTTGAGGTTGTGCAGCAGCGCGTTCGGCACGGTGCCCACATCGGCGGTCAGGAACACGGCTGTGCCCTCCACCCGCACGGGTGGGCTGACAAACACCGCCTCCAGGAAGCTGGACAAATCGATGGCATCGGCGCGCAGCTTTTCATTGAGCAGGCGCCGGCCATCCTTCCAGGTGATCATCAGCGTGAAGATGGCGCCGCCAATCAGCAGCGGGAACCAGCCACCATCGAACAGCTTCAGCAGGTTGGAGGCCCAGAACGCGAAGTCGACCACAAAGAAGAAGCCGGTGGCAGCAATACACAGCACCAGCGGGTATTTCCAGTGGTAACGGATGACGTAGAAGGTCAGTATGGTGGTGATCAGCATATCGGTGCAGACCGCAATGCCATAGGCCGCCGCCAGGTTACTCGATGACTTGAACATCACCACCGCCACCACGATCAGGGCGAACAGGCCCCAGTTTACAAACGGCAGGTAGATCTGGCCGGTATCCTTGACACTGGTGTGCAGAATCTGCAGGCGCGGCAGATAACCCAACTGGATGACCTGCTTGGTCACCGAAAAGGCACCGGAAATAAGCGCCTGCGAGGCAATAACCGCAGCCATTGCAGACAACACCACAAGCGGGATCAGGGCCCAGTCTGGCGCCATCAGAAAAAACGGATTCTTCACCGCTGACGGGTGGTGCAACAACAGGGCGCCTTGGCCAAAATAGTTCAGCGTCAACGCGGGCATGGCAATGGAGAACCAGGCAACCCGAATCGGTTTCTTGCCGAAGTGGCCCATGTCCGCATACAGCGCCTCACCACCCGTGACACACAGGACCACGGCGCCCAGGATGATGAAGGTGATGCCAGGGTTGTTCCACATGAAGCCCAAGGCGTAATGGGGGCTGATGGCAACCAGAATATGGGGGTCGGCGGCAATATTGATGACACCCAAGCCTGCAATCACGATGAACCAAACCACCATGATCGGGCCAAAGAACCGGCCCATGCTGGCCGTTCCGCGCTTTTGCACCATGAACAGTGCCAGCAGGATGACTAGCGTCAGCGGAATGACAAATTTCTTGAAGGTCGGCGACACCACTTCCAGGCCTTCCACCGCGCTGAGCACAGAGATGGCTGGCGTGATGACCCCGTCGCCATAAAACAGGCAGGTACCGAAGATACCCACCAGCAACAGGACCCGCCGCAGTTGGGGCTTGTCCTTGACCGATTGCGAGGCCAGGGCCAGCATGGCGACCAGGCCGCCTTCGCCGTGGTTGTCGGCCCGCAGCACCAGGCCCACGTATTTGATGGAAACAATGACGGTCAAGGTCCAGAAGAAGATGGACAGGATGCCGTAGACATTCTCTGGCGTGAAGGGCACATGGCCTGAGCCAAATACCTCCTTCATGGCGTACAGGACGCTGGTTCCGATATCGCCGTACACAACGCCAATGGCGCCCAGCGTGAGCGCCGATAGAGACGATTTGGATGCTGACACAGATTCACCCGGCTTCTGACTGGCGCGGGTTCCATTCCATTTGGGATCGCTATTTTGCGCCAGCCGACCCGGCTTGCAAGCGCCTAAAGTGTCATTTGCAGGGAAATTGCAGATATGTTGCAGCGCAGCAACTCAGGGACTGGTACAAGCGAGCCGCATACCCTAGGCAAGTCAGCAGGGCCGCGGTTTCAGCGCCGCGGCTGCAAGGCCAGCGACCCGCGGAGTGTGGGGGGCGCAAATCCGCGCCGGGCCCAAGCGGATTTAGCACCCTTGGGGCTGATGGCTGCGGCTCCCAGCCTGCCTGCGCAGGTTGGGACAGCCAGAAGGGGCGTTGACTCTGGCAACGCCGCGGCCTGCAAGGCCAGAGAGCCACACACAGTGGGCGACCGTGGGGGTCACAAATCCGCGCAGGGCCGCCCCAAGCGGATTTAGCCCCCTCGGGGGGGGCAGGGAGCCACACAAGGTGGGCGACCGTGGGGGTCACCCCCTAGTCGTAACGCTCGGCGTGCGGGTCCGTGGCTTCCAGCTCGTAGCTGGCGGCCAGCATCGCCAGACGCGCTATCACCCCATACATATAGAAGCGATTCGGGGCGCTGGCGCCGGGCTTGACACCCGGCTGGGGTAAGTGCGTACTCTCGGCAAATGCCAGCGGCACATAGCTGGAACCCGGTGCATTGAGATTTTCGTCGACCTTGCGTTGGGGGTGCACGCGGTAGAACCCCCCCACCACGTAGCGGTCCATCATGTAGACCACCGGTTCGGCCACCGCATCGTTGACGCGCTCGCAGGTCAGCACGCCCTCCTGCAGCAGCACGTCAAATACCGCTTCGCCTCCGGTGGTGGCAGTTTCGCCAGCATTGCGCAACACCTGCTGGCGCACGGCCTCCAGGTCCTTGCCGTCGCGCAGCGTCAGCACGCCCATGCGCAGGTCGCCGTTGTCGGACTTCAGCACAACAAAGGGCTTTTCCTTGATGCCGTATTCCTTGTGTTTCTTGCGGATCTTGCCCAGCAGCGACTCCACATGGGTGGCCAGGGTCTGCACATCGGCGTCGCTGGAGAAGTCGATCTGCGGGCACTTGTCGAACATCGGGTGTATCAGCCAGTGGTCCACGCCAATCAGCTTGCCAAAGCGCTTGGAGACCTCTTCAAAACACTTGAAATGGGTGCTCTTGCGCCGATTGCTCCAGCCCGCGTGCAGGGGCGGCAGCAGGTACTGCTGGGGCAGGTCTTCCAGAATGCCGGGCACGCCGGCGCTCAGGTTGTTGTTCAGCAGAATGGTGCAGGGATCAAAATCCTTGACGCCTATGCGCCCCTTGTTGCGCACCACCGGCTCCAGCGTAATGGTCTCGCCATTGGGCAAATCCAGCGTAACGCTTTTCTTCAGCTCCGGGTCGATGGAGCCAATACGCACATTCAAGCCCGCCATGTGGAACACGCGGCGCATCTGCGCCAGATTGCTCAGGTAAAAGGTGCTGCGGGCCTGGTTCTCCGGCACGATCAGCAGATTGCGCGCCTCCGGGCAGATCTTTTCAATCGCCGCCTGGGCGGCCTGCACCGCCAGCGGCAGCATGGCCGGGGTCAGGATGTTCCAGCCATCAGGAAACAGCGCGGTGTCCACCGGCGCCAGCTTGAAGCCGGCATTGCGCACATCCACCGCACTGTAGAACGGTGGTGTGTGCTCCATCCACTCCAGACGGAACCAGCGCTCAATGGCAGGCATGGAGTCCAGGATGCGCTGCTCCAGTTCATTGATGGGGCCGGTCAGAGCGGTAACAAGATGGGGAACCATGCGGGCCTTTTTTGTGCTTTTGAAACGGGCGGGGCGCCAGAAGAGATTCTAGGATTTATGGGCGGCTGCCTATTTTGCAAGCCCGAGTGCCAAACCGACCGTGCGCAAACCCACAGTTGGCCCTCGCCAACACGCCACAACAGCCACTCGGACATCCTCGGGGCAAAAAAAGGCTTCGGGCGCGCCCGAAAGCCCCCAGTTTCAGGACCGCACTTCGCCGTCGCCCAGGACCACGTATTTCAGCGAGGTCAACCCCTCGATGCCGACGGGGCCACGGGCGTGGAACTTGTCGGTGCTGATGCCGATCTCCGCGCCCAAGCCAAACTCGAAACCGTCGGCAAAACGTGTGCTGGTATTGACCATGACGCTGGCCGAATCGACCTCGCGCAGAAAACGCTGCGCGTGTGTATGGTCGCGTGTCAGGATGGCATCGGTGTGGTGGCTGGAGTAGCGGTTGATGTGGGCAATGGCCTCGTCCAAGCCGTCGACGATCTTGATACTGATGATGGGCGCCAGGTACTCTTCAAACCAGTCGCTCTCCATTGCCAGTGTCAGCTTGGCAGGTTCGACTGGCTCAGAAGATGCTCCTGATTTGATAGCTACACCATCATATTCTGCGAGGGCTAGCGGCAAATTTTCCTTAAGCACCTGCAGCGCAGCGGCATCACAACGCATTTCCACGCCCTTGGCCGCAAACACTGCGCCTATGCGTGGCAAGAACACATCCGCCACCCCACGCGCCACCAGCAGACCCTCGGCCGCATTACACGGGCTGTACTTGTTGGTCTTGGCGTTGTCGACCACCTTGAGCGCCATGGCTATGTCGCACGGATCGTCCACATACACATGGCAGTTGCCGTCCAGGTGTTTGATGACCGGCACCTTGGCGTCGCGGCTGATGCGCTCGATCAGGCCCTTGCCGCCGCGCGGGATGATGACGTCCACATACTGCGGCATGGTGATCAACTGGCCCACGACCTCGCGGTCCGTGGTCTGCACCAGTTGCACGGCGTCGGCCGGCAGGCCGCTTTCCACCAGGGCCTGCTGCACCAGCCGGGCCAACGCCTTGTTCGATTCAATCGCCTCCGAGCCGCCGCGCAAAATGCAGGCGTTGCCGCTTTTGATGGACAGGCTGGCGGCCTCGATCGTCACATTCGGACGGCTCTCGAAAATCATGCCAAAAACGCCAATCGGAACCCGCATCTGCCCCACGCGTATGCCGCTGGGCTGTTGTTTCATGCCAATGATCTCACCGATCACATCGGCCATGGACGCCAGTTGTTCGCAACCCTGGGCACAGGTCTCCAGCACCTTGGGGGTCAGCTTGAGCCGGTCCACCATCGGCGCGGACAGGCCGTTGGCCACCGCCCGCTCGATATCCTTGGTATTGTCCACCTGCAGCGCTTCGGTGTTTTCGCGCAACAACGCAGCCAGCTTGCGAAGCGCTATGTTTTTAGTAGCTGATGGCGCACGCGCCATGAGGGCTGATGCCACTTTTGCCTGAGAGCCCAGCGCGTGGGTGTATTCGGTGGTGTTGAGCGCGTTCATAAGGGGATTTTGGCAGAGTTTGGGGTTTGGGCTTGTCGACTTCGGTTCGAGGATTGGCGGGGGACAATGGGTCTCAATTTGTCATTCATTCGGGATGCCTTCGGCCACCGACCTCTTTCCGGTTCGCCATACCAAAATTGCGCCATGGGTATACACACATTAGTCGACGACTCCATTCGATTGAAGAGCCTTGAAGCTGGGCGGCGCATGGTCAACCTTTGCCTCTTTGCATGGGTTGCTGCCACTGCATTTCAGATCTTGCAGACCCGCGCTTCTACGTTGTTCATCGCGGGCGCTTTTATTACCAGCGCTGTAGGTGTGCTACGTCTCGCCGAGGGCTTCAAGTGCTCTGGCCCCACGAAGATCGCTTGCGTAGTCGCCATGTTTGTGCCGGTAGTAAATCTTTTTGTCATGAATTGGTTCAGCACACGCGCTACCCAAGAGCTTCGCATCGCGGGCTACTCCGTTGGAATCTTTCAAGCGAGCAAGGAACAGAAGCCTGAGCTGTTGCATACAGACGCCCCAACAAATTCACGAAACTGATCCATAGCTGGGCAATTAGGGAACCGCCGGTCGGTCGTTTTTTGGGTATCCATTTGACGATTGGACTTAGCCTGTTTGGGGGGCGAGTTCCCCTGTACGTTCCAACTTAGCAATGGTTCGGTCATTGACGATGTACACCGTCAAACCAAAACCTGCTTTTTGAAGAGCCGAGGGCGGCCTCTGGAGCATGGCCTGCCAAGGCGGCCAAAGCACTCGCCAGCCGGGGGTACACAAATCGATAACCAGCCGCCACCGCTACCCGCGGCCTGGCATTCTGCCCGTCCAACAGCAGCGTGGACATCTCACCCAGCAGCACACGCATCGGCGCGTCTGGCACGCGCATCCACACGCGGCGGCCAAAGGACGCGGCCAAGGCCTGGGCGAATTGCGCTTGGGGCAGGGTGTCTGGCGCAACGGCGTTGACAGGGCCGTTCAGCTGGTCGTTCGTCAGCGCAAAACGGACCATTCCCACGGCGTCATCCAGGTGCAGCCAGGGTGCAGCTTGGCGGCCGCTGCCCAGCACCACACCCAACCCCAACTTTGCACTCAGGGCCAGCATGGGGTAGGCACCATCGCCCCGCCCCAGCACGACGCCAAAACGCAACCGCACGACCCGCACGCCCAGACCCTCGGCGCGGCGCGCCTCGTGTTCGATGGCGGCGCACAGGTCGGATTGGAATTCGCCGGGGCGTGGGCCGGCTGTTTCATCGAGCGGTTCGAAAGAGGCATTGGGGGACGCGCCATAGAAGCCGACCGCCGATGCGCTGACCAGTACACGCGGCGGCTGTTGCAGTCGCCGCATCAGGTCCACCACGGCGGCCGTCACACCCACGCGGCTGGCGAGCAAATCACGCCGCCGCACCGCCATCCACGGCATGCCCAACACCCTGGCACCGGCCAGGTTGACGATGGCGTCTATGCGGGTCTCCGACGGAATGGCGTCCAGGTTTTCGACCACCCAGACGCCAGGTCCAAATGTGGCACGCGCCTGCAATGCATCACGCGACAACACAACCACGCGCAGGCCATCACGCAGCAAGTCAGCCACCAGTGCACTACCGACAAAACCGGTGGCACCGGTGACGAGGACGGCCGGTCTGATCCGATGACCGTTGGCCTTAGGGGCCGATGGGCGAACCTGCCGGGCCATGTGATTCAGTTGCAATACCGCCAGCACATTGCGCGCACTCCAGGCCAGCACGCCCACGCCATAGACGGTGCACAGCCACGAGATCCAGCCATACGGTGTGAGCGCCATGTCAGTTGGTAGCTGTGCCCAGCCGATCAACACCGGTGCCAGAACGCCTAGGAACAGGCCGTAGCTGATGGTCAGCACCGTGTGCAATACACGTTCAAACGGTGGCAATTTGCGGGTGCGGTCTTCTTCCAGAAAGTCTGCCAGCGTGATGCCCAGCTCGGTCAGCAGCAGCGCGGCCAACACTGCTGCAAATGCGCCGCGCCATTCGAACCAGGCCAGTCCGATAAAGACCACGCCGTAGATGGCCTCGCGCGCGGCGTGTAACGCCAGCTCGTAACGCGCCGAGATGCGCTGCGGCAGCTTGGCCTCCAGTTCGTGGTGCCACAGGTTGTCAAAGGCGCCCAAAACAGCCTGGACGGACAGAATAAAAAAGATGGTGTTCATGGTGGGTGGCCCTCGCTCAAAAAATCAGACAAACATCAAACAACGGGATCGGCAAACACGCCGGTTTGGTGGAAGGTTTCGCCCCACAGCGGATGCACCATGGACAGCGTGAAACGGAACAGGCCGCCACCCAGATCGGTGTGCACCACGCGGCAGGTACCGGGTGTCAACAGGGCAGGCACCGGCACGCGCAGGCGCCCCCAGACCAGCCAGAAGCTGCGGCTCTGAAAGACCAGCGCGCCCTCTTCTTCAAACACGTCCAGCGACATGCTCAGGCCACCATCGGTGCGCTCCAGCAGACCACCATCAGCGCCTATCTCCTTGGTCGAGCGCACAGTGCGGTCTTGGCCATGGGCACCGGTGTGGAAGCAGCGTTCCCAGATGACGCCACCGTGGCCGTTGTCGCTGACGCGTACCGTGGTCGGAACGGCGCTGGTGTTCAGGTGGGTCAGCGGGCCACCCAACACCCGCGCCAGCGCGGCGTAGATGTGGCCTATGGCCGAGCAGCGCAGGTCCATGTGGCCCTCGTACGTCACATCCGCGTGGGCGACGCCGAAACGGTGTTGCACGGCCTGTGGCAGGCGGGCCCAGCCGGCAGCGCCAACCAGAGTTGGCAGGTCGAGTGCGGTGTGGACAGGCGCTGTGGCTGGGGCAAGGCGGCTGGGCAGAAGGGTGGTCAGGGCAGACATGGAAGGCTCGCTGGAGTTGCGGATGCACTCCTTATTGCGAGAACCGGGCCAACCTCCTCAGCACGCGCAAGTCCTTGATTTCATTGGAAATCGCCGATCGACCTGCATACTTGGTTTACAGTCTGGCCAACCCCAACCGTCAACTCCAGTAACAGGTCCTCCCATGCTGATCCACGCCGTCCTCGGTTTTGCCTTGCTGGAAACACTGGTGTTGGCCGCCGTGCTGCTGGCCTGGGCCGACCGTGTGGCCGGTGCGCGCCTGCTGGCGGCGTTTTTGTTGGGCATCTCGCTGTGGATGACCGGCAACGAAGTGCCCAACTGGTTCGGCCCGGATGCTGAGCGGACCATGATGGTCTTGCTGGCGACGGCGCCCTTCACCTCCGCGCTGTTCTTCCACTTCTGTACCGTGTTTTGCGCCGTGGATATTGGTCGTGCCGGCATCGTGCTGGCCTATACGCTGGGCGCGGGGGCGACCATCGTGTCAGAAATTTTGCTGCCCGCCCACATCGTGCCGCACCGTGACATCGGTTGGATCGCCATTGCCAGCCCGGTGGGCTGGATGGCCAGCATGGCCTGGATCATTCTCGGCATTGGCGGCGTGGCGGTGTTGTTGCTCGGGCTGGCGCGGGCGCGCCGCGCGCAGGACCACCAGAAGTTCCGCCAGATTGCCGCTGTTACCGCGTCTTGCCTGTGGGGCTTGTTGTGCCTGGCCGGTTATGGCATTGCCGTGCTGGACCTGCCCATCTACCCGTTTCCACTGCTGGGCCTGCCGCTGTATTCGCTGATCCTGGTCTACGGCATCCTGCGCTACGGCGTGTTTGTGGCCAATACCTGGGCGCGCCGCGCGCTGGTCTGGGCGCTGCTGCTGGCCCTGGGCGCGGTCGTCGTCGCGGTGACCCCTCTGTTGCTGCCGTTTGAGTCGCGCTGGCTGGGCGGGCTGGCGGTGGCCGCCAGTGTGCTGGCGCTGAACGGCCCGGTGCGGCGTTTTGCCGAACGGTTGGTGTATCCGGGTGGCGAGGTATCCATTGCCGACCTGGGTGCGTGGCGCGGCGCGCTGCAATCCGCAGAGACGCCGCAGGCTTTGGCCCAGCAAGCGGCGGCGATGCTCAGTACGCGCATTGGCACGCAGGTGGAAATTCACATTGGTGAAACACCAAACGCCAACACCAGCACACCCCAATTGGTCTGCACCAACGGCAGTGAGGGCTGGAGTACCACGCTGCAGGGCTGGGACGCGGCACCACCTGGCCCGCGCCACGTGGCCGAGTTGTTTGGCACCGTGGTGGCCGAAGCCGCGGCGCGTGTGGACCAGGCCCAGCAATTCGCCGCCCGCGAACGCGAGCGCCAGTTGCAGGCGCGCTTGGCCGAACTGGGATCACTGGCGGCCACCGTGGCGCACGACATTCGCAACCCCCTGAACATCATCTCCATGGCCGTGGCCATGGCGCCCGCCGACACACGGCGTGAGGTGGCGGACCAAGTGGGGCGCATCGCCAATCTGACGCGTGACCTACTGGACTACGCCAAACCCTGGAAGCTCACGACCACACCCATGGACCTTGCGGCCCAGGTGCGCGCGGCCGCCAAACGCCTGCCCGACGTCAGCCTGGGCGCCGGGCTGGCCCATGCTTTGGTGCTGGACGCCGACCCGCGGCGCGTCGACCAGGTGTTGACCAATCTGTTTGAGAACGCGCGTATCGCCATTGCGTCGGCAACAGGGGACGGCGATGGCGCGACATCCACGCACAGCCCCATGCACATCGACGCCGAGACCACCGACAGCGCCGTGCTGCTGCACATCTGCGACAGCGGCCCGGGTGTGCCGGAAGAAATCCGCGACCGCCTGTTCGAACCCTTTGCATCGCGCAGCCCCGGCGGCACCGGACTGGGTCTGGCCATCGTGGCCCGCATCATGGCCGCGCATGGCGGCTCGGTCGCGCTGACCGAATACACGCCGTGGCGCACCTGCTTCACATTGCGTTTTCCGCTAACGGCCACGGCCACCACGACAACACCCATTGCCACCACACCATGACCGCCCTGCCACCCGACACCACCGAGGCCGCTGCTGCAACCGGCCCCGAAACTGGCCACGTTCTGCTGGTTGACGACGAGGTCGCCTTCCAGCGCCTGGGCGGCAATTTCCTGCGCGACCTGGGACACACCGTTACTCTGGCCGGCGATGGCGACCAAGCCCTGGCCGCGTTTGCCAAACAGCAACCGGAACTGGTGCTGCTGGACCTGGCCATGCCGCCGCACATGGACCCCGAGATTGGCCTGGAGCTGATCCCCCGTTTTGCGCGTGTGCCAGTGGTCGTGCTGACGGGCCATGGCGACCACACACTGGCGCTGCGCGCAACCGAGTTGGGTGCCTGGGATTTTTTGACCAAGCCGATCGACCCCGACATGCTGCGTTTTGTTGTCGCACGTGGGCTGCGCAAGGCGCGGCTGGACGCGGAGCTGTCGGCGCTGCGCGCCGAGCAGGCGGTGGACGACCTGGGCATGGTGGGCCAGGCGCCAGCGACGGTGCAACTGCGCGCGCTGGTGCGCCGCGTGGCGCAAACCACGGTCAGCGTGCTGGTGCTGGGACCCACCGGCACTGGCAAGGAATTGGTCGCCCGCGCATTACACGGCTGCAGCACACGCCGCGCCGGACCCTTTGTGGCCATCCACTGCGGTGCGCTGTCGGCCGAGTTGTTGGAGAGCGAACTTTTTGGCCACATGAAGGGCAGCTTCACCGGCGCCTACCGGGACCAGCCGGGCCTGGTGGAGGCCGCGCACGGCGGCACGCTGTTTTTGGACGAGGTCGGTGAAATGCCGACGCCCATGCAGGTCAAGCTGCTGCGCTTTTTGCAAGAGGGCGCCTTTGTGCCGGTTGGTGGCCGGGTGCAAAAACACGCCGATACCCGCATCGTGGCCGCCACGCACCGTGACCTGGAAGCCATGGTGCGCGATGGCAGCTTCCGCGAAGACTTGTTTTATCGATTGAAGGGTGTGGTGCTGCGCACGCCGGCAATAGCCGAGCGTCCCGCAGACATTCCGCTGTTGGCCGCGCGTTTTCTGCACCGCGTGGCGCCGCGCGCGGGGCTGTCGGCCGGCGCCTTGGCCTGGCTGATGGGCCGCGACTGGCCGGGTAATGTGCGCGAGTTGAAGGCGGTGGTGGAGTCAGCCGGTGCGCTGCTGCTGCCGGACCAGCGCGAAGTGGATGCGGAGTTGCTGCGGCTGGCCAGCGGCGACATGGGCGAAGCCCCACCGTCCGCATCAGCATCCGAAGCCGCACCACACGCCGACAGCGCCGGCCCGCTGGACGCCGCACTGCTGGAACTGGAACTGCGCCTGGTGCGCGATACCATGGCCGCCGCCGGCGGCAACCAGTCGGAGGCGGCGCGGCGCCTGGGTATCTCGCGGGTGGGGCTGATCAAGAAGCTGACGCGGCTGGGTCTGCGTTAAGCATTTTTTACGCGTCGGTTCGGCGCCGCACACACCGTTCGATAACTCGGGCGTAGGCTGACACCCACGAAAGACTGGTATGTCAGATTTAACAAAACCCGGGGATCCAGAGTCAGCCTCACCAGGCTGGTGGCGCGTCCTTAAAAAGGCTCCCAGCCGCGTCCAGGACTGGTTCGCCATCCAGACACCGGGTGTAAAGCTGACCGTATTGACCTTGGCCGTCTTGATCCCCGCCAGCGGCGTGTACTCTTTTACGCTGCTGCAGAAGCAGGCCGCGTTGGCCGAGCAGGTCAAGGCCATGGCCGTAGCGGGTGATGCCGGCGAAGGCGTATGGGCATTCAACGAGACATTACCGGTGGTGCTGGGCACAGGCTCCGTACTGCGCTTCCTCGACACCAACCCGGTTGAGCGCATCACCGTGGTTTATGAACCCCTGCTATGGAACGTATCCAAACGCATTGTGCTGATTGAATCGCAGGGCAAGCAGCACGCCTACTACCCGAGTGATATGGAAACACAAATTTTTTCCGACAAGGCCGTGGCTGCGCCATGGGGCAACAAGCTGGCATTTATTCCCCGCGCTGAGCTCACGCCCGGCGGGGCTGCGCTTTTTGAGCGCCTGGACGAGCGTTTTGCGAGCGCCCGCCCGCGGGCGGAGAAGGACGGTTGGAAGGCCGGGGTCAGCGGGGCGTTATCCGTCACGTTAGCCCTCGGGATGCTGGCCTTTCTGGTTTATCAGCTCAAGGGGTACCGCAAGTCGCTCAAGTTCATTGAACCAGGCCAGGTGGACGGCTCCATCGACGATCTGGTGGGAATGGACGACATCAAGGCCGAGGTGGCGCAAATCAAGGACCAATACCTGCGCCGCGCGGAGTATGCCGAATACGGCATCAACAAACCCTTCAATGTGATGTTCAGCGGCCCCGCGGGCACGGGCAAGACCAAGCTGGCCAGTTACCTTGCCAAGGAGCTGCACCTGCCGATCCTGTTTCACTCGGCCGCCGACCTGGAAACAGGCTTTGTGGCGGGCGGCTCGAACACACTCGGCAGCATCGTGGAGATGGCCCAGCGGCGCAAGCGCTGCATCGTCTTCCTGGACGAGGCGCAAGACCTGTTCATGAAGCGCGGGGGGCGCCGCAAGTTCGACGACGACACCGCCAATACGCTGTTATCCGTGCTGGACGGCGTGCGCAGCAAGAACGACGCCGAGACCATCTGGATCGTTGCCAGCAACTTCAACAGCGAAACCATGCAAATGGACGAGGCCATGCTGCGGCGCTTTCAAATGAAGGTGGATTTCCGCATGCCCAACCAGGAAGAACGCCGGACCATCCTGGGGCACTACCTGCGCCAGCGTGCAGACAAAGTGCTGCCCAACCTGGACCTGCACCATGTGGTGGACGTGACGGAGGGGCGCAGCCCCGCCGACCTGGAAACCATCGTCAACCAGGCCGGCATCAGCGCTGTGCAAGCTGGACGGATGATAGGCGCCGACACCCTGATGCAAGCCGCCGAACGTGTCCTGGTAGGTAACGTCAATGTCCACACCACCCAGGAACGCGAGCGGGACCGGCGCATCATTGCCGTGCACGAATTGGGTCACTTCCTCGTGGATCTGGAACACGAGCGCCAGCTACCTGACAGTAACTGGGAGCAAATTCTGGCCACCATGAAAACCATCAAGATTTCGCTCAAGGCCAACCCGCGCACCAACGCGCTGGGCTTCGTTTTTCACAAACAAGGGGCCAACCTGCTCAAGACCAAGAGCGACATCGAACACGACGTGCGCGTGCTGCTGGGCGGCATGGCCAACGAGGAACTATTCTTTGGCGAAGACGGCACCACCAACGGCGCGCACAACGACATCACCCGCGTAACCAAGCTGCTGCACCACGCGGTCGGGGAAATGGGTATGTACCGCAAAACACGCCTGAACTTCGGCGCGCTCAACCGCGACAGTGACGGCGGTGGTCGCCATGTGGATGAGGAAACACGCTCCATCATGGAAGCCCAGAGCGAGCGCCTGTACCAGGAGACCAAGGACGTGCTGGTTCGGCTTAAACCGCTGACCGAACACCTGGTCGGCAAGCTGCTGGCCGCCAACGAGATCAGCCTCAGTGAGGCTTTGGTCGAGATCCGTAACTTCGAGTCTCAAGCAGGACGCTAGTACTCATGCGTGCTGCGCAGACATCCCGGCACACCATGGTGTGTGTATGTTGGGTGGCATACCGACAACTCTGTCATTGCACGGTGCAATGGAGGCTGAAGCTTGCGGTATGCAACACAAGTTTCGGGTCTTGAATTCTTCACCTTCAATAACAGAGGCAATTTATGAGAAGCATCGTTTACATAGTGGGTCTGGTCGTCATTGTTATCGCAGTGTTGTCTTTCTTTGGTTTGCGCTGACGCCGGCAATGGGTATGCGGGCTGAACATTGGGACACCCGGTTGGGTATGCAGTTTAGCGATGCTATGTTTTTGGTAGTGATATAGGCATATTCGACGTGGGCTACAGGCGAATTTTCCTTGAACAACTAAAAAAAACAGCATCAACATACCCAATTCAGGTATATCCAGGGCACATTGCGTTGTGACCGGGCGCTACAGCGGATCGTAGGGCTGGCCCACCTGGCCGTCACCGGTACTGCAGCCGCCCGCCTTGACCCGCGCTATCAGTCGCAGCGCCGCCAATCCCGCCGCTCGGCGTTCTTCGGAGTCCAGCGTGAATTCATAGTCGCTCAGGATCAACGCCGTTTGTTCCAGGATGTCGCGCAAATCGTCCAGGCGCTTGACCAGGCTGGCGAGTTCCAGATGCAAGGGTTGTTGGCGTGCTGTCGGCATTTTTGCAAATCCCCCACGGTTGTGGCTTTCTACATACCCAAGGACTTCAGCAGTTCGTCCTGGTCGGTGTTCGCGTCTTGCGTCGGCGCCGCAGGGGCATCGCGCTGTGCGTTGGCCTGCGCGATCACCTCGTCCGGCGTGAGCGTGTCGTTGACTTCAAAGTCGTGCAGCTTGATGAACTCGGTGCGGTCTATCGCGAGTTCCAGGTAAAAGATATTGTTCCTGCCGGTGTAGAAGGTCACGCGGCGTGACTCGGGCTTGTCCAACTGGGTGTCCACGCTGAGCACCACCTGTTTGTTCAGCACCAGCATCTTGGGCTGGTTCTGCGTGATATTGGTTTGCAGTTCGCGGCGCACCTTCCCGGTAAAGTCCCCGACGATCTGGTTCATCAATTCGCCCATGATGTTGCCGACCTCGTCCGACGTATGTGCACTGGCCAGCTCGCTCTTGGGCATGCCCATGTTCAGCATGTAACTCTCGTAGAGTTCCATGGCCGTTGCGGCCGAAAAATTGAGCACCACGAGGCCGGAGAAGCCGCCGTCGAACAACACAAAACAGCCGATATCGGGCTTGAGGCAGGTCTTGGTGATGCGTTGCACCATGCCGGAGTAGTGGATCTCGCACTGCGTCGCCACAGTCAGCACCCGGGTCACCGAGTTGCATAGGCTGGTCAGAATGTCCTCGGTACCGTAGACCACTTCCGATTCTTGCCAAGTTTTGACCATAACGCACCTCAGTAGCCGAAACGGTAACTGTACAACGGGTATGGGCTCAGCGCCAGCAAACACGGCTCCGATAGGGCAAAAATGCGACGTGCTCGGCAGCACCATGGGAGCGCGTGCCTACGCACCAGGTTCAGCTGATTTTCCCAGCAAGAACCCCACAAACGCGCGCACTTTGGCCGACAGATGACGGTTCTGCGGATACAGAATCGAAAACGGCCGCGAACGCCCACCAAAGGCCTGCAGCACCTCGACCAGGCTGCCACTTTCTACATAGCGCTGCGCAACGAAGTGGTAGGCCTGCAGCAGGCCACCACCACCCACCGCATGTGTCAGACAGCCCAGCACGTCGCCCTGCATGCTGACGCGGCTTTGCACCGCCATATCCAGGTCCTGTCCTTGTTGCCGGAAAACCCAGGGCAAGCCACGGCCGGTGCTGGGCAAAACGAAGGCGACGCAGTCATGGTCCTGCAACTGCTCCGGCTTTTCGGGCGTACCGCGGCGCGCCAGGTATTGCGGCGCGGCAAAGACACCAAAGCTGGCGTCTTCCAGCGTACGCGCCACCAGGCGGGAATCGGTTGGAGTACCGCCGCGAATGGCTAGGTCGTAACCCTCTTCGACGAAGTCGATGTTGCGGTTGCTCAGGTCCACCTCGACCTGGATCTTGGGATAACGCTGCATGAACTGCGGCAGTATCGGCAACACACGGTAGTGGCCATAGGTGGTGGGCATGGAGATGCGCAGCAGGCCTGCGGGCTCGGCTTGGCTACCGTTGATGGCGCGCTCGGCGTTCTCGATCTGCGCCAGCGCCTGGCGGCACTGCTCGAAATAGGCGCGGCCTTCCTCGGTCAGGCGCATCAGCCGTGTGGTGCGGGTGAACAGCTTGGCGCCCAGGCGTTCTTCCAGTCGGCCCACGGACCGGCTGACCGCCGCCGCAGTGACGCCCAGGGCCTGCGCAGCCGCGGTAAAGCCCTGCAACTCAGCCGCCTTGCAAAACATCTCGATGCTGCCCAATTGCACGGGGTCAAAGCTACGGCTCATAGTTACACCATGTAATGAGTAAAACTGAATTTAGGTAGTTTATCTATTGTTATCAACGCAATACAGTTCACACAGAGCCCAGCTTTGACTCTCGGCTGCAAGCAACAGCCCCGTACTTTTTCAATTGAATGGAGAACCCCATGAACCACACGCCAAAACGCATTTTGATGATCGCTACATCCAACACCGTGATGGGCGACAGCGGTAAGCCCACCGGCATCTGGGCCGATGAACTGGCCGTGCCCTACTACCAACTGCGAGACGCCAGGGTGGAGGTGGTGCTGGCCTCACCGCTGGGCGGCCCCATCACGCTGGACCCGGGCAGCATAAAACCCGCAGGCGAAAACGACCCGCTGGTGGAGCGTTTTCTGGCCGACCCGGAGGCACAGGCCAAGGCCAAAACAACCGCTGTTGCGGCGCAGATGGACGCCAGCACGTTTGACGCGGTGTTCTTCCCCGGTGGCCACGGCACCATGTGGGACCTGCCCACCGACGCCGGGGTGACCCGCGCGGTGGAGGCCGCGTTTGCCGCCGGCAAGCTGATCGCCTCGGTCTGCCACGGCGCGGCCGGTCTGGTCACTGCGCGCCGCCCGGACGGCGAGCCGGTGGTCAAGGGCAAACGCATCAACTCCTTTACCGATGCAGAAGAAGAGGCGGTAGGCCTGACCGCCATCGTGCCGTTTCGGCTGGAAACCCGTCTACGGGAATTGGGTGCGCAGTTTGAAGGCGCGGCCAACTGGGCACCATTCGCTATCCGTGACGGCCAGTTCATCACCGGCCAAAACCCGCAGTCATCGGCGCTGGTGGCCCAGCATGTGTTGAAGGCGTTGACGGCTTAGCGTTGTCGGGCAGGCGCCGGCGGCGCGGCGCACAGCCCGCACAACTGCAAGGCCAGACGGTGCAGCGCCTGCCAGCCGGAGGTCGGCCAATCGGGCTGCTTCAGGCCTTTGACAATGCCGTCGACGACATGCGCGCTTTGCAGCAGTTCCGCCAGCACGGTCTCGGAAAGGCGTGGCAGCACGCGCTCAAACAGGCGCTCCTTGGCCCCCCAGACGCGTTGCTCGCGCAGCGCCATGGGCAAGGGGCGGCCCTGGCCCATCGCGTCCTTGACGCGCTTTAACGCGCGTATGTCCTCGGCCAGCGTGTAGTGGACCAGCACCTCGGCCTCGCCTTCGGCCTGCAAACCGTCCAACATCCGCTGCACACGCAGCGCCTGGCCGCCGAGCACGGCCTCACTGAGCTTGAACACGTCGTAACGCGCCACATTCATGACGGCGCTTTCCACCTGGTCAAAACCCAGCACACCGCCACTGGGGCCATCGGCCGGAAACAACAGGCTTAATTTCTGGATCTCCTGGTGCGCAGCCAGCAAGTTGCCTTCCACACGGTCGGCAAAAAACTGTAGCGTGCGCTGGCCTTCCTCACCCGCCGCCACGCGCTGGCCCTGGGTGGACAGGCGCTGGGCAATCCACTGCGGCAGCGCAGCGCGCTCGACCGGCTCCACCTGCAGCGTGACGCCAAAACTTTCCAGCGCGGCAAACCAGGCGCCGGACTTGGTCATCTTATCCAGCTTGGGCAGCAAAACGATGGTCAGCGTGGAGTCGTTGCCCTGGGATATTTCGGCCAACTGCTGCAGGGCCGCGCTGCCGTCCTTGCCGGGCTTGCCCGACGGGATGCGGACTTCGACGATCTGTTTGTCGGCAAACAGGCTCAGTGACCCACCGGCCGCCAGCACCTCGCTCCAGTCAAAGTGGGCGCCGGCCACGGTGTGCGATGTGCGCTCGGTAAAGCCCTGTTGCCGGGCGACGGCGCGGATGGCGTCCAGCGCTTCCTGTTGCAACAGCGGCTCGTCACCATGCAGCGTATACAGGCTTTTGAGCCCGCGCTGTAGGTGGTTGCTGAGTTGGTTGGCGGCGAGTTGCATGGGAGGGCAGTTTAGCGTCTACGACGGCAGCTTTCTGAAGTTGGCCACGGCCATGGGTACAAAACAAGGGCGGCGCCAGCGGTCACAGTGCCGCGAGATCAGCCCCACGCAAACCGACCAGCAAGGCCCGCCCATCTTTGTTGACACGAAACTCGCCGTAGCGGGCTTGCGCCCAGCGCTCCGCCTCGCCTTCCTTGAAAAACCAGGCGTCGGTGACCAAGACCCAGTCGCCGTTCTTGGGTGAGAGTTCGACACGCAACGCATCACCCGCCGGTGCCGTGCCCAGGTCCGGCTGCAACGCCGTGGCGATGCCGCGCGCATCGCGCTGGACCACCACATGCGGCCGCTGCCCTGACGCCATGCCACCGTCGTCGGCCACGGACGCCTCAAAGGGCAAGGCGAAGCGCAGCGCCATGTAGTCGCCCTGCATCAGGGACCGTGGATCAACCGGCGCCAGAGGCACGAACAGCGGCTGCCCGTGTGCGATAAGGTCTTCCTTCTGCCAGATACCCCCATTGGCCACCAGCAATACCAAGAGCGCGGCAAAGGCCAGGCCGGCCTGCGACTTGGCTATGGGCGCGGAGCCCGCGGCACCCGGTTGCTGCGCAGTGGAGGTCCGCGTACTGCGCATGGCCCACCCGGCCAGAGCCGCCAACACGGCGCCAGAAGCTGCGAGCAGCAACGCCTTGTCTGCCAGGGTCCAGCTCAACTGGTAGTAGAACGCACCAATGATCCAGGCAGCCGCCAGACCCGCCGCGCTGGCCACACGCCAACGCCCGGTGGCCACACAGTAGGCCATCACCAACAGCACGGCGCCCAGCGACGGCATGAACCCGGCCAAGCCCACCAACACCAAGGCCACCGCGGCACACCACGTCTGGCGCACCAGCGGCCAAGAATAGGCCAGCCAGGCGGCACCCGCAACGGTCAGGGCCAGTGATGCCAGGCGCAACGTCAGCAGGCCGTCCAACACCGAGCCTGGCTTGGGGCCCAGTTCGCGTGCAATCTCATTGGCAACACCGCCACCGCCACCCAGGCTGGCACCGACCAGAAAGGTCATGCCGGCCCAAAAGGCCAGGCCCGCCAAGGCCACCAGCAGCCAGCCCACCGACAGCGACTCCCAAGCCGCCGCAAGCCGCGCTTCGCTGCCCTCGTTGAACAGGCTGCGCTGCATCCATGCGCCAGCCAATGCCACGGCCACCAGCACATGTAATGCCAGCCATACGCTGGGCCACTCGGAGCGACCAAAAAAGTTCAGGCTGATGGGGGCTACCGCCAAGCCAACCAGCCCCGCCGCACCGGCCCCCAACAGCACCCGCAACCAGGGCTTGGGTACTGCCCACACAACAGCAGCCACCAGTGCCGCCGACGCGGCCGCGGCGCCGCGGTTTGGCATATCGCGAAACAGTGCGTACCCCAGCAAACCACCCCCGACCATCAGCGCCGGCACGGCCAGTTGCTCGACAAACAGTGGCAGGGCACGTGAACGTAACATCGCCACGGCAGCGGCCAGTATCAAACCGCCTATGGCGTAAGTACCCGCACCGCGCAGTGCCGCCTCGCCCACCATCAAGCCGACCACGATCAGCAGGGGCACGGCTGCCAGCCAGGCGCCCAGTGCAGTCAGCAACACAACCGGCCACGGTCGGTTGTCCTGTTCCGGGCGGCGGGCGCTGGCCGGCAAAACACCGGCTGCAATCGCCTCCTGCAGGGTGCTATCCAAACGATCCTGGCTCATACGGTACCGCCTTGCGGGGCATAACGACGCGACAGGCGCAGCAGCACACTCACCGTGCCAGCCAGCAAGCCCGCGGCGGCCAGGCCGAGCAACAGCATGGCGCCAAACCAGTTGTCGCCACGTGTGTCATGGAACAGCACTTTGCCGAGGCCGAAAATCAGCAACACATTGAGTCCCAGTCCGACCGCGCTCAAGCCAAAAATATCGAACAGTTGCCGGCTGGCCAGCGCCAGAGCCGCGCCTGCCAACAGGCACAGACCCAGGCCATACAAGAGCGCCATCTCGCGGTCAAACAGCGCACCCAATGCGGTGGTAGTGATCATGGTGGTGGTGAGCGTCACGGCGGTGCGCATGGCCCAGGGTCCACTGCCGCTCCAGCGTGTGAAGACCGGGCTCAGGGCCAGTGTCAGCACCAGGGCCGCGCTCCAGGCCATGGCATAAACGCCCAGGTCTTGTGGCTCCACGCGCCAGCGGTGGGAGGTATGGGCGTACACCCACAGCGAGATGCCGGTGACAACAATCAGCGCCCAGGGCGTCCACAACACATCGCTGCGCACGCTCAAAGCCAACGGCAAGGCCAGCACCGCCCACACGGCAAACAATTGCCATGGATCGGCGCCGGTTTGGTAAGTCTGGCCAAAGTAGGCAAACAGCCCGCCGATAGTGAGCAACGCCAGCAGGCCCAAAGGTATACGTGCGCCAGGCTTCAGCAGGGCGCCGACACACATCACCAAAAAAAAGGCTTGCAACAGCGCAAAACGCCCGAAGCGACCCAACGTCTCCCAGTTGGCCGCTATCCACAGAATGACGCCAAAACCGCCTAGCGCCGCCGCCAACACGGCCACGCCGCGCGGCAACCAATAGGCCAGTTGCGAAGGCTCGCGGTTGAGCCCCGCTATCTGGGCGAGCTTTTGAACGCCTTCGGCGTTTAATTTGTGTTGGGCCGCGAGTTCATATAGCGCCAGGCGCAGATCCATGGAGGAGCCTTTCTGTGGGTAGCTTGTTACCACCCGAGCTGCACCAAGTCAGGGCTTGCAAGCTCAGGGTATGTCCAGCGTCTTGATCGCCGCCAGGCGGCGCAGCAATTGCTGCAGGATGTCGCTCTGCATGTCGCGGAACAGCAACACCTCTTCGGCCTCTTTGGCCAGCACAACAGACTCGTTGAAGCTGATGTCGCGTTGCTGGAAAATCTCGGTCGGGGCTATCAGTTCGCGTCCATCCGGCAGGCGCATGCGGAACTGCAGGCGCAGCCTCAGTTGGAACTCACGCACCTGACCCGAGGCATTGATGCCTACTTTGTCCTTCTCCCGCGCTTCCTGCAGGATGTCGACGATGACCTGCGGTGGTGGTGAGCCCCGCACCGGAACCAGGGGCACGATGGACTTGTCAAAGTAACGGATCAGGTCAGCCGCGACCAGGCCATTGCGCTCCGGGGTCACCGCCAGCGTCTGGAAGGCGAAGGTCTGGCTGCTGCGCAAGTGGAAGCCGCAGCCCGCCAGGGCCGCAGCATTGGCCAAAGTGGCGACGATGGCGGTGCGGCGGTGCAGCATCGGTTGCGGTTTAGAGAACCACATTGACCAGGCGTCCCGGCACAATGATGACGCGCTTGATAGCCGCACCAGCGGCAAACTGCACAAAGGTTTCATTGGCCAGCGTCAGGGCTTCGATTTCTTCCTTGGACGCGCCGGATGGCACCAGCACCGATCCGCGCAGCTTGCCGTTGACCTGCAACATGAGTTCGATCTCGTCCTGTACCAGCGCAGCTGGGTCCACTTGTGGCCAGGGTGCGTCGAGCAGATCGCCACCGTCTTGCGCATAACCCAGTTCGCTCCACAGCGCGTGGGCGATGTGGGGCGTGGCCGGGTACAGCGTGCGCAGCAGGATGGAGAAGCCTTCCAGCACTGCAGCCAGGCCACCCTCCGACTCCGATGCCTTGAAATCTTCCAACGCATTGATCATCTTCATGGCGCCGGATACCACGGTGTTGTACTGCATGCGCTGGTAGTCGTAGTCCACCTGCTTGAGCACCGTATGCATCTCGCGCCGCAAAACCTTGGCTTCCTTGCTGAAGCTTATGGAATTCTGGCCACTAGCCCTCGTCAACTGTGCGTGATCCACTACCAAATTCATAGCAGACAGCTTGACGCCAAAGTTCCACACGCGGCGCAGGAAACGGTAGCTGCCTTCGACGGCGGCATCGTTCCATTCCAGCGTGGCCTCGGGCGGCGCGGTGAACA
Organism: Pseudomonadota bacterium; assembly: GCA_040384785.1. Taxonomy (GTDB): domain Bacteria; phylum Pseudomonadota; class Gammaproteobacteria; order Burkholderiales; family Burkholderiaceae_C; genus Allorhodoferax. Next base: position 36,912 of record JAZKIR010000011.1, read on the forward strand.
TGGTGTAGATGCGTGCGGTGTCGGCACCGTACTTCTCGATCAGGTCTTGTGGATCGACACCGTTGTTCTTGGACTTGGACATGGTGCCCACGCCCTCGTAGTCGATGGCCGTGCCCACCGGCAACAGGCCATCTGCACTGTCCACGGCCTTGATCAGCTTTGCGCCGGTGATCTTCCCCGCGTCATCGAATACGTGTTCGACATCCTGCGGCCAGAAATACTCCTTACCACCCTTCTCGGTTCTGCGCGAGTAGATGTGATTCAGCACCATACCCTGGCACAGCAGCTTGGTGAAAGGCTCATCTACGGTGACCAGGCCCAGATCACGCATGACCTTGGTCCAGAAGCGCGCATACAGCAGGTGCAGGATGGCGTGCTCGATGCCGCCGATGTACTGGTCCATGCCGCTGCCGCCCTTGGCAAGCTGCTGGTCCCGCATCCAATACGCTGCACCCTCGCCCACCATGGCCTGTTCATTCCTGGGGTCGCAGTAACGCATGTAGTACCACGAGCTGTCGACAAAGGTGTCCATGGTGTCGGTCTCGCGGCGCGCGGCCTTGCCGCACACCGGGCAGACCACACCGGCGTGGAAGCCTTCGTGTTTGTGCAGCGGATTGCCGGAGCCATCGGGCACGCAGTCCTGCGGCAAAACCACCGGCAGGTCTTTCTCGGGCACCGGCACGGCACCGTGTTCGCTGCAGTGGATGATGGGAATCGGTGTGCCCCAGTAGCGCTGGCGGCTGACACCCCAGTCACGCAGGCGCCAGGTTGTTTTCTTCTCGCCCAGGCCCTTGTGTTGCAGGGCGCTGGCCACGGCGTTGACCGCGTCGGTGTACGAAAGGCCGCTGAACACGTCGGAGTTGACGGTGATGCCGCGCTGCTTGTCGCCATACCAGTCCTGCCATTGGTCGTGGTCATAACTCAAGCCGTCGATGTGCACCACATCGTCGATACGCAGGCCGTACTTTTTGGCGAATGCGAAGTCGCGCTCATCGTGCGCGGGCACGCCCATGACGGCGCCGTCGCCGTAGCCCATCAGCACATAGTTGCCGACCCACACGTCAATAGCGTCGCCGGTCAGCGGATGGACAACCTGCAGGCCGGTGGGCATGCCCAGCTTTTCCTTGACCGCCAGTTCGGCCTCGGTAGTGCCACCGGCCTTGCATTCTTCGATGAAGGCGGCAAGCGCTGCGTTGGTCTTGGCTGCGTGCACGGCCAGTGGATGCTCGGGCGCCACCGCGCAAAAGGTGACACCCATGATGGTGTCGGCACGGGTGGTGAAGACGTACATGCGGCCGTCACCAATGGGATTGCCGTCAGCACCATTGATGTCGTGCGTGAACGCAAAGCGCACACCGCTGGATTTGCCAATCCAATTTTCCTGCATCAGCTTGACCCGCTCGGGCCAGCCCGGCAGGCCGGTCTGCACCTGGTCCAGCAGCTCCTGCGCGTAGTCGGTGATCTTCAGGTAATAACCGGGGATCTCGCGCTTCTCGACCGTGGCACCGGTGCGCCAGCCCTTGCCGTCGATAACCTGTTCGTTGGCCAGCACGGTCTGGTCCACCGGGTCCCAGTTGACGACCTGGGTCTTGCGGTAGGCAATGCCTTTTTCCAGCATTTTCAGGAACAGCCACTGGTTCCATTTGTAGTAACTGGGGTCGCAGGTGGCAACCTCACGGCTCCAGTCGATGGCCAGGCCCATAGCCTGCATCTGGCCCTTCATGTAGGCGATGTTGTCGTAGGTCCACTGGGCGGGGGGCACCTTGTTCTTCAATGCCGCGTTCTCGGCAGGCAGACCAAACGCATCCCAGCCCATGGGCATCAGCACGTTGTGACCGTTCATGCGCAGGTAACGCGCCAGCATGTCGTTGATGGTGTAGTTGCGCACATGGCCCATGTGTAACTTGCCGCTGGGGTAGGGCAGCATGGAGCAGGCGTAGAACTTCTTCTTGAGGTTGCCCTGCGCATCGCGCGCGTTTTCGGTCACACGGTAAGCGTTCTGCCCATTCCACAGGGGTTGTGCCCAGTGCTCTTGCGCCGCTTTTTCGATGTCCAGGTGTTGGTATTTGTCTTGCATGGGTCTGGGGACAGCTAAGAAGCCGCCAAATGAAGGGTTGCCTAAGATGATTTTAGGCGCTAAGGGGATTGTGCCCCCACGCTTGTCGCTGCGCGTACTACGCTGCCCCCCGAG
>JAZKIR010000011.1:39202-59947 GCA_040384785.1 Pseudomonadota bacterium
GGGGCTAAATCCGCTTGGGGCGGCCCGGCGCAGATTTGGTGCCCCCACGCTTGTCGCTGCGCGTACTACGCTGCCCCCCGAGGGGGCTAAATCCGCTTGGGGCGGCCCGGCGCAGATTTGGTGCCCCCACGCTTGTCCGCTGCGCGTAAAGCGCTACCCTTCAGCGCTTCGCCGTCGGAACCTCGGCGACAAAGCCAATGCGGTGCAGCCCGGCCTGGTGGGTTAGCCCCATGACTTCGACCACACGGCCATAGGGCACGGCGGTGTCAGCGCGCAGACGCACTTCGGTATCGGGATGGCGCTGGGCCGCCTGACGCAGGGCGGCGGCCAGGGCTTCTGCATCCAGCGGCCGGTCGTCGATAAACGCCTGGCCCGAGCGGTCTATGCTGAGGGCGATGAATTGGGGAGCATCCAGGTTTGCAGCGCCGGCTGCCTGGGGCAGGTCCACCTTGACGGCGCTGACCAACAAGGGTGCGGTAATGATGAAGATGACCACCAGCACCAGCATCACATCCACCAACGGCGTCATATTGATCTCGCTCATGGGCTGGGGGCCCGCGGTGCGTTCCAGGCGGCCGAAACTCATGGTGATATAGCCCCCACGCTTGTGACTGCGTGTACTGCGCTGGCCCTGCAGGCCGCGGCGCTGCCGGAGTCAGCCCCCCTTCTGGCTGTCCCGCCCTGCGCAGGCAGGCCGGGAGCCGCAGCCATCAGCCCCGAGGGGACCTTCGCCCCTTGGGGCGGCCCGGCGGTGCTCACCTTCGCGATATTCATGGCATGTCTTGCGTGATCAACAGCTCACGCAGGTCGCGGGCAAAGCCTTCGAGATCAGCTTCTATGCGCCCGATGTAGCGGCCCAGCACGTTGTAGCCCAGCACGGCGGGAATGGCAACGGTCAAACCAGCGGCGGTCATGATCAGCGCCTCGCCGACCGGGCCGGCAATTTTGTCGATGCTGACCTGCCCGGCACCCGAGATGCCGATCAGCGCGTGGTAAATGCCCCAGACGGTGCCGAGCAGGCCCACAAAGGGTGCGGTGGACCCGACCGTGGCCAGTAGCACCTGGCCGGCCTGCAACTTGAGCAGCACGGCGTGCAGTGCATCGCGCAGCAGGCGCGTCAATTGTTGGGATTTGTCGCCTGCGCCGGCCAGCGTGCCGGCGGTTTCCATCTGGCTGGCCTCGACCAGGGGCGCCACCAAGACTTCGCGGTCAAAGACCCGCAGGGATCGCAAACCCTCGGCCAAAGAAGGCGCTTGCCAAAAAGCTGCCGTGCTGCGGGCCACATCGCGGTGGGCGCGCAGCAGCAACCAGGCTTTCCACAGAATCACGACCCAACTACCCACCGACATAACCAGCAAGACCAGCGCAACGCCGGTACTGACTGCGTCACCCTGGCGCAGCAGGTCGAATGCGTTCACCGCAATCCCAGCACGTCGAACATGTCAAACAGTCCCGTCTTGCGGCCTGCCAGAAAACGCACGGCGCGCAGGCTGCCCTGTGCATAGGTCGCACGGCTCGACGATTTGTGGCTGATTTCGATGCGTTCGCCAATGCCGGCAAACAGCACCGTGTGGTCGCCCACAATGTCACCGCCACGTATGGTGGCAAAGCCAATGGAAGAGGGATCGCGCTCGCCGGTCACGCCTTCGCGGGCATACACCGCGCAATCCTTGAGGTCACGTCCGAGCGCTCCGGCAATGACCTCCCCCATCTTCAACGCCGTGCCGGAGGGGGCGTCGACCTTGTGGCGGTGATGGGCTTCAACGATTTCGATGTCGTAGCCGGTGGAGAGCGCCTTCGCTGCCATCTCCAATAGCTTGAGCGTGACATTGACACCCACGCTCATATTGGGCGCCATGACAATCGCTATATCATTGGCAAAGACAGCGATTTCAGCCTTTTGCGCGTCGGTAAATCCAGTGGTTCCAATGACAGCGGCAACACCCAGCTCACGGCAGACCCGGAGGTGGGCCAGCGTACCTTCGGGCCGCGTAAAGTCGATCAGGACGCCGCAAGCCTGCAAACCGGCGTGCAGGTCCGACGTGATGGCGACTCCCAGTGGTTTGCCTGACAAGGCTCCGGCGTCCTGGCCGATCACGGGGGCGCCGGCCATATCCAGAGCACCGGACAAAATACAGTCGTCGGCGGCGCGAATGGCATCAACCAGCATCTGCCCCATGCGGCCCGATGCGCCAGCCACGGCAATTCTGTGGGTCATATCGGGAATCCCTTCTACTGCAGGCCTAGGGGCGCGCAGCCTCAAGCGGTGGGTAGTCGGCCGGAGCAATCGCAGGTACGGCAGGCGCAGGTGCTGGCTTGCTCGGCAGGGGATATTTGCTCAAGGTCTCTTCGGACGCCTCCAACACCGGCATCGACCTCGGCAGCGATGGGGATTTGAGCGTTGCCACGAACTCGACCTCGCTGGGCAAGGGGTCGGCTTCGATACGTTCGACCAGATCATCCTTGAAGAAGACTGTGACCTTGCGGGATTGCGGTTGTGCGCCCTGTTGCTTCAGCGTAAACACATAGTCCCAGCGATTGGCGTGAAATACGCTGGTCAACAAGGCCGTGCCCAGGACATCCCGGACCTGTGTCTTTGGCATGCCTGGCTTGACCAGCACCAACTGCTCACGCGTCACCACATTTCCCTGCACAATGTCGGTTTTGTAGGGTGAGACGATACTGGCAATTCGGGCGCTTGCGCCGTCAAAGCTGCCGCAGCCTGCAAGGCCCGCAAACGCCAGGGCTACCAGGGTCAGATTGAGGCTACGGCAGTGAATGTCGGACATGAATGGTTACGCAAGATATGATCGGATCATTGTAGCGGTTGGGCATTGCCAACCTCCTGATCGCACCTGGCGGAGAGATGCCTATGACCAATATTGACGAACTGAAAAACACCGGACTCAAGGCCACCATACCCCGACTGAAAATACTGGAGGTGTTTCAGCGCAGTTCCGAGCGCCACCTGACGGCGGAAGACGTGTTCCGTGTCTTGCTGCAGGAACGCTCGGACGTTGGCCTGGCGACGGTGTACCGTGTGCTGACGCAGTTCGAGCAGGCCAGCATCTTGAGCCGCAGCCATTTCGAAAGCGGCAAGGCGGTGTACGAGCTCAACGAAGGCCAACACCACGATCACCTGGTATGCCTGGATTGCGGCAAGGTTGAAGAGTTTTACGATGCCGAAATTGAAAGCCGCCAGCACGCGGTCGCCAAGGCCAAAGGCTTTGTCATTTCAGACCATGCGCTGAGCCTGTACGCGACCTGCACCAAGGAAAAATGCCCCAACCGCTTGGATAGAGAAAAACAGCGCGGGGGCAACGCAACCTAGAGCTCCACCGGCTCGCGGGCGGCCTAGTTACCCTGGGACATGGCCTTGCGGTGGCGCTCGACAAACTCCTGGTAGGTGTCGATGCCGCGCAGCTGCAAAATCGTATTGCGCACAGCGGCCTCCACCAGCACCGCGATATTGCGACCGGCCACCACTTGGATGACCACCTTGCGCACCGGAATGCCCAGAATGTCTTGCGTCAAGGGTTCGTAGGGAATGCGTTCGTATTCGCGCTCCAAGGTTTCCCGGCGCACCAAATGCACGATGAGCTTGAGCCTCATCTTGCGGCGCACCGCGGTTTCACCAAAGATGCCCCGGATGTCCAGCAGGCCGATGCCACGCACTTCAAGTAAATTTTGCAGCAGTTCCGGGCAGCGCCCTTCGATCGTGGTCTGGTTGATGCGGTACAGGTCCACCGCATCATCCGCCACCAACCCGTTGCCGCGCGAAATCAACTCCAAGCCGAGTTCGCTCTTGCCCAGCCCGGATTCGCCGGTGATGAGCACGCCCAAACCCAGAATATCCATGAACACACCGTGCATGGATGAGCGGTCGGCAAAGTGCTTCGACAGATAAGCCCGCAGCACGTCAATCACGAACGCGGACGACTCCTGGGTGGCGAACATCGGTATCTGCGCGCGCTCACACATTGACAGCAGCGCCTGCGGGGCTTGTTGGCCGTCGGCCAACACCAGGACCGGTGGCTCCAGCGTCACAATCCGCGAAATGCGGCGTGCACAATCTTCAGTGGTCGCGCTGGTGATGTAGGCAATTTCCCGTTCGCCGAGAATTTGAACCCGGTAGGGATGGATGTAGTTAAGGTATCCAACCAAGTCGGCTCCGGAACGAGCCGCCCTTACCGCAACTTCATCAAAGCGGCGTTCGGAAGCACCCAAGCCGGCCACCCACTCCCAGTGCAAACGGCCGCGAAACTCTTCGAAGAGTACATCGGCGCTGACAACGGTGGGTTTCACTAGACAACGGAGAGCGGTTGCTCAGTCTCAGGTCACTTGGGCCGATTGCCAACCCGCGATCAGTGCATGCAACTGCAGACTGTCCGTGCTCGCAATGAGTTTTTCGCGCAGGTCTGAATCACTGAGGAGTTCGGCAATCTCAGACAAAATTTCCAGATGTTTTTGGGTAGCCGCTTCGGGCACCAGCAGAAATATCAGCAAACCTACAACCTGGTCGTCCGGCGCATCAAAACCTATGGGATTGGCCAACTGGAACACCGCAGCCATCGGGGCTTTCAGCCCCTTGATACGACCATGGGGTATTGCAACGCCATGCCCCAAGCCCGTGGAACCCAGCCGCTCGCGCGAAAACAGGCTGTCGGTCACCAAAGCACGGCTCAGGCCATGCAAATTCTCAAATAACAGGCCAGCCTCTTCAAAGGCACGCTTTTTACTGGTCACTTCCACATGTGCAAGCACTTGTGCAGGTGACAGGATACTGGCTAGTCGGTTCATGGTGTGAACGGATTATGCACAAAAAAAACCGCCCGGTGACGGGCGGCTGCTCTGGGGCTGGATGCCGGTGAGACGATTACATCAGGCGCTTGGGCGCCTCATGGTGGTGGTCTTGCAACCTATCCTTGTGGCGCACCACCTGGCGATCCAACTTGTCAACCAACTCGTCCACGGCCGCATACAGGTCTTCATGCGAGCTTTCGGCAAACATGTCATTGCCTTTGACGTGGATATTGCACTCAGCACGCTGACGTCGTTCCTTTTCCTTTTGTTTCTCTACCGTGAGGAGCACTTTGACATCGACCACTTGGTCAAAATGTCGCATGATTCGATCTAGCTTGGTCGTGACATAACTACGCAGGGCCGGGGTAACTTCAAGATGGTGACCGCTGATCGTCAAATTCATAAATAGCCTCCAATTGCTCTCGGGTTAAAAATCTTGCCCCGCTTGCGCGGCAAGAACAGGAACCAAATAAATGATCTAAATTGATTGCTGTGAAATCACTATGCGCCCGAACCAGGGGAAATGCAATGCCTTTTTTCGTAACGCACCGCAACATTCGCGGTCACCTGCCCGGCGCGCTTTTGGCAGCCTGACCCGGTGCGATAATTTGTGTAGCACCACTTTTGGAGCGCGCGCCTTGGAAAACTACCCCTGTCGGTAGCTTTCGCATTTAATTGGGGTCAGATTCCAATTATTCGAAAGCTTCTGCGAACTGCAATTATTCACTTCGGATAGTTGGAATCTGACCCTCCCAATTGAATTGCCATGCTCAATATTTTCACGCTCGCCAATGGGCGCCTGTTCCAGGAAGAGATTGAATCCCTGGAAGAGTTATCCCAGTTCCAACCCATTTGGGTGGACCTCGAATCACCGACGGTTGAAGAAAAGCGCTGGGTCAAGCAGTACTACGGTTTATCCATTCCAGAAGATGCGATGGACGAGGACATTGAAGAATCGGCGCGCTTTTACGAAGAAGACAACGGCGAACTTCATATCCGTAGTGACTTCTTGATAGCCGATGACAACGAACCGCGCACGGTGCGGGTCGCTTTTATCCTTAACCAGTTCAATGACGAATTGAAGAGCAAGGGTGTGCTGTTTTCCATCCACGACGAAGACGTGCCGGTGTTTCGCCTGTTGCGCATGCGGGCGCGCCGCGCGCCAGGCCTGATTGAAGACGCCAAAGAGGTCTTGCTCAAACTGTTCGACGCCGATGCGGAATATTCAGCCGACACGCTGGAAGGCATTTACGACGAGCTGGAAAAAGTCAGCACCAAGGTGCTGTCCGGCGATGTGACCGATGCACTGGCCGGCGAAGTGCTGGGCGCCATTGCCCGGCACGAAGACATGAATGGGCGGATCCGGCGCAACGTCATGGATACGCGCCGCGCGGTCAGCTTCATGATGCGCAGCAAGATGCTCAATGGCCTACAGTTCGAAGAAGCGCGCCAGATTCTGCGAGACATCGACTCGCTGGATTCACACACCGCGTTTCTGTTTGACAAGATCAACTTCTTGATGGACGCCACGGTCGGTTTCATCAACATCAACCAGAACAAGATCATCAAGATATTCTCGGTGGCCAGCGTGGCGCTGCTGCCGCCAACCTTGATAGCCAGCATTTATGGCATGAATTTCAAGATGATGCCGGAGCTGGATTGGACCTTGGGATACCCCTACGCACTGGCCTTGATGGTTGCCAGCGCGCTAGTGCCCATGTGGTATTTCCGCAAACGTGGCTGGCTGAAATGAGGAACCCGTAACGCACCAACCCAGAATGACAAAGCGGCCCAAGGGCCGCTTTGTCATTCTGGGTCAGACCTACTGCTTACTTGTCGCGCAACTCGCGGCGCAGAATTTTTCCAACCGGTGTCTTGGGCAACTCGGTCCTGAACTCCACAACCTTGGGTTGCTTGTAGCCAGTGAGGTTTTCCTTGCAAAAGGCACGCACATCTGCTTCGCTGACATTGGGATCTTTTCTGACGATCACCAACTTCACCGCCTCACCGGATTTGGCATCGACCACACCAACACAGGCGCACTCCATGACGCCCGGCATTTGCGCAACCACGTCTTCGAGTTCTGTCGGGAACACGTTGAAACCGCTGACCAGAATCATGTCCTTCTTGCGATCGACAATCTTGAAGAAGCCGCGTTCATCCACCACACCCACATCGCCGGTCTTGAAGTAACCGTCGGCGGTCATGACCTTGGCCGTTTCGTCCGGCCGCTGCCAATACCCTGCCATCACCTGCGGTCCTTTGATAGCGATCTCGCCTGGCTCGCCAGCGGCGACTTCGTGGCCATCATCGTCCAGCAGTTTCATATAGGTATTGGGCAGGGGCACGCCAATGGTGCCTGTGTATTCCTTGCCCGTGACCACATTGCAACTGGCCGATGGCGATGTTTCGCTCAGGCCATAACCTTCGCAAATCGGGCATCCGGTTTTTTCAAACCACAGCTTGGCCACACCGCTTTGAACCGCCGTACCACCACCTACCGACACCTTGAGGTGGCTCCAGTCCACTGTGCCGAAATCGGGGTGGTTGGCCAAACCGTTGAACAGCGTGTTGACGGCCGGAAAGGTATGGATCACATGCTTGCGCAACTCCTTGAGTACGCCGGGAATATCCCGTGGATTGGGTATCAGGATCAGCTTGCCACCCTGGCGCATGGACAGCATCATGCCCACCGTGAACGCGAAGATGTGGTACAGCGGCAAGGCACACACGCCGGTGGGCTGCTGGTCGGCCGGTATCGTGTTCATGGCCGGACTGTTCCATATCTCGGACTGCAGAACATTTGCGATCACATTGCGGTGCAACAGCACGGCGCCTTTGGATACGCCTGTCGTGCCCCCGGTGTATTGCAATACGGCTACATCGTCAGCCTTGATGTCCGGCTTCTTGAAAGATGCCTTGGTGCCCAGAGCGATGGCGGCATTGAAGCGCAGGGCACCGGGAAGGCTGAAAGCGGGCACCATTTTCTTGACATTGCGCACCACATAATTGACCAGCGTACCTTTGAGCAAGCCCAACTGGTCACCCATGGCGCACAGCACCACATGCTTGACAGGTGTGGCCGCAATACATTTTTCCAGCGTGGTGGCAAAGTTCTCGATGATGACGATGGCTTTGGCACCGGAGTCCTTGAGCTGGTGCTGCAACTCGCGCGGCGTGTACAAGGGGTTGATATTCACCACTACAAACCCGGCGCGCAAAATACCTGCCACCGCCACGGGGTATTGGGGCACATTGGGCATCATGATGGCGACGCGATCGCCCTTGGACAATCCCAGGGACTGCAAATAGGCCGCAAATGACTGGCTCAGACTGTCTGTGTGGCCATAGGTCACATCCTTGCCCATGAAGTTGTAGGCTACCCGGTCGGAATACTTCTGGAAGCTTTCTTCCATCAAGGACACCAGCGAGGTGTACGCCGACACATTGATATCGGCTGGCACATCTTTTGGGTAACTACTGAGCCAAATGCGGTCTGTCATGCTTACCTGTCCCAACTAAAAAGTAAGCGACTATTCTGCCTGTGAAAGCCTAGGGACCGCACTTGAGATTTTCTTGGTGTTTTCCCTAGTGAATATGGCCCCCACGCTCTGCCGCTGCGCGGGTCGCTGCCCCCCGAGGGGGCTCTATCCGCTTGGGGCGGCCCGGCGCGGATTTGTCGCCCCCACGCTCCGCCACTGAGCCCAAGGCGACTAATATTTCTTGGGGCGGTCAGGCGAAAAATTGCGCCCTCGGCGCATCACCGCCCAGCGGTCGCAGCCTCTGTCAGGCCCTGAGCGCGGTCAACACCTCGTCGAGCATTTTCTTGGCATCGCCGAACAACATGCGGTTGTTGTCCTTGTAGAACAGCGGATTGTCGACACCTGCATAACCCGACGCCATACTGCGTTTCATGACGATGGAGGTCTTGGCCTTCCAGACTTCCAGCACCGGCATGCCGGCGATGGGACTGCCTGGATCGTCCTGCGCGGCCGGGTTGACGATGTCGTTGGCGCCGATCACGATGGCCACATCGGTGGCGGGGAAGTCGTCGTTCAACTCGTCCATTTCAAACACGATGTCGTAGGGCACCTTGGCCTCGGCCAGCAGCACATTCATGTGGCCTGGCATACGCCCCGCCACCGGGTGAATACCAAAACGAACATTGACACCCTTTTCACGCAAGTGCTTGGTGATCTCAAACACCGTGTGCTGCGCTTGCGCCACGGCCATGCCATAACCCGGAACAATCACTACGTTCTTGGCCTCGCGTAGCAGTTCCGCTGTTTCAACGGCATTCACGGGTACCACTTCGCCGACAGGCGCTGCGGCATCACCCGCTGCTTTGGGCTTGGCACTGGTGGTGCCGAAACCGCCCGCAATCACACTGATGAAACTGCGGTTCATGGCGTTGCACATGATGTAGGACAGGATGGCACCGCTGGAGCCGACCAAGGCACCAATCACGATCAACAGGTCGTTGGACAGCATGAAGCCGGTGGCCGCAGCAGCCCAACCCGAGTAGCTGTTCAGCATGGAGACCACGACCGGCATATCGGCGCCGCCAATGGCCATGACCATGTGGATGCCGAACAGCAGCGCAACCACCGTCATCACGATCAGCGGTACCATGCCGTCGTGGATGGAATGGGCATTGAGAAACTCGCGGCCAAAATAAACCACCACCAGCAACCCGGTCAAGTTCATCCAGTGCCGCCCCGGCAACAACATGGGGCTGCCACCGATGCGGCCCGACAGCTTGCCAAACGCGATGATGGAACCGGCGAACGTGATGGCCCCGATAAAGATGCCGATGTAGATTTCCATCTCATGGATGGACTTGGCTGCACCGATAAAACCTTTGGAGGCTTCCGGGTCGATGAAGGTGGCAACACCGACCAGTATTGCGGCCAAGCCGACCATGCTGTGCATCAGCGCAACCAGTTCGGGCATTTGTGTCATTTGCACGGTGCGGGCCGCATACAGGCCAATGGAGCCGCCCACCACCATGGCACCGACGATCCAGGCATAACTGATCGCGCCGTTAACCTGGGGTCCGAACACCGTCGCCAGCACGGCGATGGCCATGCCTATCATGCCGTAGAGGTTGCCGCGGCGCGAGGTTTCCTGGTTGGACAAGCCGCCCAGGCTCAAGATGAAAAGAATCGTGGCTCCGATATAGGAGACCGTTGCTAAGCTTGCAGACATCCGTCGTCTCCCTTATTTACGGAACATGGCCAGCATGCGCTGGGTGACGGCGAATCCGCCGAACATATTGATGGCGGTGAGCACAATGCCCGCCGCGGCGACCCAGCGTATCCAGTCGTCTGGCCGGTCCACGGAACCGGCAACTGGTGAAATCTGCACCAGGGCACCAATGGCAATGATGCTGCTGATGGCGTTGGTCACACTCATCAACGGCGTGTGTAGTGCCGGCTTGACGTTCCACACCACCATGTAGCCGACGAAGCAGGCCAACACAAACACCGTGAAGTGCGACAGAAACTCCTTGGGTGCGCTGGCGCCTATGAGCCAGAACAGCGCGGCCGCCACACCGAACAGAATGGCCAGCTTGCTGCCCGCCATGGGCTCACTCGGCGCGCCATGGCCGTGCGCCTTCTTGGCCGCCGGCGCTGTAGTCGGCTTTGCCGCTGCCGGCACAGCAGGCAGCTTGGGCGCAGGAGCGGGCCAGGTGATGCTGCCTTCCTTGGTGACGGTCAGGCCGCGGATGGCATCGTCTTCCATGTTGACGTTGATGACACCATCCTTGGTCTTGCACAACTCTTCGGTCAGGCGAAACAGGTTCGTGGCATACAGCGTCGACGACTGCTTGGACAGGCGCGAGGCCAGGTCGGTATAACCCACGATGGTCACGCCGTGTTTGACGACGGACTGGCCCGGTTCGGTCAACTCACAGTTACCGCCTTGTTCTGCAGCCATGTCCACGATGACGCTGCCAGGCTTCATGGACCGAACCATCTCGGCAGTGATCAGCTTGGGCGCAGGCTTGCCGGGAATCAGCGCAGTGGTGATGATGATGTCGACCTCTTTGGCCTGCTTGGCGTACATGTCGCGCTGGGCCTGCTGGAAGCCCTCGCTCATGACCTTGGCATAACCACCGCCACCGCCGCCCTCTTCGGCGTAGTCCACCTTGACGAATTCGCCACCCAGGGACGTGACCTGGTCGGCCACTTCGGCACGCGTGTCATTGGCGCGCACGATGGCGCCCAGGCCCGCGGCAGTACCGATGGCAGCCAGGCCGGCCACACCGGCACCGGCGATGAAAACCTTGGCCGGAGGAACCTTGCCTGCGGCCGTGATCTGGCCGTTGAAGAAACGGCCAAAGGCATTGGCGGCCTCGATGACGGCGCGGTAACCGGTGACACCCGCCATGGAGGTCAAGGCGTCCATCTTTTGGGCCCGGCTCAGCATGCGTGGCAACGCGTCTATGGCCAGCACCGTGGCCTGTTTGGCGGCTAGCAATTGCATCAACTCAGGATTTTGTGCCGGCCAGATAAAGCTGATCAGAGCGCCGCCCTGGCGCATCAAGCCGACTTCGTCGGCGCTGGGCGCGCGCACCTTGAACACGATGTCAGAGGCCGCCCACAAGGCGGCTGCACCGTCAACCACCTGTGCACCCGCCGCGCGGTAGGCGTCGTCGCTGAAGTTGGCCAGTTCGCCGGCACCGGACTCCACGGACACCGCAAAGCCCAGCTTGATGAGTTTCTCGACCACATCAGGCACGGTTGCCACACGTTTTTCACCCGGAAAAATCTCGCGCGGCACGCCAATGCGTTGCGCCGTCCCTGTAGATACACCAGTTTGCATGAAGCAACTCCTCGCTTAAATGTTTGCAACAGGCCGACACAAGCATCCAGAAAATCCCGGCGAGAGGTACGGCGCCGGACAGCTTAACTGAATTTCCCCGCAATCCCAGGGGACAAACGTGATTTGGCACAAATGGGCCGCCAGCGCGACCGCTCCTTTCATAATCGGGCATGAACACACGCTGGAAACCCCATGTCACTGTCGCGGCCGTGATAGAAAAGGATGGCCACTTTCTGTTGGTCGAGGAAGAAACGACCGATGGGCTGCGCCTGAACAACCCAGCGGGGCATCTGGACTGCGGCGAGACGCCCCTGCGGGCCTGCGCCCGCGAGACCTTAGAGGAAACTGCCTATTCGTTCGTGCCAAACGCCGTGGTCGGCATTTACCTCGCTCGGCAGCGCACGCCCGACGGTGGCGACACCACCTATCTGCGCTTTGCCTTTTGCGGAGAATTGGGCATATGCGACCCGACCCGCGCACTGGACGCCGGCATTGTGCGCACACTGTGGATGACGGCCGACGAGATACGCACCAGCACGGCGCGCCACCGCAGCCCGCTGGTTTTGCAATGCGTGGAGGACTATTTGAGGGGATTGCGCTACCCCTTGGAATTGGTGTATTGCGACCCCAGTGTTACATCATCCACAGAATTACTATAAATTCAATAGCGCCTCATGTAATGTATTCGAGGGCTAGAGGCCTATTTTCCTTAAGCGCACCATAAAAAGCAGCACCTCGTAAAATCAAGGAATGAGAAAGCAAAGAGTGGTTGTGGGCCTCAGCGGTGGCGTGGATTCGGCGGTCACCGCCCATCTGCTCAAACAACAGGGGCATGAAGTCATCGGTATCTTCATGAAAAACTGGGAAGACGACGACCGCCCTGCCGGGTCAGACGCGGACGACCCGGGCTACTGCACCTCCAACATCGACTTCGTTGACGCCGCCGCCGTAGCCGATGTGATCGGCATAGATATTGAACACGTCAACTTTGCGGCGGAATACAAGGACCGGGTGTTTGCCGAGTTCCTGCGTGAATACCAGGCCGGACGCACCCCCAACCCGGACATCCTGTGCAACGCGGAAATCAAGTTCAAGGCCTTTCTGGACCATGCCATGCGCCTAGGCGCCGAGAAAATCGCCACCGGGCATTACGCCAGGGTTCGCTGGTGCCCAGCGAGCCCTGGCGATGCCCTGGCCCAAGGTGGGACATCGCACGCAGCCGCGTGCGATGGCGCCCGTGCAGGCTCTGGGCACTACCAACTGCTCAAGGGTCTGGACCCATCCAAAGACCAAAGCTACTTTTTGCACCGCCTGAACCAGGCCCAGCTATCCAAGACCCTGTTTCCGGTCGGTGAGCTGCACAAGACCCAGGTGCGCCAGATTGCCGAAGAAATTGGGCTGCCCAATGCCAAGAAGAAGGACTCCACCGGTATCTGTTTTATCGGCGAACGCCCGTTCCGGGAGTTTTTGAACCGCTACATCGCCAAGGAACCGGGTGCGGTGCGCGATGCGCGGGGCCGCCAGCTCGGAGAGCACCAGGGCTTAAGCTTCTACACGCTGGGCCAGCGCCAGGGCTTGGGCATTGGCGGCATCAAAGCCCGGGGCGCGCAAAAAGGCGGCGGTGAACATGCGCCCTGGTTCGTGGCGCGCAAGGACATGCAGACCAACACGCTGTGGGTGGTGCAAGGACACGACCACCCGTGGCTGCAGTCCCATACGCTGCAAGCCCAAGACGTCAGCTGGACCGCCGGCAGCGTACCCACCCGCACGGCGATAGCGGCAAAGACACGCTACCGCCAAAGCGATGCGTTGTGCCAGGTGGACCACGCCAGCCTGGATGGGTTTGCGCTGCGCTTCGAACAAGCGCAATGGGCGGTGACACCGGGCCAGTCGGCCGTGTTGTACGACGGCGAGGTCTGCCTCGGCGGTGGCGTGATTGCTGCCGCACAAGCTGGCGAATAGGGCTTCGAACGCGCGTCCCGCAGGTCTTTGGGCCATTTGATTGTGCCCTCCCCAGCCCGGCAAGCATCTGACGCGCCGGAGCCATCGTGCGCTGAACGCCGGGGGCGCCAACACCATTGCGGCGGGTAAGCAACAGCAGGCCATATGTGCGCTTACTGCAACTACCCGGGTGCTAATATCCGCAGAGCAAATGTGTTCCGAGTTGGGCGTCGAACTCTATTTCTACTGAGCAAAAACCCTATGTTCCATGTCTTCAGAAATTCCGATGGCGCGATTCAATCGGTATCCAGGCAGCAGCAGCCTGGCAGCGAGCCCATGGATGAGAACGACCCGGAGATGCAGCGATTTTTCAAGGCCACGGTTTTAGAACCGTCGTTCAACGCGGCAGATGCAGACTTCGTTCGGGTGCTGGAGGATTTGATTGACACGCTCATCATGAAAAACGTCATCCACCAGACCGATCTGCCAGTCGCCGCACAAAAGAAATTGATGGTCCGAAAAGGTCTGCGCAGCCGCATCCACGGCGCTTTGAACCTGTTGGGCAGTGACGACCGCCTCATCTAGTCAGCGCACAACCGAACCATCGCCACAACCCACCTATGTCAGACCCCTTGCCAGGCAGTGAGACTGCGAGCAGCCCACACGCCAGACGCATTGGCGAGCACAGCCTGCGTTTTGATCCGCTACTGGACAGTGTCATCGCGATCGCCAAGATTTTCGGGATCACCACGACGCTGGAGGCCCTGTCTGCGGGACTGCCCCTGGAGGGCAATCGCATTACACCGGATCTGTTGCCGCGTGCTGCTGCCCGTGCCGGCCTGACCGCCAAGCTGGCACGCCGATCACTGGATGTTTTGCGCCCGGGACTGTTGCCCGTCGTCCTGCTGTTGAAAGAAAACCAGGCCTGTCTGTTGCTGGAATGGCTGCCAGATGGTCAAGCCCGGGTTCGTTTTCCAGAAAACGGCGAATCATCCGATGTGTTGACGCGCGAAGAGCTGGAGGGCCTGTTCGCCGGAATCGTCTGCTTCATCCGCCCGGTCTACAAATTCGACCCGCGTACGCCGGGCTCCGGCGAGTTGAAGTCGCAACATTGGTTTTGGAGTGTAGTGCTGCAAAACTGGCGGCTCTACAGGGACAGCCTGTTGGCGGCGTTGCTGATCAACATATTTGCCCTGGTCATGCCCATGTTCTCCATGACAGTCTATGACCGTGTGGTCCCCAACCGGGCCGAGGAAACCCTGTGGGTGCTGTCCATTGGCGTGTTCCTGATGATGCTGTTCGACACCTTGCTACGGGTGTTGCGGTCCTACATATTGGATACAGCAGGCAAACGCATAGACGTGACCCTGTCGGCCAGAATCATGGAACGGGTGCTGGGGCTTGGCATGGCGGATCGGCCCGCGTCAGTGGGTTCGTTTGCCGCCAATCTGCGCGCATTTGAATCGGTACGGGAATTTGTCGCATCCGCCACGATCACGACCTTGGTCGACATCCCATTCGTGTTTGTGTTTTTCGTCGTGATTGCGTGGATTTCACCGTGGCTGATTCTGCCCCCACTGTTTTGCATCCTGCTTTTGATCGTCATGTCGATGGTGGTGCAGCAAAAAATGCAGGAATTGGTCGAGGTCACCCAGAGGGCCACCTCCCAACGCAACGCGACCTTGGTAGAAAGCCTGGTCGGCATTGAAACCGTGAAGTTCATGGTGGCTGAGAGCAGTTTCCAGCGCAAATGGGAGCAAACCACGGTGTTTCTGGCACAGGCCGGAACCAAACTGAAATTGCTGTCTTCCAGCATCATGAGCATGGTGCAATTTCTGCAGCAGTTCGTCTCGGTGGTGGTGGTCATCGTGGGCGTGTATCTATTGGTCGACAACCAGCTCAGCATGGGTGGCATCATTGCCGCTTCGATGCTGGCGAGCCGGGCGATGGCGCCGTTCGGGCAGGTGGCCGGGCTGCTGATGCAGTACCACAATGCCAAGAGTGGACTGGACTCCATCGAAAAACACATGCAGACCCAGCCCGAGCGTGCGGACGCTTCTGTCTTTTTGCACCGGAACGGATTCCAGGGGTCTATTGAATTCAAAAACGTCAGTTTTTCGTATCCCGGCCAGCAGCAGGCGGTGCTGCGCAATGTTTCTTTCAAAATCCAGGCCGGCGAAAAGGTGGCCTTTATCGGGCGGGTGGGTTCTGGCAAGTCGACCATCCAACGTCTGGTATTAGGTCTGTACCAGCCGACGGAAGGCGCGATCCTGATTGACGGGATCGACCTGCGGCAAATTGACCCTGCCGAGCTGCGGCGTGCGGCTGGGTTTGTTTCTCAGGATGTCAGTTTGTTTTTTGGCACCTTGAAGGAAAATATTGCCCTGGGTGCGCCCTTCGCAGATGACCAGGACATCATCGCGGCAGCCGAGGTGGCGGGCGTCACCGAATTTGCCAATCGCCATCCACGGGGCTTTGACATGCTGATCGGTGAGCGTGGCGAATCCTTGTCCGGTGGTCAGCGGCAAGCCGTGGGCATAGCACGCGCCGTTCTGAATGACTCGCCCATCTTGCTGCTGGACGAGCCCAGCAGTGCCATGGACCACCAAAGCGAGGATCTGCTCAAGGCCAGACTGCAGCGGTTCTCCCGAGGGAAAACCGTGATTCTGGTGACGCACCGTACATCACTGCTAGAGCTGATCGACCGGCTGATTGTTGTAGACAATGGAAAAGTCATGGCCGACGGTCCAAAGGCGCAGGTCGTTGAGGCACTGCAAAGCGGCAGAGTAGGCAGGGCGGCCTGATGACAACCGATACACAACCGAAAACTGAGGCCAAGCCCCCGGGCAAACTTGCCACGGTGTGGGAGCGCTTTTATCAAACCTGCTCACGCGGACTCGATAGCTTGATGCTGGCAATTGCCGGCAAGCACAATGAATTGGACAGCGATTTCGACGCCAATGCCGACTGGGCCATTGCGGAGCAGACTCCCAGGGGAGCACGCATCCTGGTGTGGATAAGCGTTATCGCAGTATTCGTGTTGCTGTTGTGGGCGAATTTTGCAGTACTGGACGAAGTCACGAGGGGCGAAGGCAAGGTCATTCCTTCGCGACAGGTGCAAGTCCTGCAAAGCCTGGACGGCGGCATTGTTTCGGAAATATTGGTCAAGGAAGGGCAAACCGTCAAGATTGGCGATTTGATGCTTAAAGTGGACCCCACGCGCATGGTGTCCTCCTTGCGCGAAAACCGCTCCCAGTACCTTTCCTTGTTGGCAAAGGCAACCCGGCTAAAGGCGCTTGCCGAAGGCTCCCGCTTTGCACCGCCCGAGGAAGTGGTGACCGAGGCACCGGAGATCGTGGAGCAAGAGCGTGCGCTGTATGAATCGCGGCGGGCCGAGTTGGACGCCACCATCGGTGTTTCACGCCAACAAGCTTCACAACGCTCACAAGAGCTGATCTCCGTACGCGCCAAACGTGAGCAGGCTAGCCAAAGTTTCAACCTCACTGCGCGCGAATTGGAAATGACGCGCCCCCTTGCCAAGTCCGGCGCCATTTCAGATGTGGAGCTGTTGCGACTGGAAAGGGATGTCGCCCGATACCGTGGTGAGCGTGACAGCGCCAACTCCGACATTCCCCGGTTGGAATCCGCAGTGGCAGAGGCAAACCGCAAGATCCAGGAGGTAGAACTCACTTTCCGCAATATTGCACGCTCGGAGCTCAGCGAAACCAACGCCAAGCTCAATGCACTACTGGAAGGCAGTTCCGCGTTGGAAGACCGGGTTAAACAGACGGAAATCCGCTCACCCGTCAACGGCACCATCAAGCAGCTCAAGGTCAATACGGTAGGCGGCGTGGTGCAGCCGGGCAAGGATTTGGTTGAAGTAGTTCCCTCAGACGACGCACTGCTGCTGGAAGCCCGGGTGTTGCCGCGCGACATTGCCTTCTTGCATCCGGGACAAAAAGCGCTGGTTAAATTCACAGCTTACGATTTCGCAACCTATGGCGGGCTGGAGGCCACTTTGGAGCACATCAGCGCAGACACCGTGGTTGACGAAAAAGGGAATGCTTTCTTTCTGGTGCGTGTGCGCACGCTGTCTACCAGCATTGGGTTACAAAAGTTTCCCATCATTCCGGGCATGGTGGCGGAGGTGGACATTCTTACGGGCAAGAAGTCAGTACTCGCTTATCTGATGAAACCCATATTAAGAGCCAAGGCAAAGGCCATGACGGAGCGATGAAGCGATACCGCAACACCGTATGGGTCACACACGACGTTGGCCTGCTGTCGCATTGGCAAAAGGCATTGGGTACCAGCAAACAGACCGTTGCCACGAGGATGGGGGATTTTTTTCAACTACATCCCGCCGGTCTCTGCATTGCATGGATTGACCTCTCCATCGCCGGACGCCCAGCCTGGACTGCGGAAGCGTGGCGCGGCATTTTGCAAAGTGAGCACATACGCGTGGTAGCGGCGAGCTCAAACCCGAATGACGATGAAGCCATGCAGGCGTTGGACGCTGGCTGTGCCGCCTACTGCCACGCTTTTTCGGATGCAGCCACGCTGAAGCAAGTCGCGGAAGTGGTGGACGCCGGCAATGTCTGGATCGGCAAAAACCTGATGCAACGGCTGCTGCAGGGCGTCAACCGCGCCGCAACCGTCCCGTCCGCACAAGCAAAGGCGGACGGCGTGTGGCGCGAAGGACTGACGCAACGGGAATTGGAGGTAGCGGTTCTTGCGGCCAACGGGGCCTCGAACCACGCCATCTCCACGCAGTGCAAGATTACGGAGAGAACGGTGAAAGCCCATTTGAGCGCCGTTTTCCAGAAGCTCAACATTACGGACCGTCTGCAACTGGCGTTGAGGGTCCACGGAATCCATTAAAAGGGCGAGGTAGTCCTCCAACCTGTACCTGCGGACAATAGACCGCAGCCGGCGAGTTCTTTAGAGTGCAGCAATCTAGTGTTGTTGTACGTGAAGGACTCCCCATGGCTACCAATCAAATTTCTGCTCAGGCACGCGGCATTGTTGTTATCTTGCAGGGCAAGGCCTGGCTGGTAGACGCAAGCGGCAACCGCAGAGAACTGAAAGTTGGCGATGAGGTGCAGGAAGGGCAACAAATCGTCACCGAAGACGGCACGCGACTGGAGTTGGCCCTGCCCAACGGCAAGCCTTTGATTGTTTCGTCCGGGCGCGAACTGCTCATTGATGCCAATCTATTGGGCACCACCACCGACAAGTCGGAAGCAGCCCTGACAGACTTGAACAGCGGCTCAGCAGAGGTAGCCAGAATCATCGCGTCAGGCGGGGATCTTTCTACGCAACTGGAGTCGACAGCCTTAGGTTTGAGTGGTGGCGACGGAAGTGACTCGCATAGTTTTGTGCGCCTGCTGCGGATTCAGGAAAGTGTTGCACCCTTGTCTCTGGACAGGGCCGACCAGCCCGTCGACGCACCGTCAGATTTGACTCCAACGACCGTTCAGCTCCTCAGCATTCCGCAACAACCCAACGATGATGTTCCTGGAAACCCGACTGCGGTACCTACACCCACACCAACGCCTGTCCCGACGCCGACACCCGCTCCAAATCCAACTCCAACTCCGGTTCCTACACCCCCAACAACATCCACGCCAACACCGACTCCCACCCCACCGGTAAAAAGCGTTCCAGTGGCTGCGGGCGACAGCAGTTCGATAAGCGAAGATGCCGCACCCAACGCGGTCATAGGCTCCGTCCTAGCTAATGACACCATCGGCGCTGACGCCAATGCCACGCCCGTCACCGCCGTAAACGTGACGCTAGCCTATGGTTCATTGGTGTTGAACGGTGATGGAAGCTATACCTACATCCTGAATAACTCCCTGCCTGCGGTCAATGCACTCAAGGATGGCCAAACACTCTCCGACAGCTACACCTATACGCTCACCGACGGCGATGGTGACACCACCACGGCAACGCTCACCATCACCATCAACGGCCACACAGACGGTATCCCGAGCATTGTTCCAGCGGATGGAAATGGGGCTGCAACGGGTCAGGCAACCGTGAATGAGACCGGTTTGCTTACCGTTGCCAACACCAGCGAGACAACCACCGGAACGGTCACCGTAACAGCGCCAGATGGTCTGGCCAACATCGTGGTCGGAGGCACCACCGTGACAGTTGCGCAACTGGGCACATTGAGCACCATTCCGGTTGTCATCGATACCGGCGAAGGCACACTCACCCTGACAGGCTACACAGCGGGAACTAGCACGCTGACCTACAACTACACCCTCAACGCTGCGCTCAATCAACCAGCGGCAGCAGGAAGCATCGACACGGTAGCTCTGGTAGTCAATGACTTGGGTGGCGGCACCAATACCGGCACACTGACCGTGCAAATCATTGATAGCACGCCCACTGCAGTGGGCGACAACGCTGCGATTGCCGAAGATGCGACGCCCAACACTGTCACAGGCACGGTCCTGTCGAATGATACCGTTGGCGCCGATGCCAATGCCGCGCCGGTCACTGCGGCCAGCCCAACTCTGACCTATGGCTCGCTGGTGTTGAACAGCAATGGCTCTTACACCTACACGCTGAACAATGCCAACCCAGCGGTCAATGCATTGAAGAATGGTCAAACACTGACGGACAGCTATACCTACACCCTCACCGACAGTGATGGAGACACTTCGACCGCGGTATTGAGCATCACTATCAACGGACACACCGATGGTGTTCCAAGCATCGTTCCGCTGGACGGCAATGGTGGCGCTACAGGCCAAGCGACAGTCAATGAAGCGGGTCTGGCTTCAGGCACGCTGCATAACGGATCCAGCAGCACGACAGGCACCGTAACTGTGAGCGCACCAGACGGCCTAGCCAGTATCACTGTTGGCGGCACCACGGTGACCGCCGCCGAACTGGGGACGCTTGGCAGCACACCGATTGTTGTTGACACCGGTGAAGGCACTTTGACACTGACGGGTTACACCGCTGGCACAGGTGCACTGACTTACAGCTACACGCTGAAGGCTGCGCAGAATCAGCCAGCGGCAACTGAGAGTGCTGACAACATCACTCTAACGGTCACCGATCTGGGTGGTGACTCCAACACGGGGACCTTGACGGTACAAATCCTCGATGATGTGCCCACCGCCAATGACGACATCTTCACCACCACCGTGGGCA
>JAZKIR010000011.1:60047-61867 GCA_040384785.1 Pseudomonadota bacterium
CCTCACCGCTGCCACCACATTCACCGCCACCATCCTCGATGATGTGCCCACCGCCAATGACGACATCTTCACCACCACCGTGGGCAAGGCCGTCAGTGGCTCCCTGGCCACCAACGACACCGTAGGCGCCGATGCCGGCGCCGGCGCCACCTGGAGTGTGGCCAGCACAACCACCGCCAACGGCGGTACCGTCACCATCACCAACCCCGCCACCGGCGCCTATACCTATACGCCCAAGGCCGGCTACCTGGGCTCGGACTCCTTCACCTACACCCTGACCGACAAGGACGGCGATGTCTCCAGCGCCACTGCCACGGTCACCGTGAACACCAACGGCACACCCTCCATCTCCATCGACGACAACAACGGTGCAGTCGCCGGTCAGGTCTCCGTGAATGAGGCCGCCTTGGCTTCGGGCTCAAACCCCCTGAGCACCACCGAGGCAGCCTCCGGCACCATGACGGTGTCCGCACCCAATGGCCTGGCCAGTATCGATTTTGGGGCGACCAATGTGACGCTGGCTCAGCTCAATGCCCTGGGCACCACCCCCGTTGTGATCACCATGCCCGATGGCACGCTGACCCTCACCGCCTACAACCCAGGCTCCGGCGCCATCAGCTACACCTACGCCATCACCAGCCCACAAACTGCCCCCGGCGCCAGCGTCACCGATAGCCTCTCCATCACGGTCCACGACTCTGCCAGCCTCACCGCTGCCACCACATTCACCGCCACCATCCTCGATGATGTGCCCACCGCCGTCAATGATTCCAACACTGTCACCGAAGACTCCGCCTTGGTGGTAACCGGTACTGTGCTGACCAACGACACCGTTGGCGCCGACGCCAACGCCACACCAGTGACAGCCGCCAGCGTTACGCTAACTTATGGCTCTTTGGTTTTGAACGGTAATGGCACCTATACCTACACGCTCAACAATACCAACCCGACGGTCAATGCATTAACTGCAGATCAAACGCTCTCCGACACGTACACCTACACAATTACCGATGCTGATGGTGACACCTCCACTGCAGTGCTCACTATCACCATCAACGGAGCCTCTGATGGTCCACCGACCATCAATCCAAACGATGGTAATGGTGCTGCAACTGGTCAGGCAACAGTCCATGAAATCGGTTTGCTTACCATCGGCAATACATCCGAAACCACCACTGGAACAATTGCCGTAACGGCACCCGACGGTTTGTCCAGTGTCAGTGTTGGGGGCGTAACATTTACTGCTGCTCAATTGGCAACTCCGGCCTATTTGGCGAGCCACCCTATCAACACGGGAGAAGGCACGCTTACGCTGACCGCCTATAACGCCGGCACCGGTGCAATAAGTTACAGCTATGTCCTCAACGCAGCACAAAACCAACCTGGCGTCACAGAGAGCAGCGACACCATCGCCCTGACAGTTAAGGATCTCGCGGGAGGCAGCAGCGTCGGCACGCTGACCGTGCAAATTGTCGATGATGTGCCCACCGCCAACGACGATTCCTTCACCACCACCGTGGACAAGGCCGTCAGTGGCTCCCTGGCCACCAACGACGCCGTCGGCGCCGACGTAGGCGGCACCTGGAGCGTGGCTACCACCACCACCGCCAACGGTGGCACTGTCACCATCACCAACCCTGCCACCGGCGCCTATACCTATACGCCCAAGGCCGGCTATCTGGGCTCCGACTCCTTCACCTACACCCTGACCGACAAGGATGGCGATGTCTCCAGCGCCACTGCCACAGTCACCATGGTTGATCACTTCACCGATGCCAACGAAGTGGTCAGCGGTGCCGAGGACACCACACAAACCGGCT
>JAZKIR010000011.1:61967-62089 GCA_040384785.1 Pseudomonadota bacterium
CATGACCGATGGCTCCAGCACCGACACCTCCACGCTGGCCATCACCGTCACGCCCCTCGATGACGCTTTCACCGATGCCAACGAAGTGGTCAGCGGTGCCGAGGACACCACACAAACCGGCT